>JBFWOK010000174.1:0-13552 GCA_050250555.1 Limisphaerales bacterium
TTGCCGTCCACGTACGCCCGCTGCCAAAGCCGGCGCCCGATGTCGCAGATCTGCTCCTTCAGCTTCTGCATCTGGGGCGTCGCGAAGAAGGCCTCGAGTTCCTCGGGCGAGCTCGATGCCGAAACCGCTTTGGCGAAAGTCGAGGCCGTCCGGCTCACCGGCGACTCCGACCCGGCCGCGGCCCCCGCCCCGGGCGACCGCTTTCGAGAGTGATCCCGCAAGGCATCCTTCGCCGAAGGCGTCAGCAATGCGTCGGCGGGAAGTTGGGTCGGGTCGTCGCCCCGGGCGATCCGGGCTTCGATGTCCTTCGCGGTGATGACGGTGGCCATGGTGTTCTGGAGTTCGTGGATGAAATGAATTCGGTGGCGATGTCCCATCCGGCTCGGATCAGTGCGGGCGGTGAAACACGTGGTCGACCAGCGCGGCGTTGATCGCGTCGATCGGCGGCGACACGGGAAAGGGCTGGGCGGCTTCGCGACCCTCGACGAAACCGATGACGTCGCCGACACCGCCTCCGAGGTTGTCGTAGACGACCAGCGAGGGTTCGGGAGTCAGCCCCGGCGGGCAGGAGGTCCCCTGTGGGAACCGGGCGCGATTGAACGGATTCACCACGAGCCACCGGGCGCCGTCGAGGCCGGCCACCGTGCGGCTGAGCGTCACCCGGCCGATGACCCGACCCAGTCTCACGCGGCGTCCTCCAGGGCTGTGGAGCCGGGGGCGACCTCGTCGACGATCCCGACGATCATCCATCGGACGGGACTGCGTTCGTCACCCACGGCTTTTCGCGCCGCGGCGCCGTCGCTGGAAATCACGACCCGCTGGTGCATTCCGGCGCCCAGGGCGTCGATTGCGATCTGGGGCACTCCTTCTGGTTCCCCTTCCCGGCTGATCGGCTGGCAGATCACCAGGCGCCAGCCCTCGAAGCTCGGGTGCTTCCGGGTAGCGGTCAGGTTGCCTTCGACTCGGGCGAGAAACATGGGATGGGAACGGCGTCTCGGGAATGTTCCGTGGTCGCGCCTAAAAGATCCGGAGTTTGTCGACCATCACGCAGCGGCGAACCCGGGTGAAGGTTCGGGGATTGCAGATGCCCTCGCCGGTCGTCGTCGCGATCGAAAAATTGCCGTAGCCTTCGCCGCCCGAACCGAGGCCGGCCAGACACGAGCCGTTCTTGACGAAGAGCGTCGTTTCCAGCGCGCGCGCCATCGCGGTCATGTTCGCGACATCGTGCGAATGGATCAGCGCCGAGTGCTTGTATCCGTGCTCCGCCTTCTTCGCGAGGGCGATCCCCTCCTCGACCGTCCTGATGCGCACGATCGGGATGAACGGCATCATCTGTTCCTCCTCGACGAACAGATGGTCGGCCGGGGTCTCCGCGAAAAGCAGCTGGGTGCCGGGCGGGATCGTCGCCCCGGCGGCTTTGGCGAGCACCGCCGGATCGCGACCGACGAGGTCCCGGTTGACGACCGGGTGCGGGCAGCCGGCGCCCTGCCCCGGCGGGAATACGAAGGCGGCCTTCGTCAGGGACTCCACCTGGGCCGCGTTCAGCCGGTAGGCCCCGTTTTTCTCGAGCGCCGCCATGAACTTCTCGAAGAAGGGTTCGAGAACGTAGACCTCCTTCTCCCCGATGCAGAGAAGGTTGTTGTCGTAGGCCGC
Source organism: Limisphaerales bacterium (assembly GCA_050250555.1). GTDB lineage: Bacteria > Verrucomicrobiota > Verrucomicrobiia > Limisphaerales > CAIMTB01 > CAIMTB01. Next base: position 1,654 of record JBFWOK010000174.1, read on the forward strand.
TCCGTAGACCACGCATTTGGCCGCGTTGGTCAGGCAGCTCGTGCCATCGACGAGCACGGGTGGATTGCCCGGGCCGGCGCACACCGCGCGCTTGCCGCTCGCCATGGCGGCCTTGACCACGCCGGGACCGCCCGTGACGCAGAGCAGCTTGACCGATTCGTTCTTCCCGATGGCGCTGAAGGACTCGAGCGTGGGCGGCTCGACGATGCAGGCGAGATTCTCGATCGCCAGTTCGCGGTAGATCGCTTCGTTGAAAACCCGCGCCGCCGTCACCGCGCATTTGTAGGCGGACGGATGCGCGTTGAAGACCGCGGAGTTGCCCGCCGCCGCCAGGCTGATGATGTTGCACGCCATCGTCGGAATGGAATGCGTGCTCGGCGTCACCGCGCCCACCACACCGAAGGGCGCGTACTCCTCCAGCGTGATGCCGTGATCCCCGCTCAGGCCGTACGGGTTCAGGAACTCGACCCCCGGGATGCCCCGCTGCGCCTTCAGCTTCTCGATCTTGTGGTCGAGACGCCCGATCTTCGTCTCCTCCAGCTCGATCCGCCCCCACTCCGCCGCGTTCGCCTCACAGAGGCGCTTCACGATCTCGATCACTTTCACCCGGCCCGCGACCCCTTTCTCGCTGAGCTTCAGGAAAGACTCATGCGCCGCCGCGCACGCCTCGTCGGCGTCGGCGAACACGCCGAATTTCCCGCGGAATCCGGTGCGCGCGCCGCTGGCGGAGCGTCCTTGGGCCGGAAGATTGCAGGACGCCGCCGCCCCCTGGGACGCGGCCGCCGCGCCGGCCGGCTTGGTCCCCTGACCGAGACGAGCCAAGACCTCCGCGACGACGTCGCGAATCAACGTTTCATTCACTTGAGAACTCATCGCTTCACTCGCTATTGGCTTACGGGTTCCGCGGGGAACCCCGATTCATTGCACACAATGGACTGGACCAACCCACCCGCCCTTCCGACTTCGCGCGCGCCAGACCTCCCGCTCCTCTCCATGAACCGGAATTCTCTCACGGAGGCACTGAGACACGGAGATTTGAGGATGGATTCCGTCCCCCTCCGTGCCTCCGCGCCTCCGTGTGATGCCCCTCGGGTTCATGGTCCCAATACGTGTCCCGAATTTGGAAAATTTCGCTCTCCACGATCAGGAAGTGCGCGCCGAGAAAACCTGTTTCCCCAGGACATCCACCGAATCCACGATGCCGATGATGACGGCGTCGACCGGCGCCTTTCCCATGTCGGGCGCGAGGCGGGCGCTGCTGCCCTGACAAAAAAGGACCATCTCCCCGAGTCCCGCCCCGACGCTGTCCACCGCGACGATCGTGTTCGATCCGGCCTTGAACCGGGTGGGATCCTTGTCGTCGACGAGTTGCGGCCTCAGCAGCAGGAGCTTCCTGCCGCTCATGGCGGGATCCTTCTTGGTGGCGACCACCGAACCTTCGACCCGGGCGAGAAACATGGTGCTTCGTGGGACGGCGACCCGTTGAGAGGCGATGCGCCGAGACGCGCCGGGACGCGGGCCGGGACTCCCCAGGGGAACCCTCCGCCACCGGCGCCGTCGATTGAATCAGCGTTTCTTCGGCAGGACCTGTTCAGTCTCGGCGTGCGGCCGGGCAATGACGTGCACGCTGACGAGTTCGCCCTTGATCGCCTTGATCGCCTGCGCGCCGGCGTCGGTGGCGGCCTTGACCGCGGCGACGTCGCCGACCACGGCCGCGGTGACGAGCGCGTTGCCGACCTGGGTCATGGGACCGGCAAGTTCGACGTTGGCGGCCTTGAGCATCGCGTCCGTCGCTTCGACGAGGGCCACGAGGCCCCGGGTTTCAATGAGTCCGATTGCTTGTTGAGCCATACTCGTTGTCCGATTCGGTTGTCCGTCTTGGGTTGGATTCTGTTCGTCTGGAAATTCGAAGAATGGGTTCGCGGCTGGCCCACCGTTCATCCGCCAGCCGCCGCCTGGAGGTGCCGTTGGACTTCGCGGGCGACCACGAGTTCCTCGTTCGCGGGGATCACGAAGACCTTCACCCGCGAGGCGCCCGTGCTCACGACGCCCTCCCGGGCGCGCACCTCGGAATTGGCGACCGGGTCCACCTCGATCCCGAATCCGTCGAGACCCGCGCAGATCGCGGCTCTCAATTCGGTCCGGTTCTCCCCGATGCCCGCGGTGAAGACCAGCGCGTCGAGGCCGTTCAATTCGAGCAGGTATCCCCCGATCCACCGACGCGCCTCGTGGACGAAGAAATCCAGGGCGCGCCTGGCGCGGGCATCGCCCTTCGCCGCGGCGGCATCGATGTCCCGGATGTCGTTCGACAGGCCGCTCAAACCCTTCAGGCCGGATTCCCGGCACAACTGGGCCTCCACCTCGTCGAGGGACAATCCCAGGTGCCGGAGGGCGAACGGAACGGCGAAGCTGTCGAGGTCGCCCACCCGGTTGTTGTGGGGCAGTCCGGACTGCGGGCTCATGCCCAGGCTGTTGCCGATGGCGACCCCGTTCCGGATGCCGGTCACGCTCGAACTTCCGCCGAGGTGGCACGAAATGACCCGCAGGTCCGGGCCGGTCACGGGACTGGCTCCACTGTCCACGTAGAGTCGCCGGGCCCGCTCCGCCACATCGGCCCGACCCAGAAGTTCCGCGGAGCGCTCGGCCACGAATTTGTGGCTGGCGCCATGGAATCCCCACCGTCGCACGCCCGCCTCGTGCCAGGCGTCCGGCACGGCGTACCTTTGCGCCGCGTCGGGAATCCACTGGTAGAAGGCGGTCTCGAACAGTCCGACCAACGGGGTGCCGGGCATCCTCTTCGCGAACAGCCGGATTCCGGAGATGTAGGGCGGGTTGTGCGCCGGAGCCAGGGCGTTGTACGCCTCCATCGCCTTCACCGAAGCCTCGTCCAGCCGGACACACCCGTTCACGCGCTGGGCGATCACCGTCTTGAACCCGACCGCCGCAATCTCCGACTCCGAGGCGACACACCCCGAATCCAGCAACGCCTTGAGACAGTCTCCGATCGCCGCATCGTGATCCGTCACGCGCTCGAAGCCGCCCTTGTGCAGCAGCTTCTCGGCGCCATCCGAAAAGTCGAAGAGCCGCCACTTGAGTGACGTGCTCCCGAGATTGGCGACGAGAATCTTCATGCGCGGAAGCACTTCGGAACATTGGGGCGACGATTGCCGCCTCGACGTGGCCGAAGCACCGCTGTCGGGATCAGGCCAGCCACTTGCCCAGACCGGACAATCCCTCGTGCGGCCGCGGAATCACCTGCACGCTCACAACCTGTCCAATCCCGGACGCCGCCGCCGCGCCGGCATCGACCGCCGCCTTCACGCTCGCGACGTCCCCGCGGAAGAAGCCGGTCACAAAGCCCGACCCGACCTTCTCCCAACCGGTGAACGACACGTTCGCCGCCTTCAGCGCCGCGTCGGTGCCTTCCAGAAGGGCGCACAAACCCTTCGTCTCGATCATGCCAATTGCCTGGTTTGCCATGGGAATTCTCCGTTCTTCGATCTCCTGAGTGATTCTCGTTTTCTTGATTCGCGTTCGGAAGCGGCTCGGGTCGGACCTTCCTCACTTCTTCGCCGCGGCGGCGGGATCGCCCAGAAAGCCCTTCACGAGATCCTCGTGGGGCCGCGCGATGACGTGGGATCCGATCAACTCGCCGACTTTCGACGCGGCCCGAGCCCCGGCGTCGACCGCCGCCTTCACGCTCGCGACGTCCCCGCGCACGACGATGGTGATCATGCCGCCCCCAATGGGGATGGATTTGGCCACGCTGACGTTCGCGGCCTTCACCATCGCGTCGGTCGCCTCGACGCTGCCGGTGAAGCCCTTCGTTTCAATCATTCCGATCGCTTCGCTCATAACGTGTTCTCGCTTCGCAAGGGTTCGTGGTGTCTTTCCGCAAATAAAAATGGGTGCGTTCCGTGAAGCCGCCCTCCCGGTCGGCATTCGCCTCAGAGTTTCATCGGACCAGCTCGCAGGGGGTCTCGGGTTGGAGGTCGCAGGCGTTCCCCTCGTCCGTGTCGATGTGAACCTCGAGTTTGAAGCTCGGATCCACCCGAACGAGCATCCGCTCGAAGGTGGTCGCGCAAGGGCCACCCACGCGCAGCGCCATCGAGTCGCCGCCTTTCACACCATAGAAGGAGGCGTCGTCGGGATGCATGTGAACGTGGCGCAACGCGCGGATCACGCCGTCCGGCATCTCAAAGAATCCCGCCGGCCCCATCAGCATGCAGCCCGGCGTCCCCTGGATGCTCCCCGAACTTCGAAGGGGCACCTCGAAACCCAGCGCGATCGCATCCGTGTAGGCCAGTTCCACCTGGTTCAGAGTCCGGCACGGACCGAGGATCCGCAGGTTGGAAATGACCCGGCTTCGCGGACCAATGAGCGTCACCGACTCCTTGGCCGCGAACTGCCCGTCCTGGTAGAGCCACTTGAACGGCGTCAATTGGTGCCCGGGCCCGAACAACGCCTCGACCGCCGCCTGCGTCAGATGGCAGTGGCGCGCGCTGACATTCACGAGCAACGGCGACGGCGCCGACGCGACGCGCGGCAACGGCTTCCCCATCCGCCGGTACACTTCCTGGCGGACCCAGTGTTCAACAACGGCACGATGGAGCGTGGGCGTGGCAGTGGCCATGGTGCAGCTCGAAAGCGATCGCAGACTCTCCAATCTCAAGCCCGATTGTCAATCAGGTTGTTGCAATATCTTCCAAAATCTTCCAAAATCACGCCTGAATGCAAGCCGAGGAGCGTCAATTCCGCATCGAGGAGCATTTGCAGCGGGCCGAGTTCGCGTCCCTGGATGAGCTCGCCGAACTGCTGGATGTCTCCCCGTCCACCGTCCGCCGCGACCTCACCGTTCTCGAATCGAAGGGCACGGTCCGGCGCACCCATGGCGGCGCCCGCGGAGTCTCCCCCAAGTCCGACGAATTCACCTTCGCGATCCGGGACACGCATCAACTCGACGAGAAGGAGGCGATCGGCCGCGCCTGCGCGCAACTGATCGCCCCGAATCAGAGTCTCATCCTCGACGCCGGAACGACCGTCTTCCACGTCGCCCGGCATCTCGACGCGAAATCCCCGCAGGTCATCACCAATTCCCTGCCGGTCGCGAACCTGCTCGCGTCGAATCCGCGCGTCGAGGTGCTCGTCTCCGGCGGGATGATCTATCCGCGCCTCGGCGTCCTGGTGGGACCGCTCGCCGTCGAGGCGTTTTCGAGGATGCACGCCGACGTCGCCATCATGAGCAGTGGCGGGATCACCCTCGAAGGCATCACCAATTCCCACGGGCTCCTGATCGACATCCAGCGCGCGATGATCACGGCGGCCCGCCGGGTCATCTTCTGTCTCGACCACTCGAAGTTCGACCGTCGCTCCGTCTCGTTCCTCTGTCCGCTGGACGACATCGACGTCGTGGTGACCGACCGCCTCGCCCCCGAATCGCTCCTGGCCGGCCTTCGCGAGCGCGGGATCGAAGTCGTGCGGACGCCGGAATCCACTTCGAAATAGGCGCGCCACCCCCCCCCGAACGCGCGGGCCGGCGCGTGGTTGCAAATCCCGCCCCCGTCCCAAGAATCCGGCATGGTCATCGGCATCCCGCGGGAAATCAAAGATCAGGAACATCGGGTCGCCCTTCTTCCGTCCGCGGCATACCAGCTCACCCGCCGGGGCCATGGGGTGATCGTCGAAAAGGGCGCCGGGGTCGGCGCGGGGTACCCGGATTCCGATTACGAAGCCGCCGGCGCCAAGGTCTTCGCCGGTCACAAGGCCATCTTCGAAAAGGCCGACCTGGTGGTGAAGGTGAAGGAACCGCTGGAACCGGAATACGGGCTGCTCCGGCCCGGACAGTTGCTGCTGACCTACCTGCATCTCGCCGCCAACCGGGCCTGCACCGAGGCGCTCCAACGTTCCGGAGTCACCGCCATCGCCTACGAGACCCTCGAGGTCAATCGCCGCCTTCCCCTGCTCGAGCCCATGAGCGAGATCGCCGGCCGCATGAGCGTCGTGGTGGGCGGGTATTTCCTCGCCAAACACAACGACGGGAGCGGCGTTCTGCTGGGCGGCGTGCCGGGAGTCCTTCCCGGCAAGGTCGTCGTCCTGGGCGGAGGCACTTCCGGGATCAACGCCGCCCGAATGGCCACCGGCGTGGGCGCCGACGTCACCATCCTCGAAGTGGACCTCGAACGGATGCGGTTCCTCGACATCACCCTGCACACGGCGCACACCCTGTACTCCAGTGAAGCCCACCTCCTCGACATCCTTCCTTCGGTCGACCTTCTGATCGGCGCGGTTCTCGTCCCGGGCGCCCGAGCTCCGAAACTCATCAGCCGTGAAATGTTGCGTCGCATGCGGAAGGGAAGCGTGCTGGTGGACATCGCGATCGATCAGGGAGGGTGTTCCGAAACCTCCCGACCAACGACCCACGATCACCCGGTCTACTGCGAGGAGGGGGTCCTGCACTACTGCGTCGCCAACATGCCCGGCGCCTACGCCCGGACCGCCACTCAGGCCCTGACCAACGTGACCTTCCCCTTCGTCCAGCTCCTCGCCGACTGCGGCCTCAGCGAAGCGGTCCAACGGCAACCGGCGCTCGCCAGCGGCCTCAATGTCGTGGCCGGCAAGGTCACCCATCGCGCCGTCGCCGAAGCCCACCGCATGCCCTGGGTCGACCCGCGCACCCTGATCGCCAACCCGTGACGGCGATTTCAACCTCAACCACGGGAAACGCGGAATGCCGATGGGTCGCGCGCGACCTTTTTGTTCAGGTTCCAAAGGACGCCCACCCCCGCTTCGTTCCCCTCGCTCTCTTTCCGTGTGATCCGTGCCTTCCGTGGTTGAAAGAAACCGCCGTCCCCGTTTCAAGGCCCACGAATACCCGACGTCCCGCTTCGTTTCGCCGCGCGAGATCGGTGGTCAGGGATTCCCCGGTTTCCGGGTGACGGCGTCGGCGGTCCGGATGTTGGCCTCCTTCGCCGCTTCCATCACGCCGAGCACCTGCCCCCAGGGCGCGCCTTCGTCGGCCTGGATGGAGAGCGTCAGGTTGGTGATGAGCGCCGCCTGCGCCGCCAATTCCTGTCGGAGTCGCTCCAGCGTCACGGGCCGGGTCGCGAGGTAGAGATGGGGTTCGGTCTTCGCGACGGTGACCACGAGCTGGTTCGGCGACGCGCCGGCCTTCTGGGTCGTCTTCGCTTCCGGCAACGCCAGCCGGATCGCCGGTGTCTGGCGGAACGTCGTCGACACCATCAGGAAGATCAGCACGACCAGTAGGACGTCGATCAGCGAGACGATGATGACCGACGGGGCCGGACGGCGTCTGCCCTGGGTGAATCGCATGGCGGGCTGGCTCTTGTTGGCGGTTCGGTCAGCGCCCCTTCGACGGAGTCGGAGTCGCGGCGCTCCCCGACCGCGCCGCCGGCGCGGGGACGCTCCGGGGGTAGAGATGCTCGAGCAGTTCCGCGCAAGCCGCCTCCATCTCGATCGCGAGCGTCTCGATCTTGCGGCTGTAGTAGCTCCAGAAAATCAGCGACGGAATGGCGACCAGCAACCCAAGCAACGTCGCGTTGAGCGCGATCGCGATCCCGCGGGCGAAGACGGAACTGTCGCCGAGCCCCATCTGCCCGAGGTCCGCGAACAGCGCGATCAGGCCATGGATGGTGCCGACCAGGCCCAGGAGGGGCGCGATGCCGACAATGATCTCCAGGATCACGATGCCCCGTTCCAGCCGGGACACCTCGCGACGGGCGCGGGTCTCGATCGCGTCGTGATTCTCCTCGCGCGGCCGATCCTGGTTCTCGATGCCCAAGCGCAGCAGTCGGCCCAGCGGCGATTCGTGTTTCAGGGTCGCCCGTTCGAGATCCTTGGGATTCCCGCCCCGGGTGAAGCGCTCGAGTTCCTCGAGGAGTTGCCCGGGAATGATGCGCGCCCAGCGGAGGGCGATCCCCCGTTCGAGGGTCATCGCCAACGCCACCACCGAGGTCGCCACCAGCGCCCAGATGTACAAGTCACCGTCACGAAGCAGTTGCAGCATAGTTCGGATGTGCGTGTGCGGGGTCGTGATAGCCGCTCCGGGGTGGGCGCCGCAAAGGTTTCCCACCCGTTTCGACTCGAACACTCGCCCGCTCGTCGGTCATTGAAAGGGTCAGTTGTAATAAAACGTGAACCGCATCTCCCGCATGTTGGTGCCCAGCATGCGCATCATGTCGCTGGGCCACTTCTCATACGGCGAAGGATCCCGAATCGCCCGGACGCACATCGCCGTCAACAACTGGTCGTCCAGGGTCGACTCGTGCGGTTCCACGATCCGAACGCTGCCGTCGGCGTGAAGGTTGAACTTCACCACCACGCGCCCCCGCGCGCCCCCGGCGAATTTCAGTTCATCCAGAAGGGCGAACCATCGGTTCTGCACTGCCATGATGAGCGCCTCGTCGTACGCGCCGAACGGCATACCCTTGACGTCCAATGCGACCGGCCCCTTCCGCGGAACGCCGCCGTCCTGCTTCATCTTTTCGCCCGCGAGCAGGCTCTGGCGGGCCTTGGCTTCGGTGATCGTCCTCGGCCGCGCCCGCGGAACCACCGGCTCGGTCGCGGTCTCGACGGTCGCCACCGGCGGAGGCGGGATCGGAGTTGCAGGCTGCGGAATCGTCTGCGAATCCGGCGGACGCGGCGGGACCACTTCCGCGACCCTCTCCGGCGGCGGATCGGGCGCCACCTGCGGAATCGGGATCACCGTGGGGATCGCGATCTCACCCAGCCCCTGCTGCCGCGTGGGTTCGGGCGCGCGTTCGACGAGCGCCGGCATCTCGAGGGGCGCCACCTGCTCCGCCTTGGGCGTGGCCTGAGCCGGCTGCTGGGGCGACGCATCGGCGGTCCCCGGCAATTCGTCCTGGGGCGGCGGCGAGGGACGTCCCGTCTCCACGCGGGGAGCGTCCTCCGTCCGCAGGGTCTGCGTCTGCCGCCCGTCGATCCTGGGCTGGTCGCCTTCGGCCGGGTCCGGGTTGGCCGCGCGACTCGAAAGCGACGAGTAAAACGGAGTCTCCGTCGGTGTGTCCTCCGACGGCTGGGTCACCTGGACGAACAGGGTGGGCACCTGCTCACGGGTCTCCTGCCGCCGCTGCTGCTCCGCCTTGAGGCGCGCGAGTTCCTCGGGTGTGAACCGAACCTTGCGAAACATGGAAAACGGCTGGGAATCCCACCAGTTCAACTCGTTCCCGAGTTGAACCACGCCGAACAGGGAAAGATGGGCCAGCAACGAGACGGCAAAAGCGGCCAGCAACCGCTGGCCCGCTGGCTCGTCGTCTCGCCGATCGAACGTTGGCATCCGTGCCGCACAGTGTGCGGGAACAGGCGGAGGACGGCAACGGCAGCTTCGGGAGGCTGGTTGAAACCGCCGCCGGTCCCCACGCCTGTTCAGGGGCTTCGACGCCAATCGTTCAGCCGGCGTTCATTCCCCGACTCCCGCCCCAACCAATCCAGGGCCTCCCCAACCAGGTACAGGGACCCCGTCACCAGCACCAATTCCTCGCGGGCCAACCGCTTCAACGCCTCGGCCAAACCGGGCGCCACCTCCACCTCCAGATCCAGCCCGCCCCGAAAGGCTCCCGCCAAAACCGCCGGATCCCCTCCCCGATTCGAGGACACGGGCACGAGAACCACCCGCGAAGCGCCCCGCGCCAGAACCGCGCCGGCGACTCCCGGTTCCTTGTCGGCCAGCATGCCGATCAACAGTCCAAAACGTCGTCCCGGAAAGACTTCGGCCATCGCCAACGCGAGCGTTTCAAATCCCGAGGCGTTGTGGGCGCCGTCGAGGACCAGCGTCCTGCCGTCCGCGAGGGGAACGACCTGGAATCGACCCGGCCACCGCGCCCCCATCAACCCCCGCCGGAGCGATTCCCCGTCGAATCGCTCTCGCCAGCCGGCCGCTTCGAGCATCGCGAGCGCGAGCACCGCGTTCCATCGCTGGTGTTCCCCGGCGAGCGGAAGGGCAACACCCCGCAAAACCTCCCACTCGGGATCGTCTTCGCCGACCTGCCGGAAGGGCGCCCCCACCCGGTCCGCCACCTGACGCAAAACCTGCACGATGGCCGGATCCCGCTCCGTGGTGACCGCGGGAATTCCCGGTTTGAAAATGCCGGCCTTCTCACGGGCGATCTCCGGAAGCGTCCGACCCAGCCATTCCATGTGGTCCCAGCCGATGTTCGTGACGGCCGAGACTCGTGGGTTCACCAGGTTGGTCGCATCCAGGCGCCCACCCAAACCGGTTTCCCAGATCACGACGTCGCAGCGCGTCCGGGCAAACCACGCCAACGCAAGGACGGTGACCAACTCGAAGAAGGTGGGTTGCGATCCGGCTCCCGAACCGCCGTCCGCCATCCAACCGCGCGCCTCGCCCAGCCACTCGGCCACCGCGAACTCCGGGATGGGCTCCCGATCCACCTGGATGCGCTCCCGGAAGGTCTGAAGATGCGGCGACGTGTAGAGGCCGACCCGCAGACCGGCTTCGCGACACAGGGATTCCAGGAAGGCGCACGTCGATCCCTTCCCGTTCGTTCCCGCCACATGAAGGAAGGCGAGACCGGCTTCCGGATGGCCGGCGCGCGCGGCCAACTCGGTCACGGTCTCGAGGCCGGGCCGCAATCCAAACCGCCCGAGTCCCTCGAGGTACTCCAGCGCTTCCGCGTAGGTCATCGCGTCCCTTCCGCCCCGACCGCGGATTCAGATCGGCTTCTGGTGGAGATGCTGGTGAACCGCCGCGATGAATCCGCGGAACAGCGGATGCGGCGCGTCCGGCTTGCTCAGGAACTCGGGATGGAACTGCACCGCGCAGTAGAACGGATGGTCTTGCAGTTCGATGCATTCCACCAGGCGTCCGTCGGTCGTGGTTCCCGAAAACACAAAACCTCGCTCCTCGTACGACTCGCGATACGCGTTGTTGAACTCATACCGATGGCGATGCCGCTCGTTCACAACGGAGGCGTCGTAGAGTTGCTGGATCCGAGTCCCCGGAACGAGTTGGCAGGGTTGCGCCCCCAATCGCATCGTCCCACCCATCAATCGCACCCCGCGCTGGTCCTCCTGCAGATCAATCACCGGGTGCGGTGTGCTTCGCTGAAATTCAGTGGAATGCGCGCCCACCAGACCCAACACGTGCCGTCCGAACTCGATCGCGGCGATCTGCATGCCCAGGCAGAGCCCCAAATACGGGACACCCGTCTCCCGCGCATACCGCGCGGCGGCGATCTTGCCCTCGATGCCGCGTTCGCCGAATCCCCCCGGAACGAGAATCCCCCCGGCGCCCTTGAGAACCCTGTCCGCGCCATCCCTCTCGATCTGCTCCGCGTCCACCTTCTCGATCTGAACGCCGCAATCGTTGGCGATCCCGCCATGGATCACCGCCTCGAACACGGATTTGTAGGCGTCCTGCAGTTCGATGTACTTGCCCACCACGGCGATGCGCACCCTGTGCGCCGGGGCGATAAGCTTGCGGACGATCTCCTGCCAGGACCGCATGTCGGCCGGCGGCGCGTCCAGATGAAGCAACCGGCACACGAGGTCGTCGACCCGCTCCCGCTGGAGCATCAGCGGCATCTCGTAGATGGAGTGGTCGACGTCCTTCGCTTCAATCACCGCCTCGTACGGCACGTTGCAAAACAGCGCGATCTTCTGGCGAACATCCTTGTCCAACGGATACTCGCAGCGGCACGCGATGATCTGGGGGGCGATACCGATTTCCCGCAGCTTGGCGACCGACTGCTGGGTCGGTTTCGTCTTCAATTCCCCCGCCGCCTTGATGAACGGCACGTAGGTCACGTGCAGGAAGATCGCGTTGTGCGGTCCCTCGTCCTGGGCAAATTCACGAATCGCCTCCAGGAACGGCAACCCCTCGATGTCACCCGTCGTTCCCCCA
>JBFWOK010000175.1:0-13490 GCA_050250555.1 Limisphaerales bacterium
CCTGACCCAACCCGCCCGCTCAGCCAATGTCACCGCCCATTCCGATTCATCTCGTTCGTTCTTCACCCCGCCATCTTGCCTCTCCCGCCCCGCCCACGAACAGATGCGGCTCCCTTACCGCTTACTTTTCTTCAATCGGAGGACGGCCCCGCCGAGGTTGTTCGGGAGGTGTCGCTCGGGGCGCAGAACCGCATGTCGCCTCCCTACGGTCTCTTCACTTATGTTCGTCCGGACGGCGATGGGCAACTGGGTTCATTCTGGTGGGAGCACGCGGATGGCCGGCGTTTGGAGCTATCCGCGGCGGCGGGCTGGCTTCAGGGCTTCGAACGTTTTGAAAGCGCGGAGGCCTTGGAGACGGCCTATCCGGCGGGAACGTATGTGCTGCGCGCCATTCAGAAGAACGGCAGCGAGACGCAGTCCGCGCTTCGGTTGGGTGGCGTGGATTTTCCACCGGCGCCGCGGCTGAGCAACATCCGGGCCTTGTCGCAGCGCGAAGGTGCGCAGGAGTATGTGGTGGCCTGGGACCCGTTCGTGGGCGGGACCACCAACGACATCATCGTCCTCACGGATCCGTTGATCTCGTCCGACTATCTGGACGGAGCGCTGACACCACCGCCCTGGCATGCGCGTGCGCTGGACGGCACCGCGACATCCGTGGTGTTGCGCGACGATTACATCGCCCCCACGAACCAGTTTCGACTGGTGTTCATCAAGGTCACCGATCGGCAGACGAACGCGGCGGGGGACTGGGTGGGGATCGCGGGGGTGGCGTCGGAGACGTTGGCCGGGTTTTCGGCGATTCGCGAAGAGGTACCGGTCCCCCCGGACACGAACGCGCCGGTGCTGGTGAGCAGCTATCCCCTCGACGGCGAGACCAACGTGTGGGCGACGTCCGCCGTCAGCTTCGACTTTGACCTGCCGATGGCGGACGCCGTCTCGATTCGATGGAGCACGAATATCAACACCTCGCGGATGTCCTGCGTGTGGTCGGGGAACAATTCGCTACGGACTTCCCTATACTGCAACTACGCGGAGCCCCTTCCCTCGGACGCGCTGGTGACGTGGGTGTTGAATCCTACGGGCGCGACGGGGCCTGCAATGGCTGGAACTAATGGCGTGCCGCTGCCTGAGAACCGCTACTCGGGTTCGTTTCGGACCATGAAAACCGGGTCGACGAACTTGTTGGGGGTCGGGGTGTTTATTTCACGGACCTTCAGCCAACGGGATGCATCGACGATCGTGGAGGAGGAGGAAATGGGAGGGCTGATGGGACCTCCCGGGGTGTACGCCTACTTCGACGGCGAGGTGGCAAAGCCGTTTGGGGGGACCGTGACCCTGCCGGATGGAACGATCCTCGACGAATTTCCCGACTGGGGCGTCGACTATCAGTCGATCGAGCTTCCGGTGGGGACTCAGGAGGACTGGGACGAACTGGCCATGCCGGTGCCCATCGCTTTCGACCTTCGTCCGGGGGCGGGAGCCACCTTGAAGGCGACCCTGCAGTTGGACATGGACGTCGAGGGGCCACCTCCCCGGATTCTCAACTTCAACGAGGCGCAGGCGGTGGATCCGGAGCGTGAATTCATCCTCAAGTGGGAGGTTGAGGGAGCGGCCGTCGACTTCTTCTATCAGAGTTTCGACGTGACTCGACCTCCCGTTGGACCCGGGGATCCGGGCGAGGGGATACCCGTTGAGGAGCGCTACCTTTTCGAAGACGCCCCCCGCTCCGGTCCGGTGGAATGGCCCGCCTTGTTCACATTCGTCGAGCCATCGGCGGCTGATCGGGCCTGGGTTATTCCGGCGGGATCGCTGGTGCCGGGGACTGTGTACGAGGTTCGACTCACGACCTCGCGATACAGCGATCTTCCGGTTTCGGGTCCGGCGGGCACCTGGGGCTCCCTGGATTATGGGCATACGCTGCTGTTCACCCTTCGCACGACGGGAACACCGGTGATGGAGCAGCCCCTTGAACTGGGGCCGGTGGCGCTTGCGGCGGTTACTCCCGGGGTGCCGTTGAATGTCCCGTTGTCGGCCTCGGGGGGCGCGGCCCCGTATCGGTGGTCGCTGGTGGCAGGTTCGGAATTACCGGCCGGTGTCACGCTGACGATGGATGGGCGGCTGACGGGCACGCCGACGGCGGAGGGGGTCTACCATTTCGGGGTTCGGGTGTTCGACACGCCGTCCCGGGTTCTCGAAGCGATTCCGGAGCGGACCGCGGCGCGAAGCTATCGGCTCCAAGTGGGTTCCGAAGTCTCCACTCCTCCGCCACGGCCTGTGCTCGTGGTCGATCGGTCGGCGGGCGCGGGTCTTGTGGCGTTCGGATTCTCCAGCCGCTTAGGCACGAGCTACCGGGTGGAGACATCCACGGATTTTCGGATCTGGTCGCTGCTCCGGCGGGTTGCCGGGACGGGGTCGACCGTCGAGGTGCGCGAGCCGGTTGTTGCCGGTGAATCCGGCAGGTACTTCCAAGTGGTCGCGGAGTAGGATTTGCCGGGAGATCCGAGATTTCTGGCGGCACTCCAGGGTGCGGACCGAGTCGAAACATCCATGATCCCATGCGCTCAATCCCGCGAGCCGAACACCTCATTCTGAAGCGCGTCCTGGCCTCGCTGGGATGCCTGCTGGGAGTGGTCTTGGTGGCCGCGCCCGTGGAGGCGGACCCGATCGTGGCGTGGAACCGGATGGCGCGGGATGCGATCCGGTTTTCGAACACGCCTCCGCCGGAGGCCGCGAGGCAGATGGCGATTCTGCACGTCGCCCTTCACGATGCCATTCAAGGGGTCCTGGATGGCTCCTATTTTCCGTACCGCGCGCACACGAACCCGCCCGCGCGAGGATCCGCGTTGGTCGCGGCCGCGGTCGCCGCGGCGGGCAACATCGTCCTGCGCCAGGGGTGGCCGGAGTTCACGGAGGCCTTCGATGCCGAGTTCCTGGCCCAGTCCCTGAAACTGTCGGACGGTTCGGCGAAAACGGCCGGCATCGCGTGGGGGCGGCAGGTCGCCTTCTCCATGGTGCGCGAGCGGGGCTTCGACGGGTCCCAATACGGCGTCGACTACGAACCAGCGCCTGGGGCGGGTCATTGGCGTCCGACTCCGCCCCTGTTTGCTTCGTCGCTCCTGCCGCAATGGCCAGGGGTGAAACCTTTCGTGCTTCAAGCGGCGGACCAGTTTCGGCCGGCGGCTCCTCCCGGCTTGGACACGGCGGCCTGGGTCGAGGAATTCAACGAAGTTCGGCGCCTGGGGCGTCGCGATAGCGCGGAACGCACGGCCGAGCAGACCGAAATCGCGTGGTTTTGGGCGGACGGCGTGGGGACGGAGACCCCTCCGGGACACTGGAACGAGATCGCCGCGCAGTTGGCGGAATCCAAGTCGTTGGCGGTGGAGGATTCCGCGCGGCTCTTCGCGCTCTTGAACCTGGCTTTGGCCGATGCTGGCATTGCCGCCTGGGACGCCAAGTACGCGTACGATCTCTGGCGGCCGATCACCGCGATTCATGAAGCATCGGCGGACGGGAATCCGGGGACGGTTGCGGACCCCACGTGGGTGCCCCTGGTTTCGACGCCGCCATTTCCCGAATACGTGTCGGGTCACAGCACCTTCAGCGCGGCCGCGGCCGCGGTGCTGAGCGCGTTTCATGGGGATGACGGGTTCTCGTTCGCCCTCCGTTCCCAGAGTCTGTCCGGTGTGGAACGTCGTTTCGCGCGATTCTCGGAGGCGGCGAGCGAGGCGGGGATAAGCCGGATCTATGGAGGGATCCATTTCCAATCCGCTAATCGGGAAGGGCAGACCCTGGGTCGGAAGATCGGGGAATGGGTGGCGCGAAACCACCTCTTACCTCGGAGTCAGGCGAACCTCTCGCGGAGTGTGGTGGCCGGGCGGTGGCAGCTCCGATGGCCGACCGGGCTGGTTCTCCAGGCGTGCGATCGACTGGATCGTGATCCCTGGCGAACGGTGGCGGACCAGGGATCCGTGACGGTGATCTTCGAGGGCGGCAGTCGGTTCTTTCGGGTGAATGCGCCATCGGCGTGGTGAGGGTGGAGTGCCGCCATTCTGACGCTCGAGGGCCTGGCGGACTGATCGCCAGCGAGTACTCCACAGCGGTTCCGGCTTTGAATCGTGGGACGAACGCGCGCGAGGCATGGGGGCGAATCGCCTCCGTCGTCGCTCCGCGTCCGTCGGCCCGGAGGGCGGGAAGTCGAAGTGCCCGTCCCGCCCGGGTCCCGCGGGATTGTTGTGCGCGCCGACCCTTGCGCGACGCGCTCAGGGTCAGGGGAGGGAGAGGGAGGTGGTGCGTTCCCGAATCCACGCCAGGTCGCGGCTTCGCGGAACGGCGAGGTTGTGCTGGATCCGGGCGCGGGCGGTGGCGGTCTGGATGACCTTTGGATCAAACCACCGGTGGGCGTCGACATGTCCGTCGGTGTAGGAAACGACCCCGCCGTTGTTGTGGTAGGCCGCGGGAAGGTGAAAAAACTGCTCGGACCCGACACCCGGCATCAGGACGATGAACGCGGGGGTGCAAAGGCTCTGCGAGCTGAGGTCCATGAACAGGAAAGTGCCGGACGGATTCACCAGATCGGTCGACTTCCGGAAGACCCGGTAGCGGCTGCTCGCCCGGCCGTCCATGCCGGAGTTCGGATTGAGAAACAGGTTCATCCCGTAGCTTCGAACCTGCGGAACGGGCCGGCCGCGGCTCGTGAAGATGCTCGTTTTGTCGGACGGGCATTTGTACGTCTCCTTGACCGTCAGGTAGGGCGCGAAGGCGGCGTATCTCGGATCGAGGAGGTACGCCGGATTCGTGAACGCCGGGCTGAAGTTGTGATAGTCACCCATGACCCATAAACGGGTCGCATTGAGGTTGCCGGGCTGCTGGTTGCCGTTCTGGACCAATTGTTCCTGCGAATCACCGGCGTAGAGGCTCCAGGTCACCGCGAGTTGCCGTTCGTTATTGAGGCATTTGATGCGGAACGCGGATCCCTTGGCGCGGCCCAGCGCGGGAAGAAGCAGGGACGCGAGGATCGCGATGATGGCGATGACGACCAGCAGTTCGATGAGGGTGAACCCTCGCGACCGCGAGCGGCCGACGGGACGGCGAGCGTTCGGATTCGCGGTCGCCCGCGCACTTCCGCGGGTTGGGCTGAAGGGCTGTGTGCGCATGCGGGTCCATGTCGGGCCGCCTGTGCGAACCGCCATCGCATGTCACCGATCGCCCGCTCGGCCGCTCGACCGATGGAAATCGAAGCCCGGTTTCACCCGGCCGGTAAAGGCCTATTTGATGCCCGCCCGAGGGCTACATCGGGGGCGCGTGACCGAAACCCTAGGCCGCGAGCGTGGAGCGGAGCGACCCGCGCGTGTCCGAAATCCGGGCCGTCGTGGAACGGAGGAAAGCCCCGGGCGCGATCCCGTACATCCGCTTGAAGTGGCTGGTCAAATGGCTCTGATCACAAAACCCGACCTGGGAAGCGATCGCGGCGATCTCGATCGGGGTCGTGAGGAGAAGTTCCTTCGCTCGTTCGACGCGTCGGCGGATCAGGTACTGGTGCGGAGCCGTGCCCACGGAGCGTTTGAAAAGCCGCGCGAAGTGGAAAGGGCTGAGTCCCGCGACCCCGGCGAGCGTTTCGAGCGAAATCTCCTCCGCCAGGTGCTCCTGGATGTAGTCCAGCACCAGGCGCAGCGGCCGACGGCCAAGGCCCCCGGAATCCTCGCGAACCGACTGCTGCGCGGTGGCGTAGTGGCGAACCAGGTGGATGGCGAGGGTGTGGGCCAGCGATTCCCCGTAGCAACGACCCCCGGCGTACCCGGACTGGATCTCCGAACGAAGCGCCAGCGCGAGGCCACGAATCAGCGGGTCTTCGATGGCGATTTGCGTCTGGAGCTCGAAATGCTCGGGTTGAACGATTTCGTGCGCCGCCCGGATCAGGAGCCGAGGATCGATCGCGATGACCAGGAAATCCCGGGTGTCGCGGTTTCGCAAGGTGACCGGCCGAAGGGCGGGGAAAAGGCTGACTCCGCCCGGGGGCACATGAAACGTGTGGGTATGGCCCTCCACCCTCTGCTCGAAACTCGTCGGCCGATCCAGCTGAACCACGACATGATGATGCACCGGCGATTCGTCGGTGGCATCCGCGGGCCCGCCGGCGAATTGTTCCACGGTGAATCCGGTCCACGGACCACTCTCGCTCGTCAGCACGGGCGGACGCGGCATATGGGGACGGGTGCGGCGGGTGGCGAAATCAACCAGAACAGGGCTCGAAAAAGGGGACGATTCGGAGGCCTCGGGGGTCTGGGCGATTGAGAGATTCGCGTAGGCAATTGTGTTAGGCATCGGGGGGCTTTGGTTCACTTTGCTTGTACAAGCGTAATCCTGGTCGGTTGTCCGCCAATTTTTTATGAAGTTCGGTGGGGATCTTCCGGCACGGGATCAAGCGAGGCGTTGGAGTTCTTCCGAATGCCGGGGGGGATCACGACGACCGCGGACGCTGGGGGCGCTGCGGGCTCGCCGCTTATTCATTCCATGTCCGGGACCTGGGAAGCGGCGGCGGCGCGGTCGGGCACTCGACGGGCGTCCGGGGGTCGGTAACACTGCGCCGGGGTTCGGAATCCCGTCATGAAGCTCATCAAGGTTGCCGCCGCCTCGCTCAATCAGACGCCGCTCGACTGGCGTGGGAACCAGCGGCGCGTGGTGGAAGCCATCCGTGAGGCGCGGGATGCCGGGGCTTCGGTGGTCTGCCTCCCGGAACTGTGTCTGAGCGGTTACGGATGCGAGGACACCTTTCTCGCGCCCGACACCTTGCGTCGGTCGGGTGAATCCCTTGGGCGGATCATTCCCGAAACTCGCGGCATGGTCGTATCGGTGGGCCTTCCGTGCATGGTGAACAACGCCGTGTTCAACGTGGCGGCGCTGTTGGTCGACGGGCGCCTGGTGGGTCTGGTGGCGAAGCAGCACCTGGCCGGCGACGGAATCCACTATGAGCCGCGCTGGTTCAAGCCCTGGCCGGCTGGGGTCCGCGAGCAGGTGGAATTGGCCGGAACCGTGGTCCCCGTGGGGGATCTGCTCTTCGTCGTGGGTGGGATCCGGTTGGGGTTTGAAATCTGCGAGGACGCCTGGGTGGCGGCGCGACCGGGGGCGCAACTGGCCCGCCGTGGCATCGACCTGATCCTGAACCCGAGCGCGAGCCATTTCGCGTTCGGCAAGATCGAGATCCGCCAGCGGTTTGTCGTCGAGGGATCGCGGGCCTTCGGGTGCAGCTACCTCTACGCGAACCTGCTCGGGAACGAAGCCGGGCGGGCGATTTACGACGGCGAGGCGATGATCGCCACCGGCGGGCGGTTGATCGCGGTCGGGCCGAGGTTTTCATACGCCGAATCGCGGGTGACGTGCGGAGTGGTCGACGTCGACATGACGCGCCTGCAACAGGCGAGGCTGGCGAGTTTTCAGCCCAACCTGGCCGGGGATCCCGGTTCCGTGCATCTCGACTTCGAATGGCCCAAGACCGAGCCCGCGCGGCGGGAGGTCCTGTTGCCGGATTGGGAAAAATCCAGCCGCTTGAAGGAGGAGGAATTCGCGCGGGCTGTGCCGCTCGCGTTGTTCGATTACCTGCGGAAGAGCCGGTCGCGGGGATTCGTGGTTTCGCTGAGCGGTGGCGCGGATTCGGCGGCGATCACCTGTTTGGTGGCGCTCATGGTGAAGCACGGGTGCGCCGAACTCGGGTTTGCCGGATGGAAGGCGCGCCTGGGGTACATCGACTCCCTGGTGACGGCTTCCACGGTGCGGGAACTGACCGGGTGCCTGCTGACAACCGCCTACCAGGCGACATCGCACAGCGGCGAGGTGACCCGGTCGGCCGCGAGGGCGGTGGCCGGGGCGGTGGGATCGGAGCATCACGAATTCGACATCGGGGAACTGCACCGGGGTTACTCGAGCATGATCGAACGGGCCCTCGGGCGCGCCCTGACGTGGGACCAGGACGACATCGCGCTGCAGAACATCCAGGCCCGGGTCCGGTCGCCCGGCATCTGGATGCTGACGAACGTGAAGGGAGCCTTGCTCCTCTCCACGAGCAACCGGTCGGAGGCGGCGGTCGGATACGCCACCATGGATGGAGACACGAGTGGCGGGTTGGCGCCGATCGCGGGGATCGACAAGGCCTGGTTGCGTCAGTGGTTGAAGTGGCTGGAGACGGACGGTCCGCTGGGTGTCGGGCCGATTCCCGCGCTTTCGGCGGTCAACGCCCAGGCGCCGACCGCCGAGCTGAGGCCCGCCGAGAGCGCGCAGACCGACGAGGCGGACCTCATGCCGTATCCGTTGCTCGACGCGATCGAGCGCGCGGCGATCCGCGACAAGCAGTCGCCGGTCGAGGTCTACCGCCGCATGCGCCTGGAATTTCCGGAGTACGAAGCGGCGCCATTGGGAATCTGGGTGGAACGCTTCTTCCGGCTCTGGTGCCGCAACCAATGGAAGCGGGAACGCTACGCGCCGAGCTTCCATCTCGACGACGAGAACCTGGATCCGAAGACCTGGTGTCGGTTCCCGATCCTGAACGGAGGGTACGAGGTCGAATTGGAGGAACTGAGGGCGCTCGTCGCGGCACAACATCCCGGCTGATGTTCCCAGCATGGGTAGGGGATTTTTCCTAACTCGGGACACGTATTGGGGCCATGAACCCGCAGGAGGTAGCCCCGCTCGCGCTGCGAGCGGGGACAACCCGCCTCGCAGCGCGAGGCGGGCCACTTTGTGCAGGTTCATGGAGGCTCTAAGCGTGAGACGCCGTCGGAACGGGCCGCTCCTACGGAGCTTGGGGGATATTTGGGTATCGGCCTGCTATAGACAGGTCGCCCCTGCCGGGGCTTCAGCCAGGATTGCCCCCGGACAGGCCCGTTCAACGGAACCGTGCGCTATTTCAGGCCCGTAGGGCCGACCTGTCTATAGGCGTGTGGTCTGTTAAGAATCTTAAGCTCCGTCAGGAGCGACCCAAGCCCCAGGCATGAATCGGTTGAGCCGATGACCCACCGGAAATATCGAGGAACCAAACTCTCCGCCTCGGGTTGGCCGGTATCGGCGGATGCGCCCGCCCCACAACGGTCTTGCGTCGGTGTCCGGGGTCGCGTAACGGAGGGCTGTGAATCCCGGAATCAACAACAGGAAGCGGGCTTGGCGTTTGAATGGCTGGGCGCTTTGGACGGCGGTCATCTCCATCGGCGCGGTTCTTGGGGCACCGGGCGCCCACGCGGCCACGGCCCAGGGAATTCCGGCGGGATTCCGACTCGTCCTCGAGCAGCACTTCGACGATGCAGGCGCGTTGGACCGGTTCGCCTTCACCGATCCCGCCGCGTGGAAATGGGCCGCGGACGACCAGGGCTTCGCGCTGGAACTGACCACGCAGAGCAAGTACGCGCCGCCGGTACGGTCCCCGGTGAACATCGCGCTGATCGGCGACCGGATCTTCGGGGACTTCATCCTGGAAGTGGACCTGATCCAGACCGGCGAGGAGTACGGCCACAGGGACATGTGCCTCTTTTTCGGGATGCAGGATCCGACCCATTTCTACTACGTGCACATGGCGACGAAGGCGGACGACCACGCGCACAACGTGTTCATCGTGAAGGGCGTTCCAAGGACCAAGATCGGGAAGGAGACGACCCAGGGCGTGAACTGGGGCCTGGGAATCTGGCACACCGTGCGACTGGAACGGCGCGTGGCCGATGGAACGATCCGTGTCTATTTCGACGATCCGACCAAGCCGGTGATGATCGCCGTGGACAAGACGTTTGGGGCGGGGTGGATTGGCTTTGGATCCTTCGACGACACCGGCAAGGTGGACAACATCCGGATCTGGGCGCCAGGTGAGCCGGAGACGAAGAAGGTTCCGTTCTACCAGCGGCGATAGTCAACGCGGCAGCAGATCCAGCACCGCCGCGGTCAACGAAATGACGGCGGTTTTGATCGTGGGTTCGGGAACGGGTGCGAAAAGGGCGGAGTGGTTGGCCGCGAGCGGGGCTCCGGTGCGTTGGGTGGCGGCGATGTTGGCCGGATCCTGCCCGCCGACCCACCACATGCAGAGCGGCACCTTGGGGTTGGTTCGACCGTACATCGCGAAATCCTCGCCTCCCGTGGTGGGCCTTTCGGGGACGACCCGGCCTTCCGGGAACCAGGCTTTGAACGTCGCGGTCATCCGCCGTGTGAGTTCGAGGTCGTTGATGACGACCGGGAGGCGCTCCTCGGCGTGGGTGACCAGCGGCAGGCGGTTCTCGGGAATTCCCGCGGCCCGGGCCAGGTTGGTCGAGATCCGTCCGATGGAGTGGACGAGGTGGTCGGCGACGGAGTCCTCGTACGAGCGGAGCGTCAGCTGAAGCTTCACTTCGTCCGGAATGATGTTGTGCTTCGTCCCGCCGTGGATGGAACCGACGCTGATCACGGCGGGGGTTCCGGGTTCCAGCTCCCGACTCACGATGCTTTGGAGGGCGGTGACGATTTCGGCGGCGAGCAGAATGGGGTCCTTGGCGAGATGCGGCCGCGCGCCGTGTCCGCCGTAGCCCCGAACGAGGAGGTCGAGCGAATCGACGTTCGCGTAGCTGGGGCCTTCGACGGTTCCAATGACACCCGCGGGCAGCGTGCCCCACACGTGCAGCGCCAACGCGACGTCCGGCTTGGGAAATCGGGAGTAGAGGCCGTCGGCCAGCATGGCGCGGGCGCCGCCGCTGATCTCCTCGGCGGGCTGGGCGATGCAGACCAGCGTGCCGGACCACGATTCCCGGAAGTGCATGAGCACCCGGGCCATGCCGATGAGTCCCGCGATATGGGCGTCGTGGGCGCAGGCGTGCATGGCGTCCTGTTCCTTGCCGGCCAGATCCCTGACGCGCTGACGACTCGCGTAGGGAAGGCCGGTCTCCTCCTTCATCGGGAGAGCATCCATGTCGGCGCGCACCAGGACGGTGGGGCCTTCGCCATTTTTCATCACGCCGACGACTCCCGTGTTGCCGACCTTCTCGGTGACTTCGAATCCGAGGGAACGGAGTTCGGTGGCGACGAGGGCCGCCGTTCGGACCTCCATGAACGAGAGTTCGGGGTTCGCGTGGAGATCCCGGTAAAGCGTCTCGAGGGCCGCGTATTCGGCGGATACCTTCGCGCGAACGGCTTCGCGGAGGGGATCGTCGACCGCGGCGACGGCCGCCTTGGACATCTGGAAAAGCAGGACTGACGTGATCGCGAGCGACGCGATTCGCGGGAGGCGGCAGGCGAACCGGAGCGGGTGTCGGCGCGGCCGTTGGCGCGAATGCAACAGGAACATGGGTCGACCCGATACCGGTCCTGACGTCCCGACGCAAGCCTGTCGGCGCTGCTTGGTCGTGCCTGTGGCGATTCGTTGAGAAACAGGTGGAACAGCGAGGATTGGAAAAAACAAGGCCGGCACGGGAATAAGTGGGCGGGGCTGGCCTTCCGATCGAAGAACTGATGTGAATCGCCGGACCGATGAATCAGCCGACTCGAATCCTGCTCTGGAGCCTCGTGTTCCTGGGGGCCGGCGGCCCGCTGCAAGCCGCCACGTCGAACGGTGCTCCCGACCACCAGACCTATGCCCGGGTGCTGCGGGAGTTCGTCCGTGACGCGCGGGTCGACTACGCGGGGCTCAAGGCGCGCCCGGGTGACCTCGACGCCTACCTCGAGGAACTCGCTCGGGTGGCTCCGGCCGAGTTCGCCCGGTGGCCGCGCGGGGAACGGCTGGCCTTGCTGATCAATCTCTACAATGCGCAAACGCTGCGCCTGATCGTCGATCACCACCCCATCGCCGGCATCCGAAAGATCGGGCTCCTTCCAGGAAGTGCTTGGAAGCGGAAGGTCGTCCGCTTCGGTGGGCGCGTGACGACCTTGGACGACCTCGAGCACGGAGTGATCCGGAGGGAATATCAGGAGCCGCGGATCCACTTCGCATTGGTCTGCGCGGCCAAGGGGTGTCCGCCACTCCGCGACGAGCCCTACCTTCCGGAACGGCTCGAGGACCAATTGAACGACCAGGCGAGGCGATTTCTCGCCGAGGCGGCCAAGAACCGGGTGGATTCGTCGACGCGGACGCTTTGGCTCTCGCCCATCTTTGAATGGTTCGAAGGGGACTTCACGGCTGGAGGGACGACGATCGTCGAATACGTTGAACGCTACCTGCCCGAGGCGGCGCGTCGGGAACTCAGGGCCATTCCGGACCTCCGTGTGCGCTATTCGGACTACGATTGGAGCCTGAACGAGCAGGCGAAACCGTAGTGGGAGGCGGAGAATCCAGGCTCGCAACGATTCGACATCCGGCGACCATGGATTCCCGTTGGCGCCCGCATCGCCTTGCGCCCACCGAAGCTTTCGCGCGCCACTCCCATGAACCAGGAATATCTCACGGAGGCACGGAGACACGGAGGTCAGGGGACGGGTTCCTTCCCGCACTGTGCCTCCGCGCCTCCGTGAGAGGCCCCTTCGAGTTCGGAGTTCCCGGGCATGTCCCGCCTTTAAAAAAACCTCGCTGTTCATGAATCGGCATCGCACCACGAAGGGCACGAAGCCCGAGCGAAGGGAGGGCGTCCATGTCCGTCCCCTGGGTTCCAGTCTTCGTGATCGGCGCGGAGGTAAGTGGGTCGCGCTGGGATTGGGTGCGTTGATCCTTGTCGTCCTGTTCCTCGTGTTCGATGTGGGCGCCGTGTTGTCGGGCGCCCTCGAGTTCATTGAACGGCTGGGTCCATGGGGACCGCTCCTGTTCATCGGAGTCTACATTCTGGCGACCGTGCTCTTCGTTCCTGGTTCGGTTCTGACGTTGGGGGCGGGGGCGGTGTTCGGGGTCGCATGGGGATCGGTCTATGTGTCGATTGCCTCGACCCTTGGTGCGACGTGCGCATTTCTCGTGGGCCGCCATCTGGCGCGCGATTGGGTGGCGGAAAGGGTGCGCGGGAACCACCGTTTCGCGGCGATCGATCGGGCGGTGGCGGACGAGGGTTGGAAGATCGTGGGGCTGACACGGCTTTCCCCGGTGTTTCCCTTCGCATGGCTCAACTACGGGTTTGGCCTGACGCGCGTGTCGCTGAAGGGATACGTGCTCGCTTCGTGGGTCGGGATGATGCCCGGGACCGTGATGTACGTGTACCTCGGGTCGCTGGCCCGGGCGGGCGCCGCCGGCACCCATCGAACCCCGGCCCAATGGGTCCTCTACGGCGTTGGGCTCGTGGCGACCGTGGCGGTCACCGTGATCATCACCCGGATTGCCAGGCGCGCGCTGGCGCGGCGCACCGAACCCCCAGCCTGAAACCATGAATCCCGAGAGTGCCCCCGGCGAATCAGCACGTTTTGATCCATCGCAGTTCGCCCCGCTGCAGCCGTGGGACGAACACAATCAGCGACTCCGGGACAACACCCATCCGGCGGACTGGGTGAACCCCGAGCCCGCGCCGAAATACAACCTCGTGGTCCTCGGTGGCGGCACGGCCGGGCTCGTCACGGCGGCCGGGGCCGCCGGACTCGGC
>JBFWOK010000176.1:0-13374 GCA_050250555.1 Limisphaerales bacterium
CCGTCCATCCTTCCGCACGCCACCACTCACCACTCACGACTCACCGCTCACCGCTCCCATCGCGAAGCGCTCAGCGACCGGTTCCCGCGAGGCGGCTTCGAATCAGTTCCACTTCCTGTTCCTTGCCCGGATTGCGGGCGAGGTAGTCGTTGAAAACCTGCTGTGCTTCGTTCCCGCGTCCGGCTCCCTGGAGGTACTTCGCCAACTCGCTCACCGGCTCGATCGCCATCGGGGCGATGTCGATCGCCGATCGGAACGTCTGCTCCGCGGGTCCGCCGAGGGACCGGTTCGCCAGCATATTGGCCTGGGCGATCGCCATGTCCGCCATCGACCGCCGGCGGTTCAACGTCGCTTCGGACTCGGGAAGCGCTTGAATTTGCGCGGCCGTCTCCCGCCAGTAGTTCGCGGATTCCTCCGCCTGCGCCGGCGTCGTCGTCGTTTTGGCGCCCTCGGTTCCGCCTCCGGCGGCGGCCGGGGATCGCACCTCGAAAATGGGCCCCATGGGGGTCGCCAGGTCGTAGAACGGCGATCCCGGCTCGGGCTTCTCCATGGCGACCGTCATCCCCGGATTCTTGTACAGCAGGGCGAGCATCAGACTCTGGGCGACTTCTTCCGCCCCAGCCGAACCGATCCCCGGCGAGTCGCCGGTCGGAGCCGTTTCGCCCGGTCTCAGTTGGTTGTCGCGCGCCCGCTCCTTCAGTCTCGCGAGGTACCCGCTCTGCGCCCGCTCCGTGTCGTCCTTCGAGAGGGCGGATATCCGATCGCCGTACATCATGCCGAGGTACTCCACATAGCCGGGATCCGAGAGCATCGACTGATCGAGGAGAACGGCCCGCCCTTCGCCCGACGTCTCGTTGAGCAGCGCGGGGATCGCGCTGCCCCACCGGGATTCGCCGACGTACACCATTCCCGGTTTGAGCGACGCCAGAACGGTCTGGCCGTACGCGAGCAGTTCATCGGCCGGCCAGGCCTCCTTCGCTTCCGCCACCGCGTACGTTTCGCGGATCGCCGGAAGCAGCGCTGCCAGGCCCTCCGGGGCGCCCGCCGCCCCCGCCTGCGTCGACACAGCGTGGAACATCGACTTGATCCCGCTCCAATCCCCCTTCTCGACCGCCGAGAAGAACTCATCCACTTCCGGGGGAACCGGCACATTCAGCCGCCCGGCCAGACGCTCGATGAGGTCCCGCCGGCCGCGACTGAACTCGATCACCTTGTCGGCCACCACCGCGGCCGGGCCCGTCTGACCCTGACCGCCGCTCCCGGATTGTGACGCCAACCGCGGCTTGCGCGGTTCCATCCCGCTTCCCCCCCCCGAACCGCCTCCCGAAGAACCCGCGGTCTCGGACGCGTTCCCGCCTCCACCCGCGGTCCCGGAAGAGCGGCTCGGTCCGCCACGGAGAACCGCCAGGACGATCACAAGGACCGCGACGCCTCCCAGGATCAGCATCATCCGGGTCGAACCGGATTCCCGACCCCAATTCGTTCTTCGATGCACCGACTCCAGAAACTTCATTTCGCGGAATCTAGGGGATCCCCAATCCGCATGCCAGCCCGGGCCGGCAGCCCCCTCGCCGGGCGGCTGGTCACCGTCATTTCAGATGCCGGTCCGCGAACCGGATCGTCGCCTGCCAATCCTCCAGGGTGACGTCGTGCCCCCCCGGCCGGAGGTAGTAACCGATCGGGCTGTTCACCAACTCCGACGGTTGCGGCCACTCCCGGGAGTCCATCCCCCGACTGCCCAGCAGGCGATAGACGGGATCGGCGCCGCGCCCGCCCAGGTATTCCCCCCGCGGATCACTCCAAAGATCCGTCGTCCCGCTCAGAATCAGGATCGGCCGGGGCGCCAGCAGCGCCACGAGTTCGTGCTGGTCAACCGTCATCTCCGATTCCTTGCTCGCGAATTTCGCGAAGCCCGGCGTGAACCCGTGCCCCAATCGGCTCGTCAGACGTTCCACGTCCTCGCCAAACAACCTTCGGTTCAGGGCCACACCGCCCGCGCCCGATTGCTGCGAGATCACCATTGCGAATCGTTCGTCCTGCGCCGCCGCCCAGACCGCCGCCTTTCCCAACCGGCTGAATCCCAGGACCGCCACCCGCCTTCCGTCGACACGCGGATGGGTCCACAGATAGTCCATCGCCCGACTCAACCCCCAGGCCCAGGCCCCCAGGCTTCCCCAGTCGCCGTCTCCGGGTTCGGGCCCCATCCCACGCACCCCGTCCTTCCAACGTTCCGGTTCGTCGGGCTCAATCTCGCCGTAGGCCGCTGTCACCACGCCGTACCCCTTTTCCAGGATGTAACCGTACGGCCATTGGTGCTGGTGGATACCGCGACTGCCCTTCCCGGGCTTGTGATCCGTCAGTTGGTTCGCGAACAGACCCATCGCGAAATGCTCCGGCACCGGAAGGTCGGGATCGATCGTCGTCGTGTAATTCCCGTCGAAGTTCAACCCAAGGAACACGGGCACCGGAAGATTGCCCCGGCTCGGCAAAATCATCAGGAGCTCCATCTTCCGTCCGTCTTCCTTTCCTTCGAAGAGAACCCCCACCCTCCAGCGCGTCCCCAATCCACCCAGCACTCCCTTCTTCTCCTCCCGAACCACGAAACGCATCCCGGCCGGCCGGCCCACCAGCGTCCTTCCGTACACCTCCTCCTCGAAGCGCTTCAGGATTTCCGGACGTCGCTTCTCGACCCAGGTCCGCTTGTCCTTCACCGCGGTTCCATCCCAGCAGATTAACGGATCCGGCAACCGATACGGCGGCACGTCCTTTTCCTGCGTGATCGTCGGCCGTTCCTCCGCCCCCCAAACCGCCATCGTCATTCCACCCAACACCAGAATCGCTCCCGCGATTCGGATCGTCCCCCAAGCCCAAGCCCAAGCCCCAGCCCCAGCTCCAGCCATGCAGCTCATCCCAAAACCCTCCCCAGACACACCCACCAATCGCAATAAGAGTTCTCGTGTCCGCAATCCCACGCCCCCGACCGACGGAGGGACAGGCCTTTTGACTCGGACACCCATCCTCACCCCCCACTTCATCCCGCTCGACGTCCCCACCGCACCCGCGTTTTGCTGTCCGCCCGATGGGCGTGCCCCATCCACCCGCCCAAACCGCCCAATTGACACCCGTGATTCTAATCCCAACGAAAACGAATTGAACCCGTCCCGGCGCCTCCGCGCCTCCGCGCCTCCGTGCCTCCGTAAGAAAAATCCCCGACCTGGCTCGCCCCGACACGATCCCCATGGAACTCCGCGAGTTTGCCGAGAACATCCTGTCGACGTCGTCCCTCGACGCCAAGCTGGCTCCGCCGCCGGAAGGTTGGGAGATCTCGGATCTCCACCCGGGCCCTGCCCGCCCAGCCCCCGCCGTTCCAGGGCGCCCGCGGAATCTGAGGTTCAAGGATTCCGATTCCGCCCCCTCCCGCTTTCCCGGCCTCCATCAACTCGACCAGACCCACGAACGCGGACGGCTTCTCCATTTCTTCGCCAATCACGAGCTTCTCGCCGTCGAACTGATGGCCCTCGTCCTCCTGCGGTTCCCCGACGCGCCACCCGCTTTCCGGCGCGGCGTCCTTCAGACACTCCGCGACGAACAGGAACACACCCGACTCTACCTCCTCCGCATGCGCGCCTGCGGGATCGAGTTCGGCGACCTTCCCGTCAGCGGGTTTTTCTGGCGCGCGGTGTCCCGCATGGAAAGCCCGCTCGATTTCGTCGCCGGTCTGAGTCTCACCTTCGAACAGGCCAACCTCGATTTCGCGCGCCACTTCGCGGATGGCTTCCGGACCGTGGGCGACGCCGAATCCGCCGCCCTGCTCGACCGCATCTACCACGATGAAATCGCCCATGTGGCCCACGGTTTGAAGTGGTTCCGCCGGTGGAAGTCCCCCGGCTTGTCCGACTGGGACGCCTTCTGCCGACATCTTCGCCTCCCGCTCTCGCCCCGCCGCGCCAAAGGATTCTCGGTGAATGTCGAAGGCCGACTCGCCGCCGGCTTCGATCCGGAGTTCGTCGCGCACCTGGAGGTCTACTCCCAGTCCAAGGGCCGCACCCCGACCGTGCGGCTCTTCAACCCGTTCGCCGAGGGACACATCGCCTCCGGTCCCGCGTTCCAACCCGTCCGACACCAGGCCGCCCTCGCCCGGGACCTCGCCCACCTGCCCATGTTCCTGGGACACCCCGACGACGTTGTGCTCGCGCCCGATCGGCCGCGCCTCGAATTCCTCGCTTCGCTGCACCGGGCGGGTCTCGGCGTGCCCGAATTCGTCGCCTGGAACGAACCCGGAACCCTCGAAGCGCTGGCCCGTCGCAAGCTCGGCGACCTGCGTCCCTGGGCGTGGAGCCCCGACAGCGTTGAACGTCTGACTCCGCTGGCGCGTGCCGTCACCGATCCCGCGTTCTCGATCTCCCACCGTTACACCCCGGCCATCGCCGACCTGTATTCCAAGGCGTGGAGCGCCGCGTTCCTCCGCGATTTCCTCGCCGCGCTCGACGACGAAGCCTCCCGCTCGCCCGGGTCGCGCCCGCCATGGCCATGGATGTGCTCCCCGGACATCGTCGGAGTCGCCGTCACTTCCCCGGATGCCGCGCTCGACGCCGTGGCGCGTATTCGTTCCAGCGGACACCACCGGGTCGTGATCAAGGAATCGCTCGGACTCGCCGGGTCCAACGCCATCCGACTCTGGGAACCCGGGATCCTGGCGACCCAGCGGCAATGGATCGAAAACCGGCTTCGCAAAGGCCACCCGCTGGTCGTGGAACCGTGGCTCGAACGGACCTTCGATTTCTCCCTCCAACTCGAAAGGCGGCCAATCGGCCTCGTGCTCCTCGGATACACCACCCTGCTGACCGATGCCCGGGGACAGTTCCTCGGAAATGCCGCGGCTCCCGACTTCGCGATCCGCCCGCCCGCCCAAGTGGGCGCGCTTCTCCGTGATCCCGGCCATGGCGTCGATCTGCCGTTCGAACTTCGCCAGGGCTTCGACCGTCTCGTGTCGATGCTCGAAACGCGACTGGCCACGATCGGCTATGTCGGACCGGTGGGCATCGATGCGTTCGTGTACCGACAACCCGACGGCAACTGCCGCCTCAAACCCGTCGTGGAAATCAACCCGCGGCACACCATGGGCCGGGTCGTCGTCGAACTCATGCGCCACCTCCAGTCGGGCAGTCACGCGCGGTTTCGGCTTCTCAACCGAAGCCACATCGAAGCCGAAGGATTCGCCGATTTCCCCGCGTTCGCCGAGGACCTCGCCCGTCGCGAACCCGCCGTTCTCGAAGGCGAACCCGTTCCGCGTCTTCGTCAGGGCGCCGTTTGTCTCAGCGACCCCGCCACCACCGAATCCTGCCTCGCGGTCCTCCAAGTCACCCGAACTCCCATCCACTCGCCCGCCAATCCGCCCGCCAGCCAACGGACCGGCTAGCGATCGAACAACTCGCCATCCCGGAAGAACCGCTTCAACTCGGCCGCCGCCGTCTCCAGCGAGTCCGACGCGTGGCAGACGTTCACCATCATGTCCACTCCCAGATCACCGCGGATCGTCCCCTTAGCGGCCTTCTTCGAATCCGTCGGACCCAGCAATTCCCGAACTCGCGCGACGGCATTGTCACCCGCCAGCGCCACAGCAATCACCGGCGTGGACTTCATGAAGGCTTCCACCTCCGGAAAGAAAGGCTTCGACGCGATGTGCGCGTAGTGTTCACGGGCCAGCGCCCCGTCGAATTGAAGCATCCTGATCCCCCGGATCCGCAGGCCGGCTCCTTCGAATCGGGCCAAGACCTGACCCACAAGGGCCTTGCTGACGGCGTCGGGTTTGAACAAGACAAGAGTGGTTTCCTGTGACACGGCGCGGGATGGCTACCGGAGCCGCCGCCTCAGGTCAACCCCGCGATCCTCACCCAAATCGCCGCATAAGGGACCGCCGGAAGATCTGATCCCACCACGAAGGGCGCGAAGAACACGAAGAGAATCGCGGGACCGCGGCGCCTGCAGTCGGCTACAAACCCATTCCTTCGGCCCCCCCTCAAAAGCCCTTCCTTCGTGGCCTTCGTGCACTTCGTGGTTCCTTATCCGGGGAATTGGGCCTCAGCTCCCTTTGCCAGACATCGCCCGTGACCGATCACTCGGATGTTCGGACTCCCCTTTCACCCTCCGACGTGACCAGCCTCCGGGCATGACCACCCTCACCTCCGCCCCCGTGTCCCGCCGCGCCGTACTCCGAGTCGCCTCCCTGACCGCCGCTACCATCGCGGTTTCGTCCATGCCCTCCCCAACCTTCGCCCAAGCCCCGCGCGCCGACGCCCGCCCCGACTTCCGCATCCGCAACGGCCGCATCCGCCAATCCATCATGGGCTGGACCTTCAACCCCATGCCCACTCCCGAACTCGCCCGCCATTGCAGGGAGATCGGCCTCGTCGCCATGGAAGGCATCGACGCCCGGCACTACCCGTTCGTTCGCGAACTCGGCCTCGAAATCTCGCTCGTCAGCTCCCACGGCTTCGCCCGCGGCCCCGTCAACCCCGCCAACCACCCGCACGTCATTGAATCCCTCCGAAACGGAATCGATCTCGCCGTCGAAGTGAAATCCACCCGGGTCATCACGTTCACCGGAATGCGCGAACCCGGCATCGACGACGAAACCGCCTCAAAAAATTGCGTCGACTGCTGGAAGCAGGTCGTCGGCTACGCCGAACAAAAGGGGATCACGCTTTGCCTCGAACATCTGAACAGCCGGGACGCGTCCCACCCGATGAAGGGGCACCCCGGGTACTTCGGCGATCACGTGGACGCGTGCGTCGACCTGATCCGGCGGGTCGGATCCCCCAACTTCAAGTTGCTGTTCGACATCTACCATGTGGCCATCATGGACGGCGACGTCATCCGCCGGATCCGGCAGCACAAGGAAGTCATCGCGCACGTCCACACGGCGGGTGTTCCGGGACGGGCGGAACTCGACGACACCCAGGAGGTGAACTACCCGGCCGTGCTCCGGGCCTTGCTGGACACGGGCTACACCGGCTACGTCGCGCAGGAATTCATCCCCACCTGGCCCGACAAGGTCCTGGCCCTCCGCCACGCGGCCATGGTCTGCGATGTGTGATCGGAGGGGTCAGTCCCTAGGATCGTGTCATTCCGAGGTTCGGATCCGAGCTGGGCGAGACCCAGGGGCGGATTGGATTGACCTGCGGCCGGCATCAGGCGGCTTCCAATCTCGGCCTGCGTCATTAGGCTTTCGTCATGAGCACCGAGTACAAGGCGATCATTAAAAAAGACGCCGATTGGTGGATTGGATGGGTTGAGGAGGTCCCAGGCGTCAACGCGCAGGAGCGCACGAGGGAGGAGCTGTTGACCAGTTTGCGCGAGGCATTGGCTGATATTCTCGAGCTGAACCGGGAGGAGGCGCGGCGGGCCGTGTCGGGAGAATACGAGGAAGTCACGATTCCTGCATGAAGCGGCGGGACCTCATCCGCCATTTGAGCCAGCACGGGTGCTCTCAGCTTCGAGAGGGAGGCCGGCATTCCATCTGGAGGAATTAGCGCGGGGATCGACGCACCGCGATTCCTCGCCACAGCGAGATCCGCGATCTCCTTGCGAAGAAAATCTGTCGTGATCTGGATGTTTCAGAGGGCTAATTCAGGAAAGCCGACTATCGCGTCCCAAAAACCCGGCCCAACCCGCTTTCCAGGACTGACCCAGTCCCCGTTGTCGCAGACGCGGGCGTCTAGAACTGAACGACCGCTTCCACAAAAGCGTAGCTCGTGTCGCCACGATCCACGACGGACGGCGCCGTCCGGATGAAATCCCCGGCGAACAGATGGACAAAGCCGGTCTCCATCCGAAGGTTGCCCGGCACGGCTTGCCAGCGGAGCCGGACCTCGACCTGGTGGCCCAGTTCGGTTCCCGAACGCCCCGTGGGATCGACCATCCCGGACGCCATCCAGGCATCACGAGCCTGGGCGAGCCAGAGGAAGCGGTGGAACAGCCCGAGTTCGAAGGTCCGCCACGGCCGCAGGACAAGATGGTACTCCGGCGAATTCAGGTTCGCCCGAGCCACCGCCCCGTAGATTCCGGTCGGACCCAGCTCGAATCGGCGGGCGCCGTAGAGCGTGTCGAACCGGTTGTTCGCGGCGTCGTTCGGTTCTCGATCTCCCGACGCGTAGTCATAGCGAATGCCGACGTGGGGCTTCCAGCGGACATCCCACGTGTAGCCAACCTCCACGTGCTGGAAGTGCGCGAGGTGGTCGAGTTCCGGCGAACCCGGCGACACCCTTTCCTGAGACCGCCCGAACTGAAACGTGCATTCCCACTCGAAATCCCAATCGCCCGGAGCGGACTCGCGAAAAAGGCGGAGCCCCGGTGTGTGCAAGTCGCGGGCACGCGTTCGGATCGACGGCTCGTCGTGGGTGTAAAGGTAGTAGGTCTCGAGCCGGACTCGCCACGGCAGTCCCGGCCAACGCCCGTACACGCCGGCGAACTGACTGTCGAAGCTCTGCGAATCCGCCACCACATCGTTTTGCAAAAGCGATTCCCGGTCCTCGGGTAGGCGGCGTACCGGCAGCAGATAGAACGCCCGAACCCACCCGCCGCGATCCCCATCCGCCTCCCACAACCCGTCGAACCCGGTGAAAGCGTTGATCGTGTTCCGGAATGCATTCCGCGCGGCCAGCCGGCGATTCCCCAGGTCCAAGGTCTCGCGCCCCAATCGGAAAGTGCTCCTCCCGCCCGGGATGAGGTCGGCGGCGTCGTACTGGACGTGCGCCTGAAGCACATCCACGGCATCCACCCTCGTCGTATCGATCGGCGACCCCTCGTCCGAGAGGTACTCGCGGGAATCGATGAGCTCCACCGCGACCTGAACGGGATCGGCCTTGAGCCGGGTCATCAGGAGCGTCCGCAGGGCGTACGCCTGATCGCCGCCGTTCCGCCCCAAGCGAAACTGACCGTCCAGGGTCTCATAGCGCGACCGATGTTCCCCGCTGATCTCCAGCCACTCGGGCAGGCGGAGCGACGTCGACAGCCGCCACGGACCCGCCGCGGCGGTGGCGCCAGGCTCGGCGGCGGCGGCCGATCTACTCCCCGCCAGGAAGGTCGAAAGCAGGACGCCCAGCCATCCGACACCTCTCGACCGGAGCCTAAGCCGTCGCGGAGAGGTCGCCCCGGCAGGCAGGTCACCCGGTTCCTCAAGCGGGGACGATCCCACAGCGCGCCGCGAATCCCGGCCTGACGTGGTCCAGTTCATGACGGGCGGCGGCCAACCTCGGATCCCCGCCCGCGCACTTCAAGTCCAACCTCCGGACACGCCTCGTTCTTGTCCTCGGCGTGGCAAGAAATGGCCACAGCTCGGCAAGAACTGATTAGCCGTTCCATCCACGGGTGCGCCTAGGCTGGGACACATTCGCGAACGGATCGCGAGGGACACCCGCCGCCAGACTCCGGAGAATTCCAAACCCGGGTTCCGACGCGAGGTGCGCTCCGCTGACCCGGCCCCATGGTTGGCGCCATCCGCGTCGGCCACGCGGCGCGAATGAATGGCTCGTCCCGATGCGCTCGCCGCCCACCGACACCACCACGACGACATCCGCGCCCGCCCGTGCCGGTGCCGTTGCCCGGTCCGCGGCGCCGCGTGAGGCGGAGGCCACGGCGTGCGATCACTGCGGCGAACCCTGCGTCGGCGGCGGCGGATTCCGGGTCGACGATCGATCCTTCTGCTGCCTGGGTTGCCAGACGGTGTACAGCCTCCTCCGCGAAGTCGGGCTGACCGACTTCTACACGATCGCCCCGCGACCGGGGAAACGGGTTGAAGCGTCGGGCCGCCCCGATCGCTGGGTGTACCTCGACGACCCCGCGGTCGCCACGAAGGTCCTCGACTTCCGCGACGACAAGATCGCGCGCGTCACCTTCCACGTTCCGGCGGTCCATTGCGTCGCCTGCGTCTGGCTGCTGGAGAATCTGTTCCGCCTCCATCCGGCGATCGGCAGGTCCCGCGTCGATTTCGCGCGGCGCGAGGTGGCCATCACCTACACGCCGCAGCAGGCGAGGCTTTCGGAGATGGCGGATCTGCTGACGCGGCTCGGCTACGAGCCGGCCATCACCCTGGCCGAACTCGACAAGGGATCCGAGGCGCCGCGCGGCCGACTGGGGCTCGAGGTCGCGGTGGCCGGGTTTGCTTTCGGCAATATCATGCTTTTCAGCATTCCGCTGTACCTGGGTCTGGACAGCGCGACGGCGCCCACGTTCCGATCGCTCTTCGGCGGGCTCAGCCTGCTGCTGGCGCTTCCCGTGGTGACCTTCAGTGCCGGCGACTACTGGCGCTCGGCCTTCGCGAGTCTGCGTCGGCGATCGATCACGGTGGATGTGCCGATCGTCGCGGGCCTCGCGGCCCTGTACCTGCAAAGCGCGTGGGAGATCATCGGCCGCCATGGCGACGGATTCCTCGATTCCTTGGCTGGCCTCGTGTTCTTCCTGCTCTGCGGGC
Organism: Limisphaerales bacterium; assembly: GCA_050250555.1. Classification (GTDB taxonomy): domain Bacteria; phylum Verrucomicrobiota; class Verrucomicrobiia; order Limisphaerales; family CAIMTB01; genus CAIMTB01. The sequence continues at coordinate 10,472 of JBFWOK010000176.1, forward strand.
GCGCCTTCCAGCGAAAGACCCACGAGCGCCTGGTCTTCGATCGCGACTACCGCGCGTTCTTCCCCTTGGGCGTCGTCCGGGACACGGCGTCCGGCGAGGAGACGGTCTCCATCTCCCGGATCGAGGTCGGGGATCGCCTGCGAGTTCGTCACGGTGAACTGATTCCGGCCGACGCCGTCCTCCACTCGGGGGAGGGTCTCATCGACTACTCCTTCGTCACGGGCGAGTCGGAGCCAATACCCCGGCAACCCGGGGACCACTTGTTCGCGGGTGGGAGGCAGGTGGGCGGATCGATCAGCCTGGAGACGGTCAAACCGGTCTCCCAGAGCTATCTGACGTCGCTCTGGAACGACGAGGCGTTTCGAAAGGGGCGCGACGACACCTTGGACACCCTGACCAACCGGTACAGTCGCCATTTCACGTGGCTGATCCTCCTGGTCGCCACGGTGGCGTTGTTCGGCTGGGCGGCGGCCAGCCACGCGGGGCGCGGCCTCAAGGCCTTCACCTCCGTCCTGATCGTCGCCTGCCCGTGCGCCCTGGCGCTGGCCGCGCCGTTCACCCTCGGCACCGCCCAAAGGCTTCTGACGCGCCAGGGCGCGTTCCTCCGGAACGGCCAGGTGGTGGAATCCATCGCCCGGGCCAACACCATCATCTTCGACAAGACCGGCACGCTCACCGCCTCCCGCAGTCGCGACGCCCAATTCCATGGGCCCCGCCTGTCGCCGTCCGAGCTGGCCTCCGTCGCCGCGCTCTGCCGCCAGTCGGTGCATCCGTATTCGCAGCGCCTTTCACAACTCGCGCACCCCGGCGGAATGCCGTCGGTGTGCGGGTTCTCGGAAGTCGCCGGAGCCGGTCTGCGGGCCGAAGTCGGCGGACGGTCGGTCGTGCTCGGATCGCGGGGATGGCTCGCCGAGAACGGGGTCGAGGTGCCCGACGACGTTCCTTCGTTGGCGGCGGTGCTCGTGGCGTTCGAGGGCCGGTTCCGGGGGGCCTTTTCGCTGGAGAATCCGATGCGCCCCGACATCGACTCCATGCTTCGCGATCTGGGGGAACGGTTCGAACTCGCGCTGATCAGCGGCGACAACCCGAGGGAGCGCGGCCGGTTCGCCCCGCTGTTCGGCGATCCGAGCCGGCTGCATTTCAGCTTGAGCCCAAAGGACAAGCTCGGATTCATCCGGGACCTTCAGGCGCGGGGGCGATCGGTGATCATGGTGGGCGACGGGCTCAACGACGCCGGAGCGCTGCGCCAGGGCGACGTCGGCATCGCGGTGGTTGATGGCGTCGGGAAATTCTCGCCCGCGAGCGACGTCATCCTCGACTCCCGTCAGGTTCCCAGGCTGGGCGACATCGCGGCGTTCTGCCGGCTCGCGACCAAAGTGGTCCGAGTGAGTTTCGGGATTTCGGCGATCTACAATGTGGCGGGGGTGGGCATCGCGGCGGCCGGGATGCTCTCGCCGCTGATCTGCGCGATCCTGATGCCCCTGAGCTCGGCCACGGTGGTGCTGTTCGCCGTGGGGGCCACGACCCTCGCCGCGAAGCGCCATGGTCTGGCGTCCGAGCCGGCCGGGGACCCGGTTCCAACGCTGGCCGCCAATTGATTTGATCCCGCCATGGAAGTTCTCGTCCTCCTCATCGCGGCAAGCCTCACCCTCGCGGGCGGTTTCCTCATCGTCTTCTTCTGGGCGACCCGGACGGGGCAGTTCGAGGACACGACCACTCCCGCTCTCCGGATGCTGACCGAGGACCCGCCGCCGTCCGGGCGCGTCAATTCCCAAGATTCAGACCCACTCCATCAACCATGAACGTCGAATCCTTCCGCTACGACAACCGAATCGTCCGGGCCTTCGCCATCGCGACGATTGTCTTCGCGATCGTCGGTATGAGCGCCGGATTGCTGGCCGCGATCCAGCTCTTCTACCCGGGCGCCAACCTCAATCTCGCGTACACGACCTTTGGCAGGCTCCGCCCGCTGCACACCAACGCCGTGATCTTCGCCTTCGTCGGCAACGGGATGTTCATGGGCATCTACTATTCGCTCCAGCGCCTGTGCAAGGCGCGGATGTTCAGCGACACCCTGAGCTGGCTGAACTTCTGGGGATGGAACGCGATCATCGTCGCGGCCGCGATCACCCTCCCGCTCGGATTCACCACCAGCAAGGAGTACGCGGAACTCGAGTGGCCCATCGACATCGCGATCGCGGTCGTCTGGGTCATCTTCACGGTCAACCTGATCGGCACGATCCTGAAGCGCCGCGAGAAGCACATGTACGTGGCGATCTGGTTCTACATCGCCACCGCCGTCACGGTGGCCGTCCTCCACATCTTCAACTCCCTCGAAGTCCCGGCCGGAGCCTGGAAGAGCTACCCAATCTACGCGGGCGTCCAGGACGCACTGGTTCAATGGTGGTACGCCCACAACGCCGTCGCGTTCTTCCTGACCACGCCTTACCTCGGCCTGATGTACTACTTCCTCCCGAAGGCGGCCGAACGCCCCGTCTTCTCCTACCGCCTTTCAATCATCCACTTCTGGGGCCTCATCTTCCTCTACATCTGGGCCGGCCCCCACCACCTGCTCTACACAGCCCTTCCCGACTGGGCCCAGTCCCTCGGCATGGTCTTCTCCATCATGCTCGTCGCGCCGTCCTGGGGCGGCATGCTCAATGGTCTCCTGACCCTCCGCGGCGCCTGGGACAAGGTCCGCCAGGACCCGATGCTCAAGTTCATGGTCGTCGCCGTCACCGCCTACGGCATGGCGACGCTCGAGGGCCCCACGCTCTCCATCAAGAGCGTCAACTCGCTGTCCCATTACACCGACTGGACCGTCGCCCACGTCCACACGGGCGCCCTCGGCTGGAACGGGTTCCTGACGTTCAGCATGCTGTACTGGCTCTTTCCGAAGATGT
>JBFWOK010000177.1:0-13366 GCA_050250555.1 Limisphaerales bacterium
CACATTGACGCTGGACAGGTTGTGGAAATCGCGGTCTCGAGGGCGCGTCGCAAGATCGCGTAGCAGACGGGGTGACCGGGCTTGGCGGACGGGCGGGATTCCGTCGCGTTGACGGTGGATGGCCGGCAGGTAGGGTCCCCATCACATGCGACGCATCTTGGTGACGGGGGGGGCGGGTTTCATCGGGTCCAACCTGGCGCTGGCCCTCCAGGAAGAGCATCCGGAAGCGGCCCTCACGATCGTGGACGATTTTCGGTCGGGCGATTTCCGGAACCTGAAGGGGTACCGAGGCGACTTCGTGACGGCGGATATTTCGCGCCTGGACTGGCAGGCCGCGTTCGGGGACACGCCCTTCGACGCGATTTTCCACGAGGCGTCGATCACGGACACGACCGTCCACGACCAGTACCTTCAGGCTCACGACAACATCGAGGGATTCCGGAAGCTTCTGCGGTTCGCTTCGGCGAACCAGACGCCTGTGGTGTACGCGTCGTCGGCGGCGACGTACGGGATCGCGAGTGGCGTGAACCGGGAGGATCAGGCGCCGGCTCCCGCGAATGTGTACGCCTTCACGAAAGTGCAGCTCGATCACCTGGCGCGGCGCTGCGCGGAGGCGACGCCCGGCTGGAAGCTCGTCGGTCTCCGGTACTTCAACGTCTATGGCCCGCGGGAGCCGCACAAGAAGGCGGCCGCGAGCATGATCTACCAGCTCTATCTCCAGATGAAGGCGGGCAAGCGGCCACGGGTTTTCCGGGCGGGTGAGCACAAGCGGGATTTCGTGTACGTGAAGGACGTGGTCGCGATGACGATGGCGGCCCTGAACGCGCCTCGGAGCGGCGTGTTCAACTGCGGCTCGGGCCAGCCCTTCTCGTTCAACGAGGTGATCGGCGAGATCAACAGGGCTCTCGGCACGTCCCTGGAACCCGAATACTTCGAGAACCCCTATTCCTTCTACCAACCCCACACCGAGGCCGATATGACACGCGCCCAAACGGAGCTAGGCTTCGCTCCGCAGTTTCCACCGGCCCGGGGCATCGCCGACTACGTGGCGTTCCTGGAAGGCCAAGGCTGCTGAATCCAAATTCAAGCCGGCGCGACACCATCCACCGTTCGTTGTCCGTCGTTTCGTTCGATCCTATGAAAAAGCTGATTGTGTTCCTGGGAGTGGTCGCGGCCCTCGTGGTCGTGGCGTTCTTCGTGGTGACGAGTTCGGGATTCCTGAAATCGGTCGTCCTACCGAGGGTGGGCGCCGCTCTGAACGCCAAGGTCGAGGCCGACCGCATCGCCGTGAGCCCGTTTTCTTCGGTGGAAGTCCAGAACCTGAGGATCACTCCCAACGGCGCCGAAACCCTGGCGACGGTCGACCTCGCGCGCGTCCGGTACAAGCTCTTCTCCATCCTGGGCGGGCGGATGGAAATCCCCGAGGTCCTGGTCCGGAACCCCGTGATTTCGCTGGTGTCGAAAGCCGATGGCTCCAGCAACCTGGATCCGATTCTGAACCGGTTGAACCAGGGCGGATCCGCCCCGGCGCCCGCTCCAAGCTCTCCTCCTGCGTCGGGCAAACCCCTCCAGGTCGACCTGGGAAGCCTCGTGCTCGAGAACGCGGCGTTCACTTATCGATCCACGGCCGCCGACGGATCCAGGACCGACGCGGACGTCACGGCCTTGGGGTTGAACGTCACCGGGATCAGGAATGGAGGGAAGGGCCAGATCACCGTGGGATCGGGATTTGGATTCTCGCAGGTTCCCGCGGGCGCCGTTGCCGGCGCGGGGACCCACCGGGTTCAGGGCAGTCTCAAGGGGAGTTTTGATCTGGAAATGACTCCCGACCTTCTGCCGGGGGGGCTTTCGGGCAAACTCGAGACCGGCCTGACCGACACCGCTGGCAGCTTCCAGGAATTCAAGGGATTCGCGGCGGTGCTTTCGGCGGATCTTGCCATGACGGAGCTGCGGCGCCTGGCGCTGGAGTTTTCCAAACAAGGAACCGCGCTGGGTTCGATCGCCGCGAAAGGCCCGCTCGATCTGGCCAAGAAGGAGGCGACGATCGACCTCAGCGTCAATGCGATCGACCGGAACGTCCTGAACTTGGTCGGTGCCGGGATGGGGCTGGATTTCACGACCACGCGCTTCGACAGCACCAACGTCGTGACTCTGGGGTCCGGCGGAAACGCCCTCGGCATTGTGGGCGGCGTGACGGGAAGCCGGGTCGCCGTGAAGTCGGGCGAGATGGTGATGCCGGCGTTGGACCTGTCGGAATCCTACGATCTGGCGATCGACCTGGCGGCGCAGACCGCCCATTTGAAGCGTTTCGCGCTGAACGGCACCCAGGGCGGCCGTGAGATTCTCCGGGGATCGCTTTCGCAGCCCTTGCAGATCAGTTGGTCGGCGACCGCGGGCGCGTTGCCCGACGCCCGCGTTGAGTTGGCCGTGACGGATCTTCGCCTCCAGGATTGGAGCGCGCTGGCGGGGGCGCCCCTGCAGGGAACGGTTCAGGCGAAGGCGAACCTCGGCGTTCAAGGTGGCGGCAAGGACCTGGGATTTTCGCTGACCGCCGGGTTGTCCGGGATGTCGGGTGAGTTCGGAAGCAACGCGATCCGCAATCTGGGAATGCAGGCCGCGGCGGAAGGTTCAATGGCCGCGTTCGCGGACGCCGCGAAGCGTCGGTTGGTGATGACGACCCGGGTGACGGACCTCACCGGCGAGGCGGCGGTCGTGAAGTTCGACCGTTACGGGATCGAGGCGAAGACCGACCTGAGCCTTCCCGAAGGTTCGGTGACGATGAACGAAATCGAAGTGGCGATGCGCCAGGGCGCGACCGACGGCGGGCGGGTCCGCTTGACGGGGCAATGGAACCTGGCTTCGGGTGGCGGCGACCTTCAGTTGACGGCCCAGGGTGTGAACGAAGCGGGACTTCGCCCGTTCCTTCAGGCGGCGCTTGGCGACAAGCAGCTTCGCAGTGTGCAACTCTCGGCCGATCTCGCCACGAAGATCGATCCCAAGGGCGAATCGTCGGTCAAGGCGTCCGCGATGGTGACGAATCTCGTGGTGCGCGATCCCGCGGGAACGGTGCCCGAGACACCGCTCGCCGTGGGCCTGGGACTGGACGCCTCGGGGACCCAGCAGAAGCTCACGTTGCGAAACGCCGGACTCCGGTTGACCCCGACGGCGCGCGCGAAGAACGAGGTGACCCTGTCGGGCGACCTCGATTTCTCGAAATCGGACGCGCTCAAGGGGGCCTTCCGGCTTAACTCGGAGTCGCTCGACGTGACGCCGTACTACGATCTTTTCGCCGAGGGGCAGCCGTCGACGACCTCTCCCGCGCCCAGCTCGCCCACACCAGCGCCGGCGCCGGGAGGACCTTCCAAGGAGCCGGACGCGATTCAGTTGCCCGTGGAACTGCTCACCTTCGACGCGCGGGTTGGGAAGTTCTTTCTGCGCGAAGTGGCCGCCGAGAATTTTGTGGCCGGTCTGAAGGTCGAGAAGACCCGTGTGGAACTACAGCCCTTTCAACTCAGCCTCAACGGGGCGCCGATCCAATCGGGGATGAAATTCAACCTGGGCGTGCCGGGCTTCGAGTACGACATCAACCTCTCGGCGGACGGTCTGCCCGTGAAGCCGCTGGCGAACTCGTTCGTTCCGATGCTCAAGGATCGGATCGAAGGGTCGATCGTGGCGGGCGCCAAGATCCAGGGCGCCGGCGTCACGGGCGTGAATCTCAGGAAATCGCTTCAGGGCGGGCTGAACTTCGCCGTCACCAACGCCAACCTGAAGCTGACCGGCGCCTCCGGCCAGAAGCCGGGGATCCTGAGTGTCCTGACCGGGCTCCTGGCCTCGGCTCTGAATATCCGGGAGCTGAAGGACCGCCCCATCATGGAGATCCAGGCCGGGGCGAAATTGGGAGACGGCAAGATCGAACTGGTCGACACGCTTGCCCGGAGTGCTTCGCTCGAAATCACGACCAAAGGGGCGATCCCGATCGCGGATGACCTGATGGCCTCGCCGCTCGGGTTCCCCGTGAATGTCTCGTTGAGTCGCGAACTCGCGGAGAAGGCACGTCTCGTGAACGCCGACACGCCGACCAACGCCGTGTATGTGCCCGTCCCGACGATCGCCTCGTTGAAGGGGACACTGGGAGAACCCAAGCCCGACGTGGACAAGGTCCAGGCGGGCCTTCTGGCCGCGCGCGGCATTGCGGGAATCGTGGGTGGCGAGACCGGCAACAAGATCGGGGGTGTCGCAAACCTCCTGAGTGGCGTCACAAAAGGCGAGACGAACGCGGTCGGCAACCTGATCCAGGGACTCGGAGGCCTTTTCGGAGGCAAGAAACCCGCGACGAACGCGGCCCCGGCGTCGACGCCGGCTCCCACGAACAGTGCCCCGCCGAAACCCTGAAGCTTTGAATGACCGCCATCGATCAGTACCTCACGGCTCACCGGGATCGTTTTGTCGACGAATTGTGCGAATACCTTCGGTTCCCTTCCGTCTCGGCGCAGCCCGAGCATGCGGGCGATCTACGGGCCTGCGCGGACTGGATCGCGGGACATTGTCGCGGGATCGGGCTCGAAGCCGAGGTGCATCCCACCGGGGGGTCGCCGATTGTGCTGGCCCGGACCCCGCGCCGGGCGGGTGCGCGCAAGCCGCACTTCCTGGTCTACGGACATTACGACGTGCAGCCGCCGGATCCGCTGGACCTGTGGAAATCGCCGCCGTTCGAACCCCGGATCTCGGGTGACTCGCTGTTCGCTCGGGGCGCGAGCGACAACAAGGGCCAGCACTTCGCCCACCTCAAGGCGGTGGAGGCCTATCTGCGGACGGGGACCGAACTGCCGTGCGATCTGACGTTCCTCATCGAGGGAGAGGAGGAAGTCGGGTGCACCCATCTGGGGCCGTTTCTGCGGGCGCGCCAGAAGGACCTGCGGTGTGAAGCGATCGTGATCTCGGACACCGGCATGCCGAGTCCGAAGCATCCGGCCCTGACCTACGCCCTGCGCGGCATCGTGGCCCTGGAAGTGACCGTGCGTGGACCCGACCGGGATCTGCACTCGGGGATTTTCGGCGGCAGCGTCGACAATCCCGCGATGGTGCTCTGCGAGATGCTGGCGAAACTAAGAAACGCCAAGGGGCGGATTCTGGTGCCGGGCTTCTACGACGACGTCCGGAAACTGAATGCGTTTGAGCGGCGGCAGGTGGCCCGGTTGCCCTACGACGAGAAGGCCGAGCGTCGGTTCCTGGGGGTGCCGGCGCTTCGCGGCGAGAGCGGTTTCACCTGTCTCGAACAGCGGAGCGCGCGACCGACGTGCGAGATCAACGGTCTGACGAGCGGGTATCAGGGGGAAGGCAGCAAGACCATCATTCCGTCGTGGGCGCGGGCGAAGCTGACCTTTCGGTTGGTCGCCGACCAGGATCCGGTCCGTGTCCTCCGGCAGGTCAAGGCGTGGTTGAAGGAGGTATGCCCACCGACGGTGAGAATGGAAATCTCCGATGGTCACGGGGGCGCGCCTTACCAGATCGAACCGACAGGGGCGCTGGCGCAGGCGGCTTTGCGAGCCCTCAAGAAGGCCTTTGGACGGGAACCGGTGCTTCTCCGGGAGGGCGGCTCCATTCCGATCGTGAACGACTTCCGGCGGTTGCTCGGGGTGGACTCGATTCTCCTCGGGTTGGCGCTGCCGAATGCCAACGCGCATTCGCCGAACGAACAATTCAGTCTGACGATTTTCGAGAAGGGGATGGCGATGTCGGCCCGGCTGTGGCCCGAACTCAGCTCCGCTGTCGAAGGCTGAATAGAAAGCGGGCGTTACCCGGTCTTCGATCGCGCGGCGCGTCGGCGGGCGAGCCAAGGCCCCAGGCCGAGGAGGAGGGTGACGCATCCGGCCATGGCGAGGCCCGTTCCCGTTTCGGGGATCGGAACCACGTCACCCGTGACGATCTCGATCGCCCAGCTCGCGAGGCGCAGTTCGCCGCCGGGGGAGAGGTCGGCGACGAAAAGCCGCCATTCACCGGCCGGATCGAGGCCATTGAATCCCGATAGGAACGCGCTTCGAGGATCCCCGGGAAGCACCTGGGCCGGGTCGGTGAGACGGGCGTCCGGTTCGAAGGTGCCCGAGATGGGGAAATCGGAATCGCCCGCGTTCAGGGCGATCTGATACTCGTGAAAATCCCCCTGCGCGCCGTCGTCGTCGAAGGTGACCTGCGCCAGGCCGTTGTCTCCGTAGCCGAACGGATTGGCGCCGGTGACTCCGGGGCGATTGGCGAGGACGCTGAGGGCCCCACTGTGGGCGAGGTAAACGTACAAGTCGCCGTTCCAGCCGCCGCCCGGTTCCCCGGCGAGCGTCAGCGTGACGTTCACATCGAGGATCGTCCGGCCCGGGTTGGGGATCTGGATGGTGCTGACGATTCCGGAGTCGTTGCCGTCCGGCACTAGAAGCGATGGACTGACGGACTCGAACAGGGTGGCCCCTGAGGCGGAGTTCAGGGACGACGCTCCCGCGGCGGCGAGGACGATGGCCGCGCCGGACATCGCGAGGCGGCGGCGAAGGGTGGGTCGGCTCATGGAAGGATGGGCGTTCAGGTGGGCGTTCATGTCGGTGGGTTCCTTGGGCCGATCGATTCAGGGATAAGCGGTTCGATAGAAGCCCGCGCCACCCACGGGCGCGGGAGCGAGGAAGGTGGCGAGTCCGTCCGGACCCACTTGAGTCTGGCCGAGGGTATTCCAACCACCGGGCGGTGAAGCGCTGAATTGAATTCGGTAGGTTCGCCCGGGGATTCCCGCGAACCGGATGCGAATGCCGCCGTTCTCGGGTGTGACGCCCAGCAGGTTGGAGGTTGGCGCCTCATCCGGCGTCAGTCGGATCACGACGCGCGCCCGGGCCGATTTCTGCGCCGGGTTGGCGACTTCGTATTCGAAGGCGTCGGAGCGGACGTCCGGCGGGAGATTTCCGAGGAGCACCCACGACCCGGACCGGGTGACGGTCACTCCGCGGCCCGTGGTGGCATCGACGCCCGTCAATTCGAGGGGAGCATTCGACGGATCCGTGTCGTTGCCGACGATCTCGCTGACGGGGATCTTGAGGGGCTTGCCGGACGATCCGTTGAATTCGTCGTCGACCGCCGTTGGGGTGCCCGGGTCGATCGTCAATGTCGTCGCCGCCGTCGAGGCCTCATAAAGCGAATGGGGGCTTCCCACCGGCTCGAATGGGAACGGCGGAAGGACGGTTTGTCCGAAGTAAGCCATCGCCGAATAGGCGCCGGCGGGAAGGTCGACGCTTCCCAGCGCGGCCTGTCCGGTGAAGTCCGTCGTCGACGAAACGACCCGGGTTCCGCCGGGACCGTCGACGACGAACAGGACATTCTGCTCGGGCAGGGACCTTCCAGTCGCATCGACGAGGTTGGCCAGGATCGTCTCGGGAGCTCCCGGGCGAACCGAGGCGGGTGACGGCGCGAGGGAAAGCGTCGTGGGACTCCGGGAAAGGAGGAACGCGGCCGACGCGTGCGACGCGGCGAGGGTGTAGGATCCCCGCCATCGCGCGCTCAACTCGATCGGTATCGACGAGGGCTCGTGGAGGAGATTGATCTGAACGGTCGCGACACCGTCGGCGCCGGTCAGCGCCAGCGACTGGAGGGCGCCGATGTGGAAGGTCAGGGGTTGGTCCGGGACAGGCGCGCCCAGCGAGGTCAACCGGGCTTGGAGCGTTGCACGCTGCCCGTAGACCCCCGAGGCGGGCGGGGCGATCAGCTCGACGACGGTCGCGGCCGGTGGGATCACAGGGGGCGCGGTCCGATTGGGAACGAAGAACTCACCGAGATTGGCGGACATCGCCACAAGTCCGACGCCGTTCACGGATTGGACGATGAACCGGAGGTCCTCGGGTGCGCTGGCGTCCCGGGGAATGCTCCCGCGCCAGAGCATCCAGTCGGCCGGATCCTGCTGGAGGTCGAGCGTTCGCCAGACTCCGGATCGTGGTCCTGAAACGGAGGTGTAGGTGACCCAGGTTTCCTGGATTCCAGCCGCCGGGTTGCCGATGACCTGGATCGTGAAGTTGATATTCGCCGCATCGCTCGACGCGTCGACGTTGCTGATCTGTGGCGGACCGGCGAGGGCGGGAGTCGCCGCCGTGTCGGGAATGCCGTCGTTGTTGGTGTCCTGGGTGTAAGTCGTGACGTTCGCGCTGTAGAACAGCCGGAATTCCGCGCGGCTGAACGTCCGGAGCGTGCCGGAATCGGAGCCCGGATCGGATCGGTACTGCGCGGGATTCACCATGAGCCGCGTGGTTCCCTGGTCGCCGTCGCACAGGATTCCGAAGTAATTCGGGCGCCAGAATTTCGGTGGGTAGAGGACGTCGGAAAGGAAGGCGGGATGAACGCCACGGATCTCCGTGGTGGCGGCGCTCGTGAGCGGAATGATGTTCAGCTCGTCGGAGTAATTGCCGCCGCGGAATCCGACACCGCGCAATGGGAGGTTCGGAACGCCGACACTGCGGGTTTCGAGGGGAAGGACGGGTTCGGCGGGGTGGGCCGTGACGCCGTCCGAGCCGGAGTACCACTTCGCCGTCACCTGGGCCGGGCCGTTGGGTTGATTGGGATCCGACTCGGCGTTGTTGAGAACGAGCGTGTGCGGGGTGAGCACCGGATCCACGGTCAGGTCGGCGCGGTGGAGGCCGAGGACGCTGCCTGGCGCGGTGGCGTACGGCACGGTCGCGTTGATGACGGAAGGCGCGGCGGCCGCGGGAAGACGGGCTCCCGGGAGGTTGAAGCCCAGCATCGGCAGGCCGAACAAGGTGGCCTGGAAGAGCGCCTTCTCGTGGATGCCCCGGAGGTCGGTCGTGGATTCCAGGTATTCGCGCTTCGCTCGGACGAGCGCTTTTCCAATGGTGACCGGGCCCGCCCCGGACCGCAGTTGGCGGGTGAAATAAAGGTACAGACGCTCGCTGTACTCGAGGAAGTCCGTGTCTCCGTACTGGTACCCCGTGCCCGCGACGAGCGTCATCCCCAGCCGGGCCGCGATCTGCGCCCAATCGTCGCGGACGGTGACCCCGGGAATCGCATCGCCATCGACGAGGTTGTATCCGGAATGGCAGCCCGCGCTGTAGAGCAGGACGTTCTTGAAAAAGCCGCTGGGCGCATCGAGAAGCCGCGCGGCCGGAAACACCGTCTTGTAGTCCGCGGCCAGGGTGCTGGCCGCGCTGAAATGGCCGGCGAGGAACAGAATGTCGTGGCGCGTGCCCAGCATCGCCGCCTCCAGGTCCGCGGCTGTCCAGGAATCCGGATCGGAAGGAGCCAGGTCGCTCGGGGCGATCAAGCGGTCGGGGACAATCCCCGTTCCCGCCTGCAGCTCGGCCGCGATCGCGTCCGCGGCGTCCTGAAGGAAGTCGTAGCCCGTCACCAGGACCCCCGATGGCGAGGGGAGGACGCCACCGGCGTTCTCCAGGTAGGCATCGATCAGGGTCGTGATTTCGGTCGCGCTCTCCACCAGCCGCCCCACGGCGAGGTCAGGAAGGGGGATGCGGCTCAGCTTGCGCGAGATTTCACAGCGCGAACCGTAGCGATCCTGGCTCAGAAAATAGTTGTTCCTGAGACTCGCCTGCGAGGTCGAGAACTCGAAGACCGGCGGGATGTAGTCCTCTTCGGGGCCCAGCAGCGCCTCGTCCGGCTGACGGAAGAACGGAATCACGCCGTCACCGCCGACGAGCACGACGTATTCGAGCGCGTTGCCGGCGCGCGACCGTTCGATGATCGCGCGAATCGCCTCCGCCACGAGGTTTTTCCCGTAGGGGCATTGAGGGTTGAGATCCGCCTGCTGGTTGAAGAAGGAAACCCAGGTGTCCCCGCCGACGTCGACCACCGCGCCCACGACCTCGGGACGTGCCGCGAGTTCGGCGATCTTGAGTTCCAGCGCGCTACGTGCCGGACTCGATCCGACACCGGTCAGACGGTCGAGATCCGTCACGATCAGCGTCCGATACCCGCCCGCCGGGGCTTTCACCGTCGATGGAGGCAGGGGATTGCCCCCGGCGTCCTCGGGGATGGCCGTCAGATCCGCGCAGACGCCCGGGAAGAGATACACGCTGACGTGGAACGGGCGGGGATCGACGACCCCCTGGCGACCCCGGACGCGGATATAGAATTCGGTGTCCTCGTTCCAGGTGTTCGCCACCACACCTTCCGAAAGCGTCCCCTCGAAGGCGGAGACGGCGATCACACTGCGGGTTTGCGCGCTGGCGTAGGCTTCCTCGCTGAACTGGGCGGGGGAAAACTGCGCTGGTGAGAATTGCGCCGGGGAGAATTGTGCCGGCGAAAACTGGGCGGGAGAGAATTGAGCGGGGGAAAACTGCGCCGGGGCGAACGCGTCCGGACTGAATTGAGCCGGGGAGAACTGGGCCGGCGAGAATTGGGCCGGCGAGAATTGAGCGGGCGAAAACTGCGCCGGCGAGAACTGGGCTGGACTGAAAGCCACCGGGGAGAATTGAGCGGGCGAGAACTGGGCTGGGGAGAATTGCGCCGGACTGAAGGCGTCGTCGGCAAACTCCGCGTCGATCAACGAGAGATCCTCGGGGTTGATGATCTCCTGATAGGTCTTGGCGATGTCCTTGAACAGGACCAGGTCGTAATTGACGTTGAGTTCGTCCAACGTCACCACCACCCGGCTGCCGGGCTGGATCTTGAACTTGAACCAGCGCGATTCGTCCTGAACCTGAAGGGGCATCCGGTACTCGCCTTGAAGGACGCCGGCCACATCCTGGAGCGGAATCGGAAGCGCCCGCGGCCAGACAATGTTGTCCTGCGGCTCATCCAGGACGGCCCCGGCACCCAGCGAGAAGAAAAACAACACCCCGAAACTCATTCGCCCCACAGCCCTCATACCGCGGGTTAAGAAATTTGCGTACGACATGGTGAATAGGTTTTCTCGCTTAGTGCGATGGTAGGTTGGAGCAGCGTGCTTTACGTAAGGGGTGCCGCGCAGACGTGGCGTTTAGCCAATGGCGCTAAGTTAAATGCTTGGCCGCATCCCGGGTCAAGGGCCAAGAATGGTCGGTTTTAAGCAGGAAATTGGGCGTTTCGGGGTTGTCGCCGCTTCATTTCCGTCGAAGCCCTCACCTTGGAGCCTGTCTGAAAAATCGGATGGGTCCTGTTTTCACAAAAAGGGCTGGATGGCGAGGCGCGACGAGGGAGCATACCCGAAAGCGGTCTGTGACCGAGGAGCAACGAAGCCAGCCGGCCCTTTTTGTGAAAACCCTCCGGGCGACGGTTCTTTTGGGCGATGCCTTCGTTGGCTCGACCGTCACAGCCCGCTGCGGGGATGCTCCGGTCTCGCCGCCTCGGCCTCGCCCAAAATCCCTCGTCGCAGGGCCCATCCCATTTTTCAGACAGGCTCTTAGGTCGGGCGGTACGCCAACATCGAAATCAGGCAGCACCCACTGGAAAACGGTCCACTCGCCGGGCCATGATCCCTCCGCCCAAACGCCAAATCGAAACCGGCCGAGGACTTGGACGATGATCGCCCCCGACCGCCTCGGACCGCATGCCATGCCCGAACGCGAATCGAACCGTCGACGTCCGACAAACCGGGAACTGACCCGAGCGGTGGACGCGTTGATGACGTGGTACGACCGGCACGCCAGGGACCTTCCCTGGAGGCGAACCCGGGATCCCTACGCCATCTGGGTCTCCGAGGTGATGCTCCAACAGACGCAGGTCCGGACGGTGATTCCGTACTGGGAATCATGGATTCGCGAGTTGCCCAACCTGGCTGCCCTGGCGAAGGCGAAGGAGGAGAGGGTCCTGAAGCTCTGGGAAGGGCTGGGGTATTATCGTCGGGCCAGGTCGTTGCAGGCCGGCGCCCGGCAGATCATGAAGAACCATGGGGGGGTGTTTCCGGCGGATTTCGAATCGATCCTTGCGTTGCCGGGGGTCGGTCGCTACACGGCCGGAGCAATCGCCAGTATCGCTTTCGGCCAGGCCCAACCGATTCTCGACGGGAACATCATCCGGGTCTTCTGCCGCTGGGGTGCGCTTCCGGGGGATCCCCGGGGCGCCGTTCTGAACCGCGCGCTTTGGGAGCAGGCGCGGGTCTGGGTGGAGACCGCGGCGGGGGCCCCTCCGGACCGGCATCCCGACCCCTGCGCGCGGCTCAATCAGGCGCTCATGGAACTGGGCGCGACCGTGTGTTTGCCCCGCGCGCCGGCCTGTGGCGAGTGTCCCTTGGCGGACCATTGCCGGGCGTTGAGGACGGGGAGGGTGGCGGCGTATCCCGAGTCGGTTCAGCGGGCCCGAACCACGGCCCGCGATTTCGTGGTGGCGGTCGTTGTGGATTCGCGCAACCGCGACCGTGTCTGGCTGCGTCGCCGCTTGGACGAGGGGGTTCACGGGGGGCTCTGGGAATTCCCGAACCTCGAGATCGAACCGCGATCGGGTGATCCGGCGGAGAGGGTTGCGCGATTTCCCGGCATGGACTTGGACTTTGTCGACGATTGGAAGCCGTTGGCGACCGTTCGCCATGCCGTCACGCGGTTTCGGATGACGCAACACGCATTTCTCGGGCAATGGAAGGGGCGCGGGAGGGGAGTCCCCGGGGGTGGAACCTGGTGCGGTCCGGACAAACTCGAAGCTCTTCCGATGTCGAGCGCTCACAGGCGCATCGCGAGGGCGTGGCTCCGGGCGAGAGAGAAGTTGCATCTCGGCTGATGGCGACTATGACTCCGCCGAACATGCGAATGGCATTTCGGCTGGCCGCGCTGGGCGTCGCGTTGGTCGGGGTTGTGTTCTGGCTTTTCGGAGGGCCCAACCTCGGCTGGACCAAGACCAGTGTGGCCGTCTCCCGGGTGGACCCCGTCACCGAGCTTGAATTCGTGGAGTGGCAGAAGAATTTTGTGCCCGGCCTGGATTTTCTCGGTGGTGTCGGCGCCCTGGCCGGAGTGCTTTTCGCGGTCTCATTCCTGGCAAAGAACCCCGTGAATCGTTCCCAATCGAATCCATGAAGATCATGAAACATGTCTGGCGGAGTCTCGGATGCGCAGTCGTGCTGGCAGTGTCGGCGCAAGCCGACGGAATGAAGTTCGACTTCAAAGATCCGAAGGGCGTCAACACCGTCACCTTCGTTCTGGACGCGCCCCTCGAGGCGATCAGCGGTTCCGCGAGTGGTATCTCGGGAACCGTGGTGTTCGATCCGGAAAAGCCGGAAGCCACCCAGGGCAAGATCCTGGTCGCCACGGCGTCGATGCACGTGCCGAATCCGGTCATGAAGGAGCACATGCACGCGAAGGACTGGATGGACGCGACCTCGCATCCGGAACTGGCGTTCGAGGCGGAATCCCTCCAGCGCGTCAAGAGGACCGGGGACACCTACGAAGGCGAGGTGCGCGGCAAAATGACG
>JBFWOK010000178.1:0-13169 GCA_050250555.1 Limisphaerales bacterium
GAGGGTTTTGTGCGGATTTACGAGGGGACTGGAACGCTCCTGATGGCGCCGGTGCCGTATTGGCGGCATCGGATGTTCCAGCTCATGTCCGGCCTCCGCGCCGGAGGGAATGCGGGCGGCGGCGAGTGATGGGGGGCCTTCGGGTGACTCACTCAAGGTGCTCAGCTCCGTTGCCGATAGTCTTCCCGTATGACGGTTTCAGGCAGTTCACCCGTGTCCCTCCTTCAGAGTGTGATGGACGCGCAAACGGCCCGGGCGGACCTGAGCGTCGCCGTGCTTGAGAAGGCGCAGGAATTGATGAAGCGGCAGGGCGACGACCTGGTGGATCTCCTGGTGGAATCCGGGATGCCGACGACGGCGGCTGGCCTGGATGCCTACGCGTGATTCGAGGCCGGGCATTGACGCCACGAACCGCCATCGGCACGCTTTCGCGACGGCGCTGCGGGCCGTGCGGCAAGGTTTCGGTGGTTTCAATCCAGGAACCCGGAACCGATCTCAAGTCCGGCCAAGGCAGCGCGGCGTCAAAGTGATGGAGCCGACGTGGCGGAATTGGCAGACGCGCTAGACTCAAAATCTGGTACCCGTAAGGGTGTGTGGGTTCGACCCCCTCCGTCGGCACCAAATCACAGCACGGACGGAGCCTCGGTGGGCGAAAGGCCGGCCGGGCTCGCCGTGTTTCGTGGCCTCCGTGAGCGGGGCATCTGTCGGACGAATTTCCTCGTCCCGCCCACCTCGCCGACGACTGGCGGCGGGAGGGCGGCGGTCTGTTGAAGGCGGGAAATGGGGGGCAAAAATGCGGTTGCGGGGGTTCCTTCGCCCCAGCCAGTGTCCAAGGAGACTCATGAAGACGCGTCAAGCGGTTGAGAGCCGACCGGGCCATTCCGGAATCGGAGAGGATCGGTCCCTTGGGATTAGTCGATTCGCCTCTGGCAGGGATCGGAGTCGGGATCGAGGCCGATGGGCCGCGCTGGCCTTGGGATCCGCGGGGTGTTGGATGGGGATGCTGAATTCGGGGACCGCCATCGCCCAGGAGACTTCGGAGCTGATCACGACCCAATTGCCGTTCCCACAGTACGTCGGCGTCGCGGACGACCATTACGGCGTGAGGATCGGGCGGGTCCGCATCCGGTACGACCTCTCGCTGGAGACCGTCTTCACGGACAACCGGAACCTGGAGAGTTCGGACAAGGACTCGGACTTCGGACTTCGTCCGACGCTGACGTTCGGACTTTTCTACCCATTGAACGACCGGCAGAAACTCCAGTTGGACGTGGGTTTGGGATATCAGTGGTGGGCCAATGTTTCGGACCAGAACCGGTTCTATGTCACCCCCCGATCGCACGTGAGTTACGTGCTCGGTGTCGGGGACGTCGACGTGTCGATCTCGAACAACACCGCGAGCAACTCCGAGGCGTCGTCCCGAGTTGAGATCGCGGGTGGGCCCGGGGCGAATGGGGCGGCTGGTGACGACCTTGCGTTCAATAGGATCACCAACATGACGGGCCTGGGGGCGGCCTGGCGGCCGGGGCGAATCGGGCTTCGGGGGAACTACACCTTCATGATCGACCGGTCGTTGAACGACCAGTTCCAGTCGCTGGACCAGAATCGCCACATTTTCTCGGGCGGCATCGATTTTCGGGTGAGCGCGCCGATCACGGTGGGTTTGGCGGGGAATTACTCGATCTACACCTACCTCGAAAACATCCAGAACGACGGGTCGGCGTTCAACATCACGCCGACGCTCACCTGGCGGATCCGCGACAACCTGACGCTGGATGCGGCCGTGGGGTACGGCGAGTCGAGCTTCGACCAAACCGGGACGATCCAGGACGACGACGCCTTTTCAGGCGTCACCTATGACGTCGCGGTCCGGCACCAGCTCAACAAGCGGATGAATCATTCGCTCACGGTCAGTCGCGGCGCCGATCCCGGGCTGGGCTCGAACTTCACCGAACGTTTCATCCTGGGGTATAACTTCTCCGCCCAGATCAGCCCGGTCCTGCGGCCGTACCTTGGATTCTCCTATCAATCCGCGTCGATTTCGGGGGATGCCGGCGAAGACGCGGAGTTGTTCCGGTTGAATCTTGGGATCGGTTACCCCGTGCTGCGACGGGCGACTCTCGGACTGAACTACAATGTGAGCTGGCGGGTGTCCGGGGATGCGAACCGCGAATACACGGAGAATCGCGTGAGTCTGATCGCGAGCTATCGATTTTAGTCCGGGGTTGGAGGAATCCCCGAGGAATCCGAGTCTCCGGCTGCGACGTTGTTTGTTATGAGAATGCTGAGGTTATTTCTGATCCTAGTCGGAGTCGCATGGACCGCTTCCGGCCTGCGGGCGCAGACCACGGCCACTGGAGCGGACGCTTCGGCGGGCGCGGCTGTGGAAGGAGCCATTGCGGCTCCGGTGTCCGGCGGGACGGTCCAGGCGTCGGATGCCCGCTATGAACTTCGCTCCGGCGATCGGCTGCGATTCCGAATCGAGGAGGATCCGGCCACGGGTCGCGATCCGATCCTGGTGGCGGTCAACACGGTGGGTGAGGCGGGATTCCCGGTCAGCCGCGACTCCGACATCCGGGTGACCGTCTCCGTGCGCGGCAAGACGCTGTCCCAGGTGAAGGAACTGCTCACGGCCCGGCTGCTGGAGGAGTACTACAACCGCGCCACCGTCGAGCTGGCGCTCGAGGAGAAAATCGTGACTCCCGGCAAGGTCCAGTTCTTCGGCGAAATGCGCGGAACGGTTCCCATGCTGCCCGATCACCCGCCGATGTTCCTCAGCGAGCAGATGCTTCAGATGGGGATTCCCGATTTCGCGGACCTGCGGCGCGTGAAGATTCATCGGATGGATCCGATCACCCAGACGTCGCGCGTCATCGAAGTGGACGTCCGATCGATCATTCGCGGCGGTCAGCGGTCCAAGGATGAGATTCTGCGGGACGGCGACCGTGTCGAGGTCCCCCAGAAGTTTTTCAACTGAACGGCGGGACCAAACCGCTCCGGAACAACGCATGTCCAAGCTTCTACCTCCTCCCCAGGGCGGACCGGCCCGGTACCGGTCGCCGGTGGCGGACCGGGTCAATCTCGTCGCGTTCCTGCGGCGTTCGCTTCGGATGTTCCGACGCCGGTGGTGGATCGCCCTGGTGACCTTGGTCATCGGGGTGGGGATTGGGGTGTACCTGGCGATGACGCAGCCGGACATGTACACGGCGATGTCCCAGCTGAGCGTCGCGCCCAAGGTGGCGTTCTCCCAGCGGACCGGCGACCGGGCGATCATCACCGAGGAGAAGCAGAACTACGCGCAGGCCCAGATGGAGTACATGCGCGGCGTGGCCCTGCTGGCCAAGGTGGAGGAGAAGGTGCAGGAATTGCGGAACCCGGATGGCACCGTTCCGACCAAGGTTCTATTCGTGGAACAGGGAGCCGGTTCGACCTTCATCCTGAAGGTCAACAGCACCAGCCTCGACTATGCCCGCCGATTCGCGCGTGCCTGGGCCCAGGAGTTCCGGCTTTTCAAGGAGGACATGCTGAGCGAAGTGGCGCGGAAACAGATCGACCGGACGCGCTACGACCTGAGCCGCCAGGAGGAGCAGGTCAAGGAAGCCCGCGTGATCCTGGACGAGTTCCTGAAGGTCCACCAGATCGCGACGAGTCAGGATACCGGGAACGCCGCCCAGGAGCTGCTGGACAACCTTCAACGACGCCGGCAGTCGGTGGAACTCGAACGCCAGCGGCTCGAAGCGAAGACCGCCGAGGAACTGGCGGACGAGAAGGTGGCCGCCCAGGGCGCCGGCGCCGGGGCGGGGGCTGGGGTGGGAACCAGCCTGGGAGCCGCGGGCACGGCCGAAGCCGCGGCGGCGGAACCCACCGATCCTCTGGAAAAATTCATGGGCCGCTCCACCTACCGCGACCTGCGGCTCCGGTTGCGGCGGGTCGAGGCGGAACTCGAGCGCCAGGCGCCGATCCTCAAGCCGCTTCACCCGCACATGGTGAACCTTGCGCGGGTACGCGAGGACCTGCAGCGGGAGATGCGGGAGCAACTCGCGCTGATCGACGAGATTCGACGCGCCCAGATCGCGTCCATGAAGCTCGAGGAATCCGTGTTGGACGAACAAATCAAACGGGAGGTGGACAACGTCTTCCGCCTCCGGGAGATCAGCCGCGAGTTCGCGCGCCTTTCGGAGAATTACGCGGGCCACAAGCGCCAGCTCGATGAACTCAATCGGGACCTTCTGGCCCTCTCCAAACTCCAGTCGAGCGACGAGGACTTCACGATACTCGAGGAGGGCGTCGGCCCGGCCGCCCCGATCGGACCCAATCGCGCCCGCACGGTGATTATCGGAGTCGCGGCCGGCCTGCTCGTGGGCCTCGCGCTGATCTTCCTCCTCCACAAGCTGGATGACCGGGTCGAGTCGGCGGAGGACCTGGAGAAGGCGCTCGAGGAGCCCATTCTCGGGCAGATCCCGATCGTCAGCCGGCGTGATGCGAAGGACGGCGTGATCTCGGTCGACCGATTGTCGCCGAACAACATTTTCGTCGAAGCGTTCCGCGGCGTCCGCTCATCGGTCATGTTCGGGGACCTCGGCGGCCCGAAGCAGGTGATGATGGCGACGAGTTCCGTTCCCGGCGACGGCAAGACCACGTTCACGGTGAACTTCGCGATCACGCTCGCGAAGGCCGGGAACCGGGTCCTTCTCGTGGACGCGGATCTCCGGCGCGGAACCGTGGCGGACTATTTCAATCTGGCGTCGGAACCCGGGCTGTCCGATGTCCTGAGCGGTCACGAGGCGTGGCCCGACGTGCTCAATGCGACCGCGCACCCGACACTCCTGGTGATCACCCAGGGCCGCGAGATTCCGAACCCGGGCGAGCTCCTGCTTTCGAAGGTCTTCAGCCGTTTCATCGAGCAGGCGCGGCGGGAGTTCGACTACATCATCTTCGATTCGCCGCCGGTCATCGGCATGGACGACGCGGCGTCGCTGGCGAGCAACTGCGACGGGCTCGTCTTCGTGTACCGCGTTGGTTCGACCTCGCTGCGGTTGGCGAAGCTCGCCGTGAACACCACCCGTCAGCGCGGAGGACACATCCTCGGCCTCATCTTGAACGGCGTCACGGTGGGGAGCCCGGACTACTACTACACGGCCTATTACTATTCCCATTACGCCTACTCGGGCGGGCGGCGGAGGAAGGCCGTCGGCGAGGGTGGTGACGGAGCCGCCCAGCGTCCCGGCGGGGCACGGTTGCTCGACGGAATGCGGGAAGGACGGGAAACGGATCCGCCACAGACCCGGCACGCCGAACTCCTGGAAGGCGAGCCCGGGGCGCTCGACGGTCAGAACGGCGCTCCGGGCGGCGGTGACGGCGAGCCCAAGCTGGATTCGGGGTCGGGCCCGGGCCCGGGCTCGGTGGGCTGACGGACAACCATTCCTCCGGAGTTTCGGAGGTTTGCGGCCTTGCAGGCTTGACCCCGCGGGGCCGTTTCGCTTTTTGGGGGTGTCGCCTTTCCCTTTGTTTCGCTGTCCGGTTCCTTTCCGGCGGTTTGTTTCGATGGGGCGGCGCGTTGGGAAGGAACGAAGTCCCTGGACGTGATGACACCACGGTTGGCGATGAAGCGGGTCGAGAAGAGCTTTGGGGCGACCCGGGCTCTCGCGGGCGTTTCCCTGGAGGTCGGAGCGGGCGAGGTGCTGGCGTTGATCGGCGAGAATGGCGCCGGCAAAAGCACCCTGATGAAGGTGCTGAGTGGTGCGTATCTCCCCGATTCCGGCACGATCGAACTGGATGGGCGACCGTTCGAACCCGGCGATCCCCTGCACGCCCGCGAGGGCGGCATCGAGATGATCTACCAGGAACTGACCCTGGCTCCCCATCTCAGCATCGAGGAGAACATCCTGCTCGGGGGCGAGCCCGCGCGCTGGGGCTGGCTGGACCGCCGGAAGCGGCGCGAACTGGCCAGGGCGGCCCTCGCCGAACTCGACCAGGGGGACCTGCCTTTGGACGCGCCCGCCGGCAGCCGCCCCATCGCCGAGCAGCAGATCGTCGAGATCGCGAGGGCGCTCGTCCGGCAGCCCCGGGTCCTGATCCTCGACGAGCCGACCAGCAGCCTCACGCGCCGTGACGCCGAAAGCCTTTTTCGCGTCATCGGACGCCTGAGGGAGCGCGGGGTTTCGATCGTCTACATCAGCCACTTCCTCGAGGAATGCCAGGCGATCTGCGACCGGTACACGGTGCTGCGCGACGGCGAAAGCGTCGGCAGCGGTCCCATGGCGGGAGCCGATCTCGGCGCGATCATCCGCCTGATGGTGGGACGCGAAGTGAAGGACATCTATCCGCGTCTGCCGCACGAGTTGGGCGAAACCGTGCTCCGCGTCCGCCGCCTCGCCGGGCGGAACAAGCCCGCCTCGGTGTCTTTCGACCTCCGCGCGGGCGAGATTCTCGGCATCGCGGGATTGGTCGGCGCCGGCCGGACCGAAACGCTCCGGACTCTGTTCGGGTTGGACGAGGGACGCGGCGGTTCGGTGGACCTGTTCGGCGGCGAATCGTTCGGGCTTTCTCCCCGCGAACGGCTGGCCCAAGGGGTCGGTTTGCTGAGTGAAGACAGGAAGACGGAGGGTCTTCTGTTGGGACGGAGTCTCTCCGACAATCTCACGCTCACCCGCCTGTCCCCGGTGGCGCGATTCGGCCTCGTGAGCGACCGCCGCCAGGATGCGGCCACCTCCGAATGGATGAAGCGGTTGGACGTCCGGGCCCGGGGACCGCGCCAGGCGATCGGCGAACTTTCGGGCGGCAACCAGCAGAAGATCGCCATCGGGCGCCTGCTTCATCACGAGGCGAGGATCCTTCTGTTGGATGAACCGACCCGCGGCATCGACGTCGGTTCCAAGGCCCAGATCTACCGACTCATTGGAGACCTGGCGGTCCTTGGCAAATCCGTCGTGTTCGTCAGCTCCTATCTGCCCGAACTCCTCGGTGTCTGCGACACCGTCGGCGTCATGTGCCGCGGGGCGCTGGTGGACGTCCGTCCGGCCGAACGCTGGACCGAGCACGAGATCATGGGCGCGGCCATTGGCCAGGCGCCAGCCGGCTAGCCCATGGACGCCTTCGACACAACCCGGTGGATCCCCAGGCCATCGTCTCCCAGCCCTCTCCGACATTCATGAACCCACGCATCGCGCGACTGATCACCGCCCTCGGCCCGCTCTTCGGGTTGTTGTTCGTGATCGGGATTTTCTCCGCCTCCCCCGAGGTCCGCCCCTACTTCCTGACGGGCGGGAATTTCAAGATCATCCTCACCCAAACCGTCATCGTGGCGATCGGCGCGCTGGGAATGACGTTGATCATCGTCAGCGGCGGCATCGATCTGAGCGTGGGCTCCGTGGTCGCCTTCACGAGCGTGCTGGCCGCGAAGCTCGTCCTGATGGGAATGAGCCCGGTCGCCGTGGTCTTCCTGACCGTGGTCGCCGGAGGGTTCATCGGGGGCATCAACGGCGGCATCATCGCGGGCTTTCGCATGATGCCTTTCATCGTGACCCTCGGGATGATGGGCGTGGTGCGGGGCGCGGCGAAGTGGCTGGGCAACAATCAGACGGTGAACCCGCCCAGGAACTCCCTCAACGGACTGATGGCGTTGTCGCAACCCCAGGAACTGCTTCCGCTTCCCGTGGGGGTGTGGGTGGCCGCCGTCCTCGCCGCCCTCATGGCGCTGGTCCTGCGACAGACCATCTTCGGGCGCCACATCTTCGCGTTGGGCTCGAACGAGGCGACCGCCCGACTCTGCGGCATCCGGGTTCCCCGCCAGAAGATCCTGATCTACTCCCTGGCCGGGACGTTCTTCGGACTCTCAGGCCTGATGCAGTTCTCCCGCCTGACCCAGGGCGATCCTTCCGTGGCGGTCGGCCTGGAACTCGACATCATCGCCGCCGTCGTGATCGGCGGCGCCAGCCTGAGCGGCGGAACCGGCAGCATCCTCGGCTCGATGATCGGCGCCCTCATGATGGCCGTGCTCCGGAACGGCTCCAATCAGATGGGAATGCCGACGTACATGCAGGAGATCATCATCGGCATCGTCATTGTCCTGGCCGTGGGCCTCGACAAGTGGCGCCAGTCCCGAAGCGCCCGCGAGACCGGTTGACGCGGCCCGGGCACCGCGGCCGTGACAACCACGGAACACACAGAGCACACGGAACTCCTGAAAACGACGCCCCCGCGTCGGCGGCGGTCCTGGGCGCAGCCCCATAGCTCGCACGATCCCCGTTTCCTCGACTTCTTTCCGTGTGCTCGGTGTGCTCCGTGGTTGTTCGCCAATGGCCGTGGTTCAGCGGGCGGACTCGAGATAGAGATCCGCGAGCTGCTTCCGGAACACCCGCTCCCGATCCGGAACCCGGCTGCGGAGCTCCGTCACCGGCAGGGCGCCATGCTGGAAACGTCGTTTGGCGAAGACCGGGAACTCGATGTCCATCACCTGGCGGATGCCGCGGCGGATGATCTCCCCCTTGAGCGAATAGAGCTTCTCGTGATCCCCCCGGGTCAGTTCCGCGAAGGGGATCCCTTCCGCGACCTCGATGACATGCGGTCGGGTGTACGGACTGAATCCCTCGAAACCGAAATGGCGCGTCGGCGCGTAGGTCCGCGCGTAGGAACGGCTGAGCCCGCCGCTGTAGGTCAGCGAGTGCTTGATCTTTCCGACGCCCCAGCCCTCCTGGTACAGCATCCGATTGTTCACCACCGAACGGATCGTCAGCTCCGGGTTCTCCTCGATCGGGTAGTCCTTGAGGTTTTCGTCGCCGCCATCGCCGTCGACCAGGTGGCGCCAATCCGGGTACCGCTCCCGGATGCCGCGAAGCAGGGCCACCAGCATCGTGGCGGCTTCAATGTCGAGGGGCTTGTAGTCTTCGACGATCCGGACCGTTTCGGCGGGATCGAGGCTGTCGGGCGCGACCTCGATCGGTTCGAGAAACAGGGCAAGATCGAGGCGGGCCAGGAATTCGCGCGACTGGCGGAGGTCCTCGCCACCGCCGAGGTCGAGTGTGAAGGCCTTGAGGCGGGCGGGATTCATGGCGAGCCGCCGCATGCCATGGTACACGAGGAGGAAGACCGCGCCGCTGTCGATGCCCCCGCTGAAACAGACTCCGATCGGCGCCTTTTCGGGAACCGTGGGCAGCCACTTGAGGATCTCGCCGGCCAGCACCGAAACGTAGGTCGCGCCGATCTCATCCAGATTCGGGAGGAAATGGTTCCGGGGCGGATCGAAGAACCGCGTGTAGGCGGGATCGGGATCCGGACAACCCACGAGCTGGATCTCGATCACGTGATGGGCCGGAACCATGCGCGTGTAGCTCGGGTGAAACTGGCCGTGGAGTCCCTCCGATTTCAGCCAGGCGTGGATGGCGTCGATGCGGTCGGCGACGATGAGGGCCGGACCGTCCTGGCGCTTGGCCAGGAAATAGCGCATCGGGCGGTCGAGGGATCGCGCCATGCGGACGGCTTTTCCGCGGCGCGCGATCAAGGCGAACGATCCGTCGATCTCGCGGACACTTTCCGGTGGTCCATCGAGGACCCGGAGACGGGCCTCCTCAGCCGACATGTTGAGGATCCGGGTGTGGTCGGGATCGAGGAGGTCGACAACGCGTTCGATGGGTTCGGAGGTCATGGGGGGATGAGTGCTGGAAGAATTTCGGATGCGGATGGCCGAACGGCGTGGGTTGAGGCGGCGGGTCTCGGGATGGCGTGATGCGACGTGATCGGAGGTGAGGGGACGAAAGTGGGCCGGGAGACTACGGAGCGCTAGGTGCCTGAAACGGTTCCGTGGCGTTGACCGTTTGCTTCCAAGCCTCCTCCTTTAGGGCTCGTTGCCAGACCCAAGCGATGCCGAGGGCGACCATGGCGAAGAGTGCGGCGATCGCCAGGGCCAGCGCCCGACCGAAGAGGGGCGGGCGGGTCCGCGGACGGGGCTCGTGGAACTCGGGCACGGCACGAATGTGCCGGGGATGGCGTCCCAGTAAATCGGGAATTTTGGTTTTGATTTCACCCGGGGGGCGCATCGCCTACCGTCCGGCGCCATGACCGAGGCGCCTCTCATGCAGGTGGAACTGGCCGGCATCCCCAGGCTGAAAAGCGGGAAGGTGCGGGAAGTGTTCGACCTGGGGGATTCCCTGCTCTTCGTGGCCACGGACCGGATTTCGGCCTTCGACTGCATCCTGCCGAACGGGATACCGCGCAAGGGCGAGGTCCTGACCCAGATTTCGCACTTCTGGTTCGACCGGATGTCCGGCGTGGTTCCGAACCATCGGTTGGGAGGTCCCGAGGATCCGTTGCCCGAACGACTGGGATCCGACGGACCGCGGTTGGCTCGACGAAGCATGCGGGTGAAGAAGGCGAAGCCCCTGGCGATCGAGTGCGTGGTGCGCGGGTACCTGGCGGGGTCGGGGTGGAATGAGTACCGCCGGACCGGAACCGTCTGTGGGGTTCGCTTGCCCGCGGGACTGCTCGAGTCCTCGGAACTCCCCGAACCGATCTTCACGCCCGCGACCAAGGCGGAGAGCGGTCATGATGAGAACATTTCGTTCGAACAGGCGGCCGGGATCGTGGGAAGGGCGACGGCCGAACAGGTGCGTTCGCTGAGCCTCGAAATCTACCGTCAGGCGCGGGCCTATGCCCGGGAGCGGGGAATCCTGATCGCGGACACCAAGTTCGAGTTCGGCGTGCACGAGGGCGTCCTCCTCCTGATCGACGAAGTGTTGACCCCGGATTCGTCGCGATTCTGGCCGGCGGACCGGTACGAGGCGGGGCGGAGTCAGGCGAGCTTCGACAAGCAGTTCGTCCGGGACTACCTCCTGACGCTGGACTGGGACCGGACGCCGCCGGCACCCGCGCTCCCGGCGGAAATTGTGGAGCAGACCCAGGCCAAGTATTTCGAGGCCTACGAGCGCCTGACGGGCGCGCGCCTCGGGTGAACAAACGTCCGGGCCCGCCGCGAAAGGGAAGGGGACGCCCCTCATGGACGAGTTGATCGAGGATTTCCTGGTGTTCCTGCGGCACGAGCGGGGGCAGTCGGTGGAAACCCAGAAGACCTACGCATCGCTTCTGCGGCGGTTCGCATCCTGGGCGAAGACACGGGGTCTGACGTCGTGGCAGGCGGTGGGATTCGCCGAACTGCTGTCCTTTCTCCAAGGGGAACGGGATCGCCCCCCGACCGGCGAACCGGCGGGTTCGACCCGGCGAATGAGCTCCGAGAGCGTGTACCTCCAGATCGCGGCATTGCGGGCATTCTACAAATTCGCCGTCGCGGAGGGGCACCTGCGCGAGAACGTGGCTGAGAACCTGACCCTGCCGCGTCGCTGGCAGCGGCTTCCCAAAGCCCTGACGGGAACCCAGATCGAGAAGCTGCTCAGTCCGCTGCACGATCCCGGGTTGGTCCCGGAGGACGACCGGGATCTGGCCGTTCTGGAACTTGCCTACGCCTCGGGGCTGCGGTTGAGCGAGCTGTGTCAGGTTCGGCTGGAGCAGCTCCACCTGGATTCGGGGTTCGTCACGGTGATCGGGAAGGGGAACAAGGAGCGGATCGTTCCGGTGGGCGAACGGGCGATCGCGGCGCTGCGGGTGTACCTGGAAAAGGTGCGGCCCGTCCTGGCGCGGCCGGGGTCGCCGGCCAATGTGTTCCTGACCCGGCGGGGGGACGCTTTTTCGAGGACCTCCCTGTGGGCGCGGGTGGTTCGAAGGGCGAAGGTGGCCGGGGTTGGGGTTCGGGTGACACCCCACATGCTGCGCCACAGCTTCGCCACCCACCTGCTGGAACACGGGGCCGACCTGAGGGTGATCCAGGAGTTGCTCGGCCATGCCAGTATCAGCACGACCCAGGTCTACACCCACGTCGCCGGGGCCCGCCTCAAGGAAGTCCACCGCCGGTTCCATCCACGGGCTTGATCGGATCCGATCCGGGTCTTCGAGATCGTTGGAGTTCCTTGAGGAATGGCCGTGGGGTTGCGGATTCCGATGAATACGGACACCGAGTCTGATTCTATCCGGATCCGGACAGGATTCTGGAGTGGGAGACGAACCTGCTCAATCGATGACCCCGATGTCTTGCCCTTGGAGAGGCTGATGCGTTGACATCAAAATCTTCGCACATCAGGCTGCATCGGTGCGGACGACATTGACGTTGGAGGCTGACGTGGCCCGTGAACTCAAGGCGGAGGTTCGCCGGCGGCGCATCACCATCAAGGAGGCTGTGAATAGCGCCTTGCGGGCGGGTCTCGGGCTCAATCGCGCGCGCGGTCCCCAGGCGGCCTTCGTGGTTAAGTCTCACCAGGGTGGCGGGTGGCTTCCGGGAATTGATCCGCGGAAGCTCAACAAGCTTGCGGCGGAACTGGAGGATGAAGGCGCACTCGGGGATTCGAGGCGGAGATGATCGTCCCTGATGTCAACCCGCTCCTGAATGCCTACAACCGAGGCTCCTCGGATCATGCCGTCGCACGGCGATGGTGGGAGACCGTCGTGAACGACGGGGAACCGATCGGGCTCGCCTGGGTGACGATCCTGGGCTTCCTCCGGATCATGACCAATCCCAGGGCGATGCCCCACCCGATGCCGGTGGACGCCGCGGTCATGGCCGTTGAGGCCTGGCTGGCACGATCGAATATCGAACTCATCGAACCCGGCCCGCGCCATCCGGAAATCCTGTTCCGTCTCCTTCGCCATGTCGGCGTCGCCGGAAGTCTGACGACCGACGCCCACTTGGCCGCGCTAGCGATCGAGCGCCAGGCCAGGGTTGCTTCCACGGACGCGGACTTTGCGCGCTTCGAGGGCCTTCGCTGGTTCGATCCCCTCGCGAAACCCCGAACACGACGTTGACGCGCGGACCCGCATCGAGCCCGCGAATGATGCGTAAAGGTCGTATAAAGGGCGTATAAAGGGACGGGTATTTGGTAAACGCCGATGTCTTGCCCTTGGAGAGCCCTGATCTCCGGATAGGGGCGCCTGGGAGAAAGCGATCCCACCACGAAGGGGCGCCTGGGAGAAAGCGATCCCACCACGAAGGCACGAAGGACACGAAGGAAGCATGATTCGTTCCGGCCTCGGCAATCCGCTACAGGTCAATCCCGATCAAGGACTCGCTTCCGCCTCTCCCTTCGTGCTCTTCGTGCGCTTCGTGGTTTCTTACGCGGGGTTTTGGGGGG
>JBFWOK010000179.1:0-13161 GCA_050250555.1 Limisphaerales bacterium
GATCTTTTTTTTCCCGGGGAAGGCCAGAACGCCTTCATCGGATTCGTGGCACCGACGAACAACGGCGACTTTCTGAATGTCTGGCGGCCGGTGAACTACACTCCGGGGCCCACGAATCCTCCCAGGGTTCATTTCACGGTCCTCATGTCGATCGAGGATTCGTCGGCCCGGGCGAATCGGGACGACTTTCGCTGGAGCGTGTACAACGTCGCGGGCGAGCGGCTGTTCTCACTGGATTTCGACAACGATTCGCTGGGCATCAACTACCTGCTGGACGACGGAAGGTTCGTCGCCACGGGGAGGAGCTTCACGAACGCGGTGCCCTACCTCCTCGACGTCCGGATCGATTTTTCGACGAACCGCTGGTCGGCGTCCCTCGGAGGGGTGGGACTCGTGACGAATCTGCCGGTCACAACCCAGGGCGCCGTCCTTGATTTTGGCGATGTGGACGCCGTTTGGGCGATTCGGACGCCCGGCAGCCCGGGCGACAATTTCATGGTCTTCGACAATTACCGCGTCGAAGCGGAGTCCACGATCGCCGCTCCGGCCCGGCTGGAACCGTTGGGCAAGCTTCCGCCGAACGGGTTTGTCGTGCGCTGCCTGGGTCCCACCGGCGTCACCTATGTTCTTCAGGCTTCCACGAATCTCACCACGTGGTTGCCCCTCAAGACGAACACGATCCCCGTCGACGGGTACTTCGATCACGTCGACCAGACCGGAGGCGCCCGCCGGTTTTACCGGATGGAGCAGCGCTGAGGTTCCGGAGGCGGGTGGTCCGGGCCGATGGCGCTCAGGCGTTGTAAGCGCTCTCCCCGTGCTGGGTGGTGTCGAGGCCCGCATTTTCGTCCTCCTCGGAGACCCGCAGGCCGATCGTGGAATCGACGAGCTTCAGGAGAATCCAGGTGACGATGCCGCCGAGGGCCGCCGTGACGAGGATCGCGATGGCCTGATTCAAAGCCTGTCGGGTGCCGCCCACGAGGGAGACGACCTGGTCTCCGACGGTGAACGTGGATGCGATGGCCGGGTTGGCGTCGGCGCTGGCGAGGAAACCGAGCAGCAGCATTCCCAGGGTGCTGCCGACGCCGTGGACGCCGAAGACGTCCAGGGAATCGTCGTACCCGAAGTGGGCCTTGAGTTTGCTGACGGCCAGGAAGCAGAGGATTCCGGCCAGCAGCCCGAAGACGAGGGCGGCCGGGATGGTGACGAAACCGGAGGCCGGCGTGATGGTGGCGAGCCCGGCGACCATGCCCGAGGCGGCGCCGAGGACGCTGGGTTTGCCGCGGGTGATCCATTCCATGACGGACCAGCTCAATCCCGCGGCGGCGGCGGAGAAGTGGGTTGCGGCGACGGCGCCCGTGGCGATGGCGTTCGCGGAGAGCGCGCTGCCGGCATTGAAGCCGAACCACCCGACCCAGAGCAGGCCGGTGCCGATCAGGCTGTAGACCACGTTGTGGGGCGGCATCGGTTCCTTGGGAAATCCGGCGCGCCGACCCAGGACGATGGCGCAGACGAGCGCCGAGACGCCGGAACTGATGTGGACGACCGTGCCGCCCGCGAAGTCCAGGACTGGGATTCTGCCGCCGAGCGCCCAGTTGAAGAAGCCGCCCTTGCCCCAGACCATGTGGGTGAGCGGGAAGTAGACCAGCGTGACCCACATCGCCATGAAGGCGACGTACGCGCCGAACTTGATGCGCTCGGCGACGGCGCCGCTGATGAGCGCCGGCGTGATGATCGCGAACATCATCTGGAACAGCATGAACGACTGATGGGGAATGCTGGCCGCGTAGTCGGGGTTGGGGGTGGCGCCGACTCCTCGGAGCATGAAGTACTGCATCGGATTCCCGAAAAACGGGTTCCCCTCGCCGAAGGCGATGCTGTAGCCGAAGACCACCCAGAGAACGGACACCAAACCCATCAGGATCAGGCTGTGCATCATCGTCGCCAGCACGTTCTTGCTCCGAACCAGCCCACCATAAAACAGGATGAGTCCCGGGGCGGTCATCATCAGCACCATGCCGCAGCAGACCAGGATCCAAGCGTTGTCACCGGTGTCGACGCCAGGCCCCGCCGACGCCCGGGCGGCCTGTTCGAGTTGCGAGAGCCGCTCCTCCAACCCTGCGACGGTCGCCGCGGGATTCGCGCCGGAATCCGCCGCCGCGAGCCCCGGCAGTCCAGTCAGGCCGATGAACCCGAGCAGAACGAGGAAAGCGGAAAGCCATGAACGCAATAATCGGAATCCATGAGCGGGGCGCATGGGGCGAGAGCGTAGTTCGAGCCCGGGAGACGCTGTCAATCCGGGCTTCTCGAGTCGCCGGCCATTCCATTCCCCGGGGCGTTGCCCCTCACCCCGGGGCGTTGCCCCTCACCCCGGGGCGTTGCCCCTCTCCCCCGGGGTGTTGCCCCTCTCCCCCGGGGCGTTGCCCCTCTCCCCCGGGGCGTTGCCCCTCTCCCCCGGGGCGTTGCCCCGGGCTATCGCATCGCGCCCCGTTGGGGCGCCGGTCCTTGGGACGGGGCGTCGGTCATTGGGACCGGGATGGGAGGTGATCACATCCAGGTTCACCCACGCGATCTTCCCAAGGCCCCGACGGGGCCGAAATGAGATAGCCCAGGGCAATGCCCTGGGGATACGGTCCCCCCCCACGGAGGTTCGGAAGCCCTGAAAGGGCGAAACCCAGGCATGCCATGCCCCAATCCCTCGCCCAAATCCTCGTCCACCTCGTCTTCTCGACCAAACACCGGGATTCGATCCTGGCCGACGCGGATCGCGATGAACTCCATGCCTACATTGGCGGCATCCTGGCCAATCACCAAGGTTCCCTCCTGGCGGCCGGTTCCGTCGGCGACCATATCCATTTGCTCATCGCGCATCCACGCACCTGCGCCCCTGCGGACCTCGTGATGGAGATCAAGACCGGCTCGTCGAAGTGGCTCAAATCGCGTGGGAACCGATACGCCGGGTTTCACTGGCAAACCGGTTACGGGATCTTTTCCGTCAGTCCCTCCCACCGCGCCGCCGTGGAGGCCTACCTCGCCCGCCAACCCGAACACCACCGGCGCGTCTCGTTTCAGGAAGAATACCGAAAGCTCCTTCGAAAGTATTCCGTCATGTTCGACGAACGGTACGTCTGGGACTAGGGAGGAGGTTCAATGGCCCGGTGGGGAGGGGCGAAATCTGGTTCGAGAGGATGGCAGGCCACGGTGCGGATCGTCGTTGGCCGTCCCAACGTTTCGGGACCGATTGCGGTTTCGCCGAATGTATCGACACGCCGATCGCCATGACGCCCGAACGTCGTTGCGGGACCGAGGGTTTGTCGTCCTTGTTTCGCCCTTTCAGGGCTTCCGAACCTCCGTGGGGGGGACCGTATCCCCAGGGCGTTGCCCTTCTCCCCAGGGCGTTGCCCTGGGCTATCTCATTTCGGCCCCGTTGGGGCCTTGGGAAGGTCGCGTGGGTGAACCTGGATGCGATCACCTCCCATCCCGGTCCCAATGACCGACGCCCCGTCCCAAGGACCGGCGCCCCAACGGGGCGCGATGCGATAGAGGGGCAACGTCCCGGGGAGAGGGGCAACGTCCCTCCATCCATGATGGATGCGGTTCGCGCGGGATCAGGCCCTGGGGAAGCGTTCGACACAGAGGCGGTCCGCCTGGCGGGAGCCTAGCGAACGCAGCCGCGACCGGATCATGGCCCCCGCCGTGCGCGGATTGAACACGCCGGGCCCGACGGTCCCGCCGGAATCAGGATTGGCGCGTGGCGGGCTTTCGACTTGAGTTCCGACCGCGAGGATCCGGTTCTCGAATTCGTCGAGATGGATCATCAGGCCCGGACCGAACCGTTGCGCGATGGATCGAATTCCGCCGGCCCAGGTTCCGTGAGCGGGGCGAAGCAGGTTGAAGAGGGCGCGTCCCCGGGGGCGCAGGTGTTTGCGGACGAGGTTCGGAAGGATGTTCCAGGTGGCCTCGGGCTTCGCGACGTCGCCTCGGTAGGGAACCGACAGGTCGTCGATGATGAGGTCGAAGCGTCCGGATTGGCGGAGCCAGTCGATGGCGTCGGCGTGATGCCAGGCGATGGGTTCGAGCCACGCGGCGCGGGATTGGGCGAGCAGCTTCCAGCCGGTGGCGTCGAGGTCGACGGCGTGGATCCGCGCCGCGCAGCCGAGGGCGCGGAGCGCGGCGACGACACCGCCGCCGCCGAAGCCGAGAAGGGCGATGTCACGGGCGGGCGGACCGCTGCTCACGCAGGCGGCGGCGAGGACGTCGAAAACGCTGTGTGTGGGGCCGGGGCGGGTGAGCACCTCGCTGAGGACCGTGCCGTGCTGGGAAAGGCGCCAACCCGACCGCGTGCGGCGGATGGAGATCGGGAAGGCGGGCTTCGGGAAAGGTCGCTGTTTCCCCGGGGGATTGCTCACGCAAGGAGCGGTCGGATGACCTTGCCGTGAACGTCGGTCAGTCGGAAACGGCGGCCCTGGAAGAAGTAGGTCAGCCGTTCGTGATCGACGCCGAGGAGGTGAAGGAGGGTGGCGTGGAAGTCGTGAACGTGGACGCCGTCCTCGGCGACGTTGTAACCGAACTCGTCGGTGCTGCCGTGGACGACGCCTGGGCGGGCGCCTCCGCCGGCCATCCAGAGTGAGAAACAGCGCGGGTGATGGTCGCGGCCGTAGTCGGTGGCGGTGAGCTTGCCCTGGGAGTAGTTGGTGCGGCCGAACTCGCCGCCCCAGACGACGAGGGTGTCGTCGAGGAGTCCCCGTTGTTGCAGGTCGGTGAGCAGGGCGTAGGAGGGTTGATCGGTCTCCTTGCACTGTCGGCGGATGCCATTGGGGAGGCCGCCATGCTGATCCCAACCTTGGTGGTAGAGCTGGATGAACTTGACGCCGCGTTCGGCGAGGCGCCGGGCGAGGAGGCAGTTCGCCGCGAAGGTCCCGGGCTTTTTGGCGTCGGGTCCGTACAGTTCGTAGGTGCTCTCGGGTTCGCCGGAGAGGTCGGTGGCGTCGGGGACGCTCGACTGCATCCGGTACGCCATTTCGTATTGGGCGATGCGTCCGTCGATTTCGGAATCGCCGGAGCGTTCGGCCGCGTGGGCGTGGAGTTCGCGGAGGCGGTCCAGCATCAGGCGTCGGCTTTCCGGGGAGACGCCCTCGGGATTGTTGAGGTAGAGGACGGGTTCCTTGCCGGCCCGGAACTGGACACCCTGGTGTTCGGATGGCAGGAAGCCGCTTCCCCAGAGGCGGGAGTAGAGGGGCTGATCGACCTTGCCGCGGGTGACGAGGACGACGAAGGCGGGGAGGTTGTGGTTGTCGCTGCCGAGGCCGTAGTGGACCCAGGCTCCGATGCTGGGGCGTCCCGAGATCTGGGAGCCGGTCTGGAGGAACGTGATCGCGGGATCGTGATTGATGGCCTCGGTGTACATCGAACGGACGATGCAGAGGCGGTCGACGACCCGGGCGGTGTAAGGGAGCAGTTCGCTGACCCAGGCGCCGGATTGTCCGTGTTGGTTGAAACGGAAGGCGGACCCGGCCATAGGGAGGGTGGCCTGATTGCCGGACATGCCGGTCAGGCGCTGGCCCATGCGGACGGAGGCCGGGAGTTCCTGGCCGTTGCGTTCGTTGAGCAGGGGTTTGTAGTCGAACGTTTCGAGCTGGGACGGGCCACCCGCCATGAAGAGGTAGATCACCCGTTTGGCTTTGGGGGCGTGGTGCAGCGTGCGTCCGAGGGCAGCGGCGGCGGAGGCGTCCGCGGCGGCTCCGGCCGCGATCGCGCGCGTGGGGTTGAGCAGGTCGGCCAGAGCGATGCCGCCGAGGCCCATGCCGAAACGGTTGAGGAACTGGCGGCGGGAGAGGTCGGCGCCGGGTAGGGGGCCTGAACAGAAAGGGTTCATCGGTTCTTCTTTTTCCGGGGAAGATCTTCGATCGAAACGAGATGGAGCGCGTCGAGAATGCTGGAGGTGTCGTCGGGATGGAGGACGATCACCACGCCCCTGCCGACCGCGACGAATTCCGGGTGCGGAACGCGAAACCTGCGGCCGTCCGTGGTGACCAGGGCGAACGGCTGAAACCCGTCGCGCAGGCGTTTTCGGAGGATGTCGAGGTTGAGCATGTCCAGAGAACGGGGCGAGGTTCGGGGCTCTTACTCCGAGATCATCGGATCATCACGAATTCGTCGGGGTTCATGAGGGTGCTGGCGAGGACGGCGGTGGCGGCGACTTCGGTGGAGGGGAGGTCTTCCCTGGGCGGCTTCGAACCCGCGCGGGCGTAGGGCGTGGCGGCTTCGGGATGGGCGGAGAAATGGGCGTGCTGTTCGGCGAAGAGCTGATCCAGGATCTCGCATTCGCGGGCGTCGGGGGTGCGACCGATGACCCGTCGGAACGCGTCGCGGGCGCGGGCCATGGGGGTGGCGGGATGGGTTGCGACGAGTTGTTCGGCGAGAACGCGGGCGGCTTCGAGGAACTGGGGGTCGTTGAGCAGGACGAGCGCCTGGAGCGGGGTGGAGGTTGTTTCGCGCTTGGCGGTGCAGACCTCGCGCGTGGTGGCGTCGAACGTCAGCATGTTGGGGGGCGGGGCGGTGCGTCGCCAGAAGGTGTACAGGCTGCGTCGGTAAAGTTTGTCGCCGGTGTCGGGTTTGTAGGATTTGCCGGTCCCGGCGTCCTCCCAGACGCCCGCCGGCTGATGGGGTTTGACACTGGGTCCGCCGACCACCGGAACGAGCAGCCCGCTCACGGCGAGGGCGCTGTCGCGGATCTGCTCGGCTTCAAGGCGATGCCGGGGGCCTCGCGCGAGCAGGCGGTTCTCGGGATCGCGGGCGACCAGTTCGGGGGAGGCGTGGGACGACTGTCGGTAGGTGGCGGACAGGACGATCCGGCGATGGAGCGCCTTCCGATTCCAGCCGGACTCGATGAAGTCGCGCGCGAGCCAGTCGAGAAGGTCGGGATGGGAGGGGAGTTGTCCTTGGGCGCCAAAGTCCCAGGTGGTGGCGACGAGACCTCGACCGAAGTGAAGCTTCCAGATCCGATTCACCGCGACGCGCGCGGTCAGGGGATTCTGGGGATCGGTCACCCAACGGGCGAGGCCGAGGCGGTTCCGGGGGAGGTCGGGGTCGAACGGGGCGATTTTCTCGGGAACACCGGCTTCGACGGGATCGGTCGGGGCATCGTAGGCGCCTCGACGGAGGACGTAAGTCGGGCGGCGTTCGGGCAGTTCCCGCATCACCATGATTTCGGGAACCGGGTTGACGAGTTGGTTTTCGGCGACGCGGGCGGCGTGGAGGTCGGAGAGGGCCTTCCGATAGGCCGAATTTTCTCGGGTGAGCTTGTGGGCTTTGAACCAATCGGAGCCGCGGCGGGCGAGCGAAGGCGGTTCGGGAAGGCGAGCTCCCGCCTCCGTCGATCGCGAAACCGCGAGCACCTCCAGGGCGGTGAGTTCGGTGTCGAAGACCTGAAACTCATCGATCAGACCGCCCTTGAAACCGTTGTCACGAAAGCGGCCCGCCAGCTGAAGGGGAACGCCGCCTCCGTTGCTGTCACCCCACTCGCTTCGGTGCAGGATCTCCTTGTAGAGGTGATCGCGAACCATCTCGACTTCGAGGGGTTCGCCGCCCAGGTAGAGGTGGATCCCGTCGGCGCGGCTCGAACCGTCGTAGGTCACCGTCACCTGGGACCACTGACCGACCGGCAGGGCCTGGCGCGCCCGGACCGCGACGGCGTTGCCGGGCCAGAAGTGGATCAGTCCGAAGAAAGGCCTGCCTTCGTCGAGGACGAATTCATAGCCGCGGCTGCCCGAATCGGTCCATGCGACGGACGCATGGAAGATGACGGCGCGATCCTGCTTTTCGGTTGGTTTGAGCCAGAAGGCGAACGAGAAGGAATCCGTGCGTCCGAACTTCCCGGCATGCGGGATTGTGGCGGTGTTGTCGCCGCTGAAACGCAGGGCCTGTCCCACGATTCCGGGGACGAGGGATGGTCCGTCCTGGAGCGTGACGAGGTTGGTGGTGGCGGAGTCGGGAGTTCGTTGGCCATCGATGGTCTCGAAGGCGAGGTGGGCCACGGGCGACGGTGGCTTGGGAAGGGGCGGCGGGGTGGGGCAGTCGCCCGGGTCGAAGTTGTC
This sequence comes from Limisphaerales bacterium, assembly GCA_050250555.1. Classification (GTDB taxonomy): domain Bacteria; phylum Verrucomicrobiota; class Verrucomicrobiia; order Limisphaerales; family CAIMTB01; genus CAIMTB01. The sequence continues at coordinate 8,094 of JBFWOK010000179.1, forward strand.
CCGGATCGCGCGTGCCGAAGCCTCGGCATTCCGGATGGCCTCGACCGTCGCGTCGTGCCGAGTTTCCTGATCCCCGTCCCAGAGAAGCAGGACCGGGGTGGGTGTGGCGCGGGTGAAATGCGAGTAGAGACCGGATTCATCGATCGAATTGAAGAAGCCGGACAGGCGGTAGTAGTCCCGCGTCGGAATGGGATCGTACTTGTGATCGTGGCAGCGGGCGCATTCGAGGGTGAGGCCGAGGAAGGCGGTGCCCATGGTGTGAACGCGATCGGCGACATATTCGGATCGGAACTCCTCCTCGATGCTGCCGCCTTCGTTGGTCTGGCGGTGGAGTCGGTTGAAGGCGGTTGCGAGAATCTGATCGCGGGTCGCGTCTGGTAAAAGGTCGCCCGCGAGTTGCCAGGTGATGAACCGGTCCCACGGAAGGTTCTGGTTGAGCGAACGAATGACCCAGTCACGCCAGGCCGAGAAATCGCGATCGACATCGGCCTGGTAGCCGTAGGTGTCGGCGTAGCGCGACAGGTCCATCCACTCCTGCGCCATGCGCTCCCCGTAGTGCTCCGATGCGAGCAGGCGGTCGACGACGTTTTCGTAGGCCCGCGGGGAGGTGTCCGCGAGGAACGCATCGATCTCGGAGGGCGTCGGCGGAAGGCCGATGAGGTCGAGGCTCAGTCGGCGGATCAGGGTTTCCTTGGAGGCTTCGGATTGAAGTCGGAGGCCTTCGGTCGCGAGGCGGGCCTGGACGAAGGCGTCGATCGGGTTGGAGGCTGTCGTTCCCTCGAGCGTTGGCGGCGCGGGTGGGTTCGGCGGGATAAAGGCCCAGTGATCCTTGAATTCGGCTCCTTGCGCGATCCAGCGACGGAACAGTGCGGCCTCCTCGGGATTCAGCGGCGGCAGTTTGGAATCGGGTGGCGGCATGACCTCATCCATGTTGGAGGTCGTGATCCGTTTGAAGAGTTCCGAGTCGTTGGGCTTGCCGGGATTGAGGACATTGGCGCCGGACTTGCCGCCGCGAAGGGCACCCTCCCGGGTGTGGAGGTCGAGATTCGCCTTTCTGGCCTTGTCGTCCGGGCCATGACAGGCGAAGCAGCGGTCGGAGAGCAGCGGGCGGATATGGAAGTTGAAGTCGACGCGATCGGGCGCGATTGCCGCTTTGGCGCGGTGCTCGGCGCTGAAGAGGCTGGCGGCGGCGACGAGGACCACGAAAGCCATGGCGGACGCGCGTGGACGCAGGGAGAGGGAAAGGGAGGACGTCGGATTCAACGGGGGCACGATAGCAAGGGATCAGGGGCGTCTCAAGCGTGCGGGCCGGGCCGGGCCAACGCTCAGGCCGAGGACAACCACGGAGCACACGGAGCACACGGAGCACACGGAAGGGGACGGGGACGGGAATCGAAGCAGGGGTTGCGGACGCCATTCTGGCCTCCGTGTCTCAGTGCCTCCGTGAGAGAACTCAGGATCGCGGAGATGGCGCGGGACATCTCGGAGCGGTCGTCGACGGCTTGCGGGATCCGGGCCTCGACCTCCGATTTTTTTTGAACCCAATTACTCCCCGTTGCCGCCGACCTCGGGATTGAGCCAGCCCGTGCCGGACCAGTACCAGTCGGAGGCGCGCCGGGTGTCCACGTGGGAGTCGGCGTAAAGGATGTTGCTGCGCTGGTTGTGTCGGAGATGAGGGCCACCCCAATTGGGGTCTCCGGTCGAAGTGACGCATCCGCTGCACGGAGCGTCATTGGCGGGGTCGTGGACGATCCAGCAACCGGGCTTTTCGACGGAAGCGACGGTGACGCATTTGAAGCGGTCTTTGGTGTTGATCGGCCGGGATCCGCCGTCGGTGATATGAACGGTGGCGGAGGGGTTCCGGATGCCGGAGTCCTTGACGGGCGGCCAGTTCTTGACGTCCCAGACGTTGGGCCAGTCGCATCCGCCGAGCCGGAAGTTCATGGCGTAGTTGGAGACGGCCTTGTCCTGCTGGTCGCTGGGGTACAGGGCGACGGTTTCGCGGAACTTCCGGGTTTTATTGGGGCAGAGGAGGAGGTTGGTCGTTTGCTGGTAGGGCTGGAGGAAGTTGAACCAGGCTTTGCGGATTTCGTTGTTGCCGCGGACCTGGAAGGTGAAGGCATAGCGGCCGTCGAAGTCATCCGAGTAGACCTTCTGCGCGATACCCATCTGGCGTTGGTTGTTGATGCAGGCGGTCGACTTGGCCTTCTCCTTGGCCTTGGCGAGCGCTGGGAGGAGCATGCTGGCCAGGATCGCGATGATGGCGATCACCACGAGGAGTTCGATCAGCGTGAATCCTGTGGGTCGCGGGGAGCGGGGGGCTGGGGGATGCATGCGGCGGTGATAGCGGCGCCTTCGAATCAGGACAAGTCGACAAGGTGGGTTTCGCGGGTGCTTGCCGGACCGCCCTGGATCGTGACTCGGATTTCACCACGGGTCGCTGGACGAAAAGCGCGGGCCGGAGTGTGCTGGCGTTGGTTGAAAGAAGGGCGAAGACGAGGTCGGTGCACCGATCCTTCGGGTCGAGGGTGGTCGTTCGCCCGTCGCGATTTGGAAAGGTGTGGGTGAACGGACGGTGGGGCGGTCGAGTCGAGCTTGGGAAACGCGGCGGCGCGTTTGAACGCCGCGGTGGGGTCGGCGGTCGACAGGAGAGGATTTTTGCGGGCCGAGAGGCTGCGGGAGCCGGCTGACGAGGCCGCCCTGGAGGTCGGGTTTGCCCGCGATATTTCGGCGAACGAAACCACGAAACCACGAAGCCAAACGGCGAACTGGCGAGGGGAGGCGGGTGGATGGGCATCATGATTGATGAGGGCCGGAACAGTGCGGGGCGCGGGGTGCCAAGCGCGGAGGATTCGGAAGTCCGCGGATGCCGCGAAGCGGACGCGGATTGGGTTCGACTCGATCGGTTCCTGACGCTCGGCGCGGAGAGCGGTCCGTTTGTGGCGGGCGGGGGAGGTTCGGCGGGCGACGACGACGCGGAACGTGGTGACACGGACAACGCGGGGACGACGGAGCCGCCGGCCGTGGTTCGGTGCATTCGGAGCGACGCGCAGCGGGTTGTGGCGCGGGTCCTGGAGACTTTCGAGGCCGGTCGCGCGGCGCCGAACGGAGCCGGGATTCGAGTGTTGGCGCTGGTGACCGCTTTGGGGGACGACGCGGGACGGTCGGCCGCCTGCGCTGGAGTTCCGAAAGTGTGTGGGACGGCGGGTGAGCTTTTCCTGTTCGCGAGGTGGGTGACGGGATTGCGGGGATGGGGCCGTGGATTGCGGCGAGCGGTTGGGAACTGGTACCGGGGCCGGTTCGCGGACGATCTCGCCTATCAGGTCGTGAAGTGTCCGCGGCGGGCCGGTTGGTCACACCGTGACCTGTTGCGGTTGTCGCACCCGACCCCGGCGACGCGGGAACAGGCGGCCGTTTTCAGGTGGATCCTGGGTGGGGCCGGGTCCCTAGGGCGCCGCACGGTGCTTCGCCGGGTGCCGCCGTCGGAGTGCGGTGAAGAATCGGCGGGCGGAGGGGAGGATCCGGGTGTGGCACCGAGGAATGTCCGCGCGGTGACGTATCCCGGGGTGGGGGAACTACCCCGGTTGTTGCGCGGGTTGGAGGAGGCGAAGAGGGCTTCGACGGTTGGGGAGGTGGTTCGGTTGATTGCCGAGCGGGACCTTCCTCGGGAGGCGGTGCCCGCCGCGTGGCTGGGGGAGGTTTCGGTTTGGGATGCGCTGTTGCATCGCATGCCCCTGGCGTCGCTGCTCGGAGATCTGGGGCGGTTCGCGGCGGTCGGCTTGCTGGCGGCGGGGAGCGAGGCCGCGTGGTGGATCGAGACGCGGCTCCGGAACCCGGAGGTTCTGCGGGCGTCGAGACTGCATCCGATGGCTTTTTTCCTGGCGCGAAGGGCGTACGAAGAGGGTTCCGCCCCCGGGGAGGCAGCGTCGTGGAACCCGGTGCCTTCGGTGGTCCGCGCGTTGGAGGACGCCTTCTATGCGGCGTTCGCGAATGTGCGGCCGGTCCGGAGATCGTTGTGGGTGACGCTGGACCTGAGCGCATCGACCCGGAGGGCGTGCCTCCCGGGAACGCGGGTGCCCGTCCTGGATGCGGCCGCGGCGATGGCGCTGGTGGCGGTGTCGACGGAGCCGTCCTGCGTGGTGGCTGGGTTTTCGTCCGGGGTGGCGTGTCGGATTGCCGGGTCGCCGCCGGTTCTGCCGGGCCTCACACTTCTCGAGCTTCTCCCCGGCATGCGGTTGGAGGAAGTCATGGATCAACTGGCGACGGTGGTCCCGGGACCGCCGGAACCGGCGTTGCCGATGGAGTGGGCGCTGCGCCATCGGATCCCGGTGGAAGGATTCATCACGTACACGGATGGCGAGATGTGGATGGGTGAGGTGGTTCCCTCGGCGGCGTTGGATCGCTACCGCGAACACGTTGGAATACCCGCCAAGTCGGTGGTGATCCGGATGGCTGGGGTTGGGATGGGACTCGTTGACGCGGCCGACCCCGGAACCCTCGAAATCGTGGGTTTCGATGGCGCGACGCCGGGGGTGGTGAACGGGTTCCTTCAGGCCTGAGCGCACGGGGCGGGGACTTTCGGGGGCCGCGCCGCCGTGGCCGTGTCACTGCCGCAGGAGAAGGCGGTAGTTGCGGGAGGGAACCGTGAGAGACGAAGGATCGATGTAAAGGTAGGGGGACGCCGTCGACTGAAACTCCAGGACCTTCGTCCAGGTCACGAAGTCGGTTGTCGCCTGCAATTCATAGGTGACGCCGACGTCGCCCGTGGCGCTAATCTGGATGAGTCCCCCGGCCAGCAGGCTGATCGAGAGGCGCGCGCCTTCCCCGGTCACGGTGACGACGAAGGACCGGGTGGCGTCCAGGTTCGGGGTCGCGTTGTCAGCGACCTTGACCGTGACGGCGTGGGTTCCGACCTGCGATTCGAGAGGGTTCCACGCGATCTCACCTGTTGAGGGGTCGATCGTCATTCCGGGCGGGGCCGGATCCAGCGAGTATGAAAGGGTATTGGCGGGGAGGTCGGTATCCGAGGCTGTCGCCTGGAGGGTCAGCGGAACACCGAGGTGGAGCG
>JBFWOK010000180.1:0-13132 GCA_050250555.1 Limisphaerales bacterium
TTGAAGTACCAGTTGCCGCGGTCGCTCGTGTTCCCGATCCCGTACTCGTGATGCAGCCCGACGTTGAACCAGACCGGGGAATTGAACGCCCCATACTGGTTCACGCACAGCCAGGTCAGTTCCTCGTAGAACACCTCGCCGTCCTCCTTCGAAAAATATCCGTCCCGGACCCCCCAGTCCGCGATCGTCCGCGTCACACGGTGGATCAGTTGCCGAACCGAGTGTTCCCGCTCGGATTTCGCCGGATCCCCGTAGAAATACTTCGAGCACACGACCTTGGTCGCGAGCTGGGACCAGGACTTCGGCACCTCGACGCCGTCCTGCCGGAAGAACGCCTTGCCGGAGTCATCCGTGATCTCCGCCATCCGCTTCTCCCACTCGATCTGGTCGAAGGGCGAGACATTGCCGGAACTGAACACCCGCGCCACCGGCAGCTTCCGACGCCCCCCTTTCTTCGCCTTCGACCGCGTCCCGCCACTCCCGCCTCCACTGGCACTGGCACTGGCACTGGCACTGGCTTTGGAGCCGGATGAAGGACGACCTCCGGTTCGGGTTCGTTTGGCGGAATGAGGGGACGACAAAGGGGTGGAGGCGTCGATCATGGGCTTGTCGGAGTGTTGATTCTTGCGGCTCGGCTGACGGCTCCCTCTTCTAGGGATTTTCGTCACTTGAAATCCTTGCGTAGGTTGGGTTTTCCACGGGACCTCACTTACTCGTTTTCACCGTGAAAACCCCTCCAGTTGGGGATCGGCGGCGAGGATGACACAATAGGTTGTGGCGGCAAGTGATTTCCCGTGGTTTTTTTGGTGGTTCCTGACCGGGCCTGTGGACCGTCCCGGGATCGACCGTTTTACCGGGGTATCGGATTTCCACAAGACCCGTTTGCTGGGGATTCTTCACCACGTTATTGGCCTCGCGATCGCGGTTGTATCCCGGTTGCATAGCGGAGTTCGCCGACACCCAATCCGGTATCTGAATCGCGCATTTCGTGGAACTCCTGATCCCGATCCCATCCCCCGGCGGCGAGGATCCGCTGCGTCAGGAAATCGCCCGCACCCTGCCCGGGGTGGTGCTCTCCGACCCGGGATCGGGACTGCTGGCCGCGCAAGGTTTTCCGGCTTCCAACTCCGACTGCCCGCTGGTCCTGGTCTTTTCCCGGCAATGTCTCCCGGATGCGACCCCGACTTCCGCATCGAGCATCCGGGGGTGGGCGAATCAACTGGTCGACGCCGCTGTGAACGCCGTGCCTCCGGAATCTCGCTGGCGACTGCACGTGTGGCCCCGGTACGAGGGCACCGGCGGCGACCACGAGTCGAAGGCCGGCCGGCATCGTTGCGAACTTGTCACGGAATCGGTTCGCGAACTGATGGGAAAGCGCCATCGGGAGCTCCGACGTCGCCTCGATCCGGGAACGACGCCGTTCGGTCCGGAGGATGCGCTGATCCAACTGCTTCTGACGGCACCCGACCAGGGGTTCCTTTCCGTCGCGCCGCCGCCGACGCCTCATCGCCGTCGTCTTCTCTTGTCCCCCTTCCCGGCCGGCGAGATCCCGGTGGCCGTGGACAAGGCGGCTCCGTCCCGCGCGTTCTCAAAACTCGTCGAGGCGGAACAACGGCTGGGCGTCCGAATCGAACGAGGCGAAACGTGCGTGGATCTCGGAGCGTCGCCCGGGAGCTGGTCGTACGTGGCGCTGAATCGCGGGGCGTCCGTTCAGGCCGTGGACCGTTCACCGCTGCGATCCGACCTGCTGGCGAACCCGCGGATGACGTTCCAGACGGGAGACGCCTTTCAGTTCCGCCCGTCCCGCCGCGTGGATTGGCTGCTCTGTGATGTCATCGCTGCGCCCGATCGATCCATCGGACTCATCCGCCGCTGGTTGTCGGAGGGCTGGTGCCGGCGTTTCGTCGTCACGATCAAATTCAGGGGAGACTCCGACTATCCCCTTCTCGATCCGCTCAAGGAACACCTGCCTTCGGTCTGTTCCGATTTCCTGATGACCCGGCTCAGCGCCAACCACAATGAGGTCTGCGTGGCGGGGGTTGCCGCGTTCCCATGACCCAGGGCATTCTCGACCCATGTTCCCCCGCGCGGCATCCGGTTCGGCCACACTTCTCCTCGCGGTCCTCCTCGGGGTTTTCGGCACGATCCGCTCCGGGTCGTCCGCGCCGTCGGCATCCTCCAAAGGCCCACCCGCGCGCCCGAACCTCGTCCTGATTCTCGCCGACGACCTGGGTTGGGGTGACCTGGGTTGCTACAATCCCGAGTCGCGAATTCCGACGCCGAATCTCGACCGTCTCGCATCCGAAGGGCTCCGTTTCCTCGACGCCCATTCGCCGTCGGCCGTGTGTTCACCGACGCGCTACGGTCTGCTGACGGGCCGGTACGCCTGGCGGTCGCGCCTCAAGCAAGGCGTGCTCTGGGGCTACTCCCCGCCCCTGATCGAGAAGGAGCGCCCCACGCTGGCTTCGTTCCTGGGCGGCCTGGGCTACCGGACCGCGTGCGTCGGCAAATGGCATCTCGGGCTGAGATTCGCGACGCGGGAACCGGCCGAATTCGGCGACGCCACAAAACCCGCCGCCGATCCGGGCCTGATCGAGTGGACCCAACCCCTGCGCGAGGGCCCCCACACGCTTGGATTCGACGACGTCTTCGCAATCCCGGCTTCGCTGGACATGGTCCCCTACATCTACCTCCGCAACGACCGCGTGGAGGCGCCGCCCTCGGTCGAACTGGCTGGGGACAAAAGCCAGCGGCAGGGCGGCGGAGGATTCTGGCGTGGCGGGCCGGGAGCGCCCGGATTCACGGTGGAAGGCTGCCTTCCCGCCCTCACCGAGCACGCCGTCGGGTTCATTCGAGAGCAATCACCGGACCGACCCTTCTTCCTCTATTTCCCACTCACCTCTCCCCACGACCCCTGGGTGCCCACCGCGGAATTCCGCGGGCGCAGCCGCTGCGGGCCCCGCGGCGATTTCATCGTTCAAACGGACGCCACCGTGGGCCGGGTCTCCCGTGCGCTGGAAGAGCGCGGCCTGGCTTCCAACACGCTCCTGATCTTCACGAGCGACAATGGAGCCCACTGGCTGCCGGGCGAGGTCCGCGACACGGGCCACGCCGCCAACGGACCGTGGCGCGGCATGAAATCCGACGCCTTCGAGGGCGGCCACCGCGTCCCCTTCATCGCGCGCTGGCCCGGAAAGGTCCGCCCCGACACAACCAGCGACGCCATCCTCGGCCTTCAGGATGTCTTCGCCACCGTCGCGGATTTGCTCGATCGCCCCGTCCCTCCGGGCGCCGCCGAGGACAGCGTGAGTTTCCTTCCCGCACTCCGAGGCAAAGGCTCCGCAACCCGCCGCCCGCCCCTCGTCGTGCATTCCATCCGCGGAACGTTCGCCGTCCGCGACGGTCCGTGGAAATGGATTGCCGGACCGGATTCCGGCGGCTGGACGGAAGGCAAGGTCGACTCCGATTCCCAGCTTTACCACCTCGGCCGTGATCCCGGCGAAACCAACAACCTCGTCGATCGGCGACCTTCCAAGGTCCGAACCCTCCAAACCACCCTCGAAAAAATCAGGGGCACACCATGAGCATTCTCCGCAGGTCCACCTTCCTCCAACTGACAGCCCTTCTGCTCGCGGCCACAGGGTTTTCCCAGCGCCTCGTCGCCGCCCCGAAGCCCGAACCGGCGCCGAATTTCATCGTCATCCTCACCGACGACCAGGGCTATGGCGAACTGAGCTGTCACGGGAATCCGATCCTCGAAACCCCTTCGCTCGACCGTCTCCATCGCGAGAGCGCGCGGTTCATCGACTTCACGGTGAGCCCCACGTGCGCCCCCACGCGGGCCGCGCTGATGACCGGTCGACATGAGTTCCGATCGGGCATCACCCACACCATCCTCGAGCGCGAACGTCTGGATCCCAAGGCGACCACGCTGCCCGAGGTTCTTCGGAGTGCCGGGTACGCCACGGGGATCTTCGGCAAATGGCACCTGGGTGACGAAGCCGAACTCCGACCCGACCAACGCGGTTTCGAGGAGACGTTCATTCACGGCGGAGGCGGCATCGGGCAGACCTACGCGGGCAGTTGCGGGGACGCCCCGGGCAACGGGTATTTCAATCCCGCCATCCTCCACAACGGCCGCTTCGTCCGCACCGAAGGCTACTGCACCGACGTTTTCTTCAACCAGGCCTTGTCCTGGATCGATTCCCAACGACGCCAGAAACGCCCCTTCCTCGCGTGGATCTCCCCGAACGCCCCGCACGCGCCCAACATCAGTCCCGGCCCGAAGTACGACGAACTCTTCGCCGGCAAAGGCCTCTCGGATCTGAACGTCGCCTACTACAGCATGATCCGGAACATCGACGACAACGTCGGTCGCCTCCTCGATCAGATCGCCAATTGGTCCCTCGATCGCGAAACCGTCGTCGTCTTCATGACGGACAACGGGCACTCGGCGCCCGGCCTCTTCAACGCCGGCATGCGCTCCGCCAAGGGAAGCCCGTACCAGGGAGGCATCCGCGTCCCCTCGTTCTGGCGTTGGCCCGGGCATTTCACTCCCGGCGACCGTTCCCAGATGGCCGCGCACCTCGATGTGTTTCCCACGCTCGCCGAACTGGCCCGGGCCCGAGTCCCGCGCAGGGTCCGGCGCGGCTGGGAAGGCCGCAGCCTCGTCCCCGCGCTCCTGGATCCCGCGGCACACTGGCCCGAGCGCACCCTCGTCACCCATCTCGGCCGGTGGCCTTCCGGTCAGGCCGCGGAAGCCAAGTACCGTTCCTGCGCGATCCGCATGGGTCGCTTCAAACTCGTCAACAACACCGAACTGTACGACCTCGAAGCCGACCCCGGCGAATCCCGCGACATCGCCGATCAAAACCCCGTGGTCGTCGCCGGCCTCCGGAGCCGGTACGACGACTGGTGGAAGGAGGTTCTTCCGTCCGCTCTCCGAAGCGAGATGACCTGGGGTCCGACCGTCAATCCGATCAAGGCGCTCTACTGGGAGCAGTTCGGCGGCGGTCCCGATGAAGCCCTGCTCAAACGCATGGATCCCGCGGGCAAGTTCGCCACCCCGAAGCCCGCGCGATGACGGAAACCCTCCCCCTCGCCATGAACCGGAATCCCACCACGAAGAGCACGAAGGACACGAAGACCGAGGGAAGGGTGGGCGTGCAAACCATCGTTCTTCTTCGTGATCTTCGTGCCTTCGTGGTGGAATCCTCCGCGGTTCATCGGCCCAACGAGCGAACCGCAACACGATGACTCTGTCTTCCATGACCCGCGCCCTCGCCCTGCTCGCCCTCTTCCTGGCTTGGGTCAGCGGCGCCGCCGGCGCCCCGACCCCACCGCCGGCCCATGCGCCGTCCCTCAACGGCCGGCCGCCGAATTTCGTCTTCATCCTCGCGGATGACCTCGGCGTCTTCGACCTGCGGTGCTACGGGCGGAAGGACCATCGCACACCGCACCTCGACCAACTGGCCCGCGAAGGAACCCGGTTCACGTCGGCGTATTGCGCGCAACCCATCTGTTCGCCGTCGCGCGCGGCGATCGTTTCCGGCGTCGCCCCGGCTCATCTGCACCTCACGACCTACCTGCCCGGACGCGCCGACGCCCCCTCCCAGCGAGTCCTGCACCCCCGGATCGTCCCGCATCTGCCGCTCGAACGGCGCACCGTCGCCGAATGCCTTCGCGATGCGGGCTACGCGACGGCGTGCATCGGCAAGTGGCACCTCGGCGGCGCGGGATTCGGGCCGGGACTTCAAGGCTTCGATACCGTCCATGCCGGACGCGCCAACACGACACCCACGGCGGACGAAGGCAGCAAGGGGGAGTTCGACCTGACCCGACGCGCGGAGGAGTTCATCGAGACTCATCGGGACCAACCTTTCTTCCTCTACCTCGCGCACAACTCGCCCCATATCCCCTACGCCGCCCGTCCCGAGCACGCCGCGGGCCACGCGGGCGCGTTCGAACCCGTCTACGCCTCCGTCATCGAATCCCTCGACGCCACGGTGGGCCGGCTCCTCAAGCGCCTCGACGATCTCGGGCTTCGCGAAAACACGCTGGTTGTCTTCACCTCCGACAATGGCGGCCTTCACGTTCCCGAACTGCGCCACGAACGAGTCACCCACAACGGCCCGTTCCGCGCCGGAAAAGGCTACGTCTACGAAGGCGGCTTGCGCATCCCGCTCCTTGTCCGCTGGCCGGGGCGGATTCCAGCGGGACGCGTCGTCGACGATCCGATCATCAATACCGACTGGATGCCGACGCTGCTCGACCTCGCGCGGGTCCCACGACAGGGCCGCCCTCCCACGGACGGAATGACTCTGGCGGGATTCCTGACAGGAACCGAACGCGCCCCGAAGCGACTCCTCTTCTGGCACTTCCCCCACTACACCAACCAGGGCGGACGCCCGAGCGGCGCGGTCCGCGACGGCCGTTGGAAGCTGATCGAGTTCTACGACACGGGAGCCCTGGAACTCTACGACCTCGAAGACGATCCCGGTGAGTTGCGTTCGGTCGTCGACCGGCAAACCCGCAGGGTCCGCCGGCTGGCGCGGGACCTGGAACAATGGCGCGTCGCCATGCGGGTCCAGACCAACGCGCCCAATCCGGCGTTGGACGACGCGCGCTTCCAAGCGTTGTACGTGGACTTCGATCCATCGCGGTTCAAACCGTCGACGGCCTCGATGGCGGAATGGGAACGTGTGGCCGCCTGGCGTCAGGGCATGGACACCGCGACGAAAGAATAGGGGTCAGTTCTTGTTAATGTCGCCTTTTGCTTTTGGGACTCGTCGCGTCCGGGGTCGAGGTGTTGTCAATAACAAGAACTGACCCCTTTTGCCCGCACCGCACTCCAAAGGACCCGGCTCGGTTTCCCATGCGCGATCCGCAAGACAAAAGACAGGTCCCTTCGTCAACCGCCCACCGATTACGTCGAAAAGCCTTTCCGTGTCTGATGCTTTTTCCGTGGTTGGAACATTCGACCCGCGGTGAACCTTGCCTTGCCTTGGGCCGGGGCCGCGCTCCAAAACGTGCCGTGTGAGTCGCACCCCGAATGATCCCGCCGCGCCCGCCACCCAGCCGGTGACCCCCGACTCCGTCGAAGGCGACACCCCGGAAGGCCGGGACGCACGTTGGTTCCGCACGGTCTACCAGGGCGATCGCGTGCCCCAACTGACCCTTCGAGCGCTGGTCATGGGGGCGTTTATCGGCTTCCTGATGGCCGCATCCAATCTCTACACGACGCTCAAACTCGGCTGGTCCTTCGGGGTCGTGGTCACGGCCGTCGTCCTGTCCTACGCCCTCTGGAACGGTTTGCGGGCCCTCTCGGGCGGTCGCATCGGACCCATGAGCATCCTCGAAAACAACTGCATGGCGTCGTGCGCCTCGGCGGCGGGCTACTCCACGGGTTCCACCGTGGGCGTCGCCTTCGGTGCGCTGCTCCTGATCCAGGGGCATCACCAACCGTGGTACGTCGTCGCCGCGTACGTGGGCTTCACCGCGGGCCTCGGGGTCTTCCTCGCGATCCCGATGAAGCGCCGGATGATCAATCACGAACAACTGCCTTTCCCCACGGGAACGGCCGCCGCCGAAACGCTGCGCAGCCTCTACACGGCGGGCGCCGAGGCGGTCCGCAAGGCCTGGGGCCTCATCACCGCCCTCGTGTTCTCACTCGTCATCGGTTTCCTTCGCACGTTCGGCACGCTCGTCGACGCGATCGCCGGGACCGGCCGCGATGTGACGTTCTACCAGCGGATTCAAAAAGCGCTCAGCATCCCGGAATCGATTCCCTTCACCGGCTTCCTCAATCCGCTCTCGCGGGGGCAACTCGCCGGCCTGTCGTTCGAGCCGTCCGTCCTGCTCGTGGGCGCCGGCATGCTCCTCGGGCCCCGCGTGACGCTGTCCATGCTCGCCGGTTCCACGCTCCTCTACTACTTCGTCGCGCCCGCCGTCGCCGCGTACGACGCCGCCCACGCGACGGTCCCCGGCTACATCGCCAGTTTCACCTACCGCCCGGACGGCAGTTTCAATCCCGTCCGTTGGGGCCTCTGGGGCGGCACCTCGCTGATGGTCTTCGCGTCGCTCACCGTCCTCGCGCTGGATTGGAGGACTCTCGCCCGCGCCTTTACTCTGTTCCGTGGCCAACCGTCGGAAGGCGAAACCGCCGAGCCCGGACTCGCCGCCATCGAGGTCCCGAACCGCTGGCTCGCCTTCGGGCTCGTTCCGTTCGGCGTCGGCACCGTCGTGGTCCTGTGGATGGCTTTCGACGTCGCGATTCCCCTCGGGATCCTCGCGGTTCTCCTGACCTTCGTTGTTTCGCTCGTGTGCTGCCGCGCCACCGGCGAAACCGACACCACCCCGCTCGGTCCCATGGGCAAGCTCACCCAACTCGTCTACGGCCTCCTCCCCGGCGCCGCCGGCAACACGGTGATCAACCTCATGACCGCCGGCGCGACCACGTCCGCGGGAATGGGTTCCGCGGACCTGCTCACGGATCTCAAGAGCGGGTATCTCCTGGGGGCGAATCCCCGGAAGCAATTCCTGGCCCAGTTCGCCGGGGTCTTCGTCGGAACCCTGGCCATCGTTCCCATCTGGTATCTCATGGTGCCCACGAAGGAAAGCCTCGAAGCGTTCAACCCGCCCGCGACCCTCATGTGGAAGGCGGTCGCCGACGTTCTCACGCGGGGAATCCAGTCGCTGCCGCCGTCCGCCCTTTGGATCATGGCCATCGGCGCCGCGATCGGAATCTTCCTCCCCGTGGTTCAACGTTTCGTCCCGCGGGCCCGACCGTATCTCCCCTCCGCCATCGGCCTCGGGTTCTCATGGGCCTTCGTCTTCCAGAACTCGCTCTCGTTCGCCCTCGGGTCGCTCGCCGTCTGGACCTGGAGCCGCCTCCATCGGCGCCAGGCGGACACGTTCGCCGTTCCCGTCGCCTCGGGATTCATCGCCGGCGAATCCCTGATCGCCGCCGCCATCGCGATCGGCTGCACCCTGGTCGGCATTGCCGCGCGGCCTTGATCGGCGTCGACCTGAAGCCGGAAGGGTCTCACGGAGACGCGGAGGCACGGAGATCAGCCGACTCAACTCGACAGAGGCGTCAGCCTGTCCGTGGAACGATCTGGGTCACGAAGGCTTTTTGAGGATGGATCGCGCAACGTATTCATTGACCTCCCGATGCCGTGGAACTGGCTGCGACACTCGAGTACGCGGGTTCTGATACCAATCGTGCTTTGCGCCGTGTCGGATCAGCACGCAGCCCAGCGCGTCCAACCTTTGAACAAGGTCCCGTCGCTTCAAGCGACCTCCAGATGACCGACACGCCGCACTCCAGGGATCTCACCGCTGGTCAAGTCGCGATAGAGATCCTTTAGGTGTTCCTCCAAATCCGCCGTTGATTCGCCCTGCGTCAGGTAGTCGGGGAATTCCTCAAGGTGGCCAACCCAATGCTGGCCATCCTGCCAGTAGACATATCGCTGAGCACTCATGGACCGAGGGTATTGAGCAACTCCATCGACGCAAGTGCGCGATTCCTCCGTGCCTCAGTGCCTCCGTGAGAAAATCCCCGCGCGCCGCGCGCCCTCAGTTCCGGTTGGCCGTGTAATGGTAGAAGTAGATCTCGATGTCGTCGAGCTGGTCGATCCGCAGGGCCTTGTCGTTCGAGTTCACCGGGTTGGGTTTCTCGGTGTCGAACACGAGTTCCCACCCGCTCGCCGCGACGCTCCGTTCGGCGAAGTGATCGATCCGCGTCGCCGACCGCAGGATGTCCGGTTCCTGACCCTCCACCGCGGGCCTTCCGTCGGGCCGGACTCCGCCCTCCTTGGCCATCACCACGATCGCGGTCTCCGGCTGTTCGTCGAGATACCAGTCCCCCTCGTCGTTCCGTCGCCAGACCCGCGTCCCGTAGGTGGTGAACTCGTCCTCGATCTCGTCCGGTCGCGCGGGATCGAAACGGCCGGGTGTGCGGTTCCTCATCATCCCCGTGCCACCGTACGCGAGCGTTCCCACCAGCGTGTTGCCGGTCGTGGTGTGCGGACCAGGCAGGCGGATCTTCATCCACTTGATCTTGTCCAGGCACAACCCCGGCCGGCTGGCGTCCACCGTTCCGTTCGCGAGGAATTCGGGTCCCAGGAAGAACGTCCCCACCGGCAACGGGATCTCGCGGACCGTCGAGAACGGAAGCCGCACCCGCCCTCGCGAGTCCATCAGCCGGCGGACCCTCGAACGGAACGCCGTGATCGCGTCGACCGGCTCGCCGGTGGCGGGATCCGCATAGCGCAGGGGTTCGCCCGCGTCGTTCGTGCCGAGCCGGTATCCGAAGAAATCCTCGCGCACGGAGAACCAATCATACCGATCCTTGAGCCCCGACCTCCGAAGGCCCTCGTCGATGTCCTTGTTCCTCAGCGCCTGCCAGAGCAGTTCGAGTTCCCTGGCGTTCCGGCACAGGGAGGCCGAATTCCCGGACCACGCGCGCCCGGCGAACTCGGTTGAGAACGGACGGGTGTACTTGTACTCGAGCGCGCGGATCATGAAATGAAGCCATGGCTGGACGTCGTCGAAGAGCTGGTTCGCGAGAACCGTCGACCGCCGGGCCCGGAGGCGGTGTCCGGCGTCCGCGAAATACCGCGAGTCCAACCGTCGGTCGACCCCATCGAGCTTGGCGAGCATGGAGTCGCGTTCGTCCTCGAGGGCGACCAACCGGCCCACTTCCTGGGAAAGGACGAGGGCGGCGGACTGGGAATCGACGCTGAGGGTTCGCATCTCCAGGAGACGGGTCTGGATCAGGGCCGCGCTGTTCACATCGAGGCGATCGTTCTCCTTGGAGGTGATCTTCATCTCCTCCTCGCCGGCCAGGCGGGACTGCTCGAACCGGATCGCCGCCTTCCCGACCTCCGCCGCGTACTGGTAGACACCGTTCGCGACCTTCGCTCCCACTCCGAACGGATTCGCGGAATCGGCCGCGTCGGCGTAGGAGTCCGCGGCTTTCTGGGTCCCTTCGATGATACCGATCGCGAAATCGAGATTCGCGATCTTGCCGCGGTAATCGAGCTTGATGTCCTGGATCGCGAGGTTGATTCCCTTCTCCTTGGCATTGCGCTCGACCTCGATCTGGACTTCGCGGGTCAGGTTGTTCATCTCGACCCGGTTCCGGCGGATCTGCTGCTGGGCCAGCCGGATCGCGAGGCGTTGCTGGGCGATTTCACTGCCGGCCTGGTCGATGCTTCCGATTTCGCCCAGACGCTCCCGGTACTGCTCGACGAGCGCGGCGCGTTCGGCGTCGTACTGACCCCGCTGTTCCTGGTAGTTCACGTACTCACTCTCGGCTTCCTTCAGCTTCGCCAGCGCGAATCCGAGTCGCCCCGAGGGATCCGCGGGGTCAAGCAGTTCCTTGAACCGATCGAAGGAATCGAACGGCGAGTCCTCATCGAACGAATCCCGGGGAAGTAGCAGGAGGAAATCGTCCGTGAATCCCAGAAGGTTCGCCTGGCCGCGCGCCGCCTGAAGCAGGGTTCCCAGCCGACTGACCGCGTTGCGCCATGTCTGAATCGCCAAGCCCAGCCCCGGGGTCAGGTCGTCGTTCGGAACCAGCTCCGGAAACGCGGACAAAAGCAGTTCCCCGCGCGATCGAACCTCCCTCAGCCAGGTCGAAACCGCCCCTCGAAGTTCGGGCTTCTCGGCGCCTTCGTCGGCGAATCTCAGTTCCGCGAGTTCGGCGGCCGTCTCCGCGTAGTCATTGAGAAGGTCGAAGGCGAGGATCAGGTCCGCGTAGCCCGTGGCACCCGGCACGGGAAACTCCGGAGCGACCCGTCGAGGCAGTCCCGTCTCCTCGTCGATATAGGTCGCCGAGGGAATCTCGCGGCGCGGGGCCTCGGCCCGGAAGATCGAATAGCCTTCCGCCGTCTCCATCAGTTCGAACCACTCGCCCAACGCCCTCCCGTACTGCGCGAGGGCCTCCGTCGCGGTCTGGATCTCCTGGTCAATCGAGAACGATTGGGATCCCGGCGGCGGCGGCAAAATCCGCCCCGCGTCGCCCGTGCCTCGCAGGTTGTCCCCGAGGATCCCCTCGGCCATCGCCCGCTGGTAGTGAAGGTCCAGAAGGTGCCAGCGCCATTCGACGGATTTCGGGTATTCACGGACTTTGGTCCACGCGGAAGCCAGCTGACTCCTCACTCCCTCGCGCTCCTTCGCGCCGTAATGAACCGGCATGTCCTCGAAAAAGGGCCTCGGCGTGCCGACGTCGCGATAGAGCAGATCAAGGAATCGAAGGATCGCCGCGTCCCGCATTTCCGGCGGCGCCACCGAGTAGTACAGCGCCGCGCGACTCGCGTTCAGCGCGGCGATGTCGATCGCCGGAAGCTGAACCCCGTGGAAGTCGTTGTTGTCCGAGTCGACCTGGAGGCTGTCGGTTGCGAGGTTCCCCGCTAGCCGAGGGTATCTCGTGACCACCACCCTCGCGCCGTCCATCGCGAACACGGCTCCTCCCTTGCCTTGTCCCGACTCACCGACCCGGCCGAGCTCCGGATCTTCCGTGGGCCTCCCTCCGCGCGCCTCGTTGTCGACGAAGGTCGCGGTCCCGATCACCAGCGTCCCACCCGACCGAACGAAGATTGCCCCACCCAGACCGGCTCCCGCGCCACCGCCGCGCCCGTTGGCGAACCCGCCGAAGCGCCCCGGCGTGCCATCCGATCCAGCGGCGCCGTTCGCGGACCGGGCGGAGGACCCCGCACCCGAGGACCCGTTCAACCCGCCAATCCCACCGATGCCGCCCCGCCCCGCGCCACCTCCGAAACCACCGCCACCTCCGGCGCCCCCGTCGGCTCCCACGCCTCCCGCACCCCGCCCCCCCGCGGATCCCGCGGGAGTCCTCAGGGTTCCTATCGGGAACTGGTAGAACGAGTCGCCATTGCCACCCGCTCCGCCCGCGCCACCCCGGCCTCCGGATCCGCCATTTCCCCCGCCGCCACCCCCGGCCCCGAAACCTCCCGGGCGCCCTTCCCCTCCCGGCGCGCCGTCCCCGGCCCGGCAACCCCCGCCGCCATTGCCGGCGACGTTCCACTCAATGAACGTCCCCGCGAAATTCACCCGTGGACTCGGGTTGCGTCCCTTGACCCCGGCGCCCCCGGCGCCGCCGCTTCCA
>JBFWOK010000181.1:0-13096 GCA_050250555.1 Limisphaerales bacterium
CGAAGAAGACGGAGGAAGAAGGAAGAAAAGGTCGGTTCGGCGAAGGGCCGGAAGAAGACGCCACCGGAAGAATACCTGGATTTCAAACCGCCGGAATCACCCGGTTTTCGAATCGGCGTTCACACGCTTTGCCGAGGTTGTTCAGCTTGAGCGATTGCAGGGCCAGATTCATGTGGGCAGCGTAAAGGAACCGACGTGATTTCTGTTCGCTGTCGGAAGCCTTCCGCGACTGCCAGATGCTGATGCCGATACCCGCGACCAGCGCCACCGCCACACCTGCGGCGGCACTGAAGACGACCTTGTTCCGCTGCCACGCCTTCTGAAACTTGTAGGCCGCGCTGGGCGGACGCGCGATGATCGGCTCGTTCGCCATGTGCCGTTGGACGTCCGCGGCAAGACCGTTGGCCGTCTCGTAGCGGCGCGTCCGGTCCTTCTCCAAACACTTCATCACGATCCAATCGAGATCGCCCTGGAGTTGATGGACAAGCTTGCTCACCTCCGTCTGCCGGCGTTTTCCCGTCGTGGTGCGGGCTTCGCCTGACATTGAGTTCAGCCGGGTCGAGGGGCGTAGCGGTTCCTTCTCCCGGATGATCCGCCGCAGCGCATCGAGGCCGCCCTGCGTCATCTCCTTCGCATCAAACGGCGTCTGGCCCACCAGCAATTCGTAAAGCAACACGCCCAGGCTGTAGATGTCCGCGCGTGTATCCACGTCCAACCCGCTCATCTCCGCCTGCTCGGGACTGATGTAGGCCGGCGTGCCGATGAACTGCTGAAGCTGCGTGAATACGGTTTTGTCGGTTAACTCCTGCTGCGTGGCCTTGGCGATGCCGAAGTCGATGACCTTGGGGACCGGCACGGCGTCATCCAGCGTCACGAGAATGTTCGAGGGCTTGATGTCGCGGTGGATGATGCCCTTTTGATGCGCATGCTGGATGGCCTGGCAGACGAGGATGAACAACCGCAACCGTTCCCGGGTGGTGAGCTGGTTTTGGTCGCAGTACTCCGTGATCTTGATCCCGCGGACCAACTCCATGACGAAGTACGGCCGGCCGGCGTCAGTCACGTCGGCCTCAAAGATCTTGGCGATGTTGGCATGATCCATCATCGCGAGGGCCTGGCGCTCGACCTCGAAGCGGGCGACGACCTGGTCGGAGTCCATGCCCAGCTTGATGATCTTGAGGGCGACGCAGCGCTTGAGAGGCTCGCGCTGCTCGGCCATCCACACTTCGCCAAAGCCGCCTTCGCCGATCTTCTCCAGCAGTTCGTAGCGGCCGAGCATCCGCGTCGGGGTCTCGGAGGGTGGAGGCGGTGCGCGCAAAGTGGCAGGGGACGCTTCCACCGCGGGCGCCTTCATGAAGGCGTCCGCTTGAAAATGATCGGCCAGCAACGCCTCCACTCTGGCCCGCTGAACCGGATTTGCGCCGCAGGCGCCTTCCAGAAAGGCGGCACGTTCCTGCGGCGTAGGCTTCTCCAACGCCTCGAAAAGGAGCTCCTTCTCCGAACGGCGCCCGTTTGGGACCAAATCGCTCATCGCATGTCCAGCTACCCACCCATGGCGGAATCGGCCGGCCAATCACGCCACCTTCGAGCCATCTTCTTTTCCCGGCTTCCGCCAGGGTACGCGGACGACGGATCATGGGCGACCGCCCCGAATCGCCCCCTTCAACCAAGCCCGGGCAAACAGCCAGTGCCGGTCGGCGCTGCGAGGGGAAATCCCGAGGGCCTCGGCAATCTCCGGGATGGTCAGCCCGACGAAATAGCGCAACTTGACCACTTGGGCGGCGGTGGCGTCCTCGGAGGACAAGGCATCCAGCGCGTCGTGCACGGCGAGGATTTCCTCCGTTGGTGCGGCCATTTCGATCTGGGACTCGTGCAATTCGACCGCGGGCGGATTCGACCCGCCCTTCAGGCTGGCCTTGTGCCGGGCCTTGTCGATGAGCACCCGCCTCATGGCCTCGGCGGCGGCGCCGAAAAAGTGGGAACGTCCGCGCCACTGTTGATGGTCGGACCCCGCGAGCCTGAGCCAGGCCTCGTGGACCAGCGCGGTGGCTTGCAGGGTCTGCCCGGGTCTCTCCTGCGCCATCTTCGCCGCGGCCAGCTTGCGCAATTCCTCATACACCAGCGGGAGCAATTGCTCGGCAGCCTTGGAATCGCCCGCCTCCATCGAGCCGAGGAGCTGGGTGAGGTCGGACATGCCCGAAGCCATGCCAGATCTGTTCCAGGGTGAGAAGCCTCAAGGCCGGTTCCCCGCCGTCTGCGGCGGGTTGAGGCATGACCCATCCCTCGGCCCGAAAAGGGTGGCCGTTCAATAGCCGCCCTCAGCGCTAGCGGGGATTGAAAGGAGTTCATAGTTTTCCAGCTCAGGGATTGGGTGTCGCTATCCTGCGCCCCCGGCTGTCAGTGGAACTGTCAGTCTGAGCAGTGTGGGAGCGCGCGTGAGCGGTGGTGGAGCGCGTTTGGGCCACGCTCCGTGTTCGAGAGGTCCGATGGCCCCCTTCGGTTGGAAGCCAGATTTCTTGATCGAGCATGCCTGTTTGACGGTTCGTGACCTTCTTCGGGCCTGTCCTTAGGCGAGTCGGAAGCCGACCGCGGCGAAGTTGACAACCGTTCTGACGGGAGCGGCACCCGATTGAGAGGATGCGCTGCGCCGCAATCTGATGGAGGGCCTAAGCGGGAAGGGATCATGACTCCGGAGTGGCGCGATCTTCGACGAATCCTGCCGGAGCGCTGTTGGCGGAATCGCGGCCAAGCTTGTAGGACATGCGCTCGGCGGCAAAATTTGGCCATGGATCTCATCGTCCAAGTGCCGGATGAAATCGCTCGGGCGATGCGGGTGCCGGAGTCCGAAAGGAAGCGGCGCGCGGAACTTGAGTTGGCGTGTGCCCTGTACGCGTAGGGAATTCTGTCCGGCGGCAAGGCCGCGCACTTGGCGGGAATGCAGAGGCTCCGCTTCGGCGAAGAGTTGGCCGCCCGCAACATCCCCCGTCACTACATCGAGGAGAGCCTTCGGCCGGATCTCGCTGAATGACCGTGGTCAGCAATTTGGCGATGATCGGAAGGTTGTGGTTGCGCCGGAGCCAATTCGACCACGTCCTCTTCCCCAAGACGGTCGACCAAGAACTTGCTCAGTTGGCTGACGCCACCGCGTCCGCGGCCATTCGGGCCGCCAAGGCGGACGGCTGGCTGGAGGTCGTCGAGTTTGTCCAGGACTGCCAAGGCGCGCTTGCGGTCGCCACGCGATGCCAGGAGCCGGAACCGGGCTTCGGCGTCGAATTCGGTCAACGCGATCGAGGACCACTCCTCGATGAGCTTGTTCAAGCTGGTGCCGCGTCGTGCCGCGAGCTGCTTGAGGCGCTCGTGCTTCGCACCAACCGCACGTCGAGAGGAAGCCTTCAAGCAGCGTCAAACGGTCCTCGGCGGGCACTGGGCAGTCGTCGAAAACGCCAGGGCGCTCGAACAGATCCAGGAACTCCAGAAAGGGCTTCTGCCCCATCACCGGCCTGATCCCGCCTTCAAGCGCCAATCGCAACACCTGACGCGACGCGCCATCCGCACTCCGCAGCGCGGAAACGAAGACGCTGGTGTCCACGACGACCCCTTTCATCACGTGAAGCATGATAGCGCGGGCGCTATCGCGACGATAAGAGCTTGGTCCCGTGCGGAAAACAAACGCCCAGGGACGACAAGCCTTCTTTCTAATCGGGGCGCGCTTGAAGGGCGGTGGAATCTTGAGGGCAGGTCAACCATTGAGTCGGCGCATCCAAATGGCATCATTCGCCGTGCTCTACGAGGAAGTGCCACCGATTGCGCCCCTTCGGGAATTGGTAAGCTGCTATTGGAAGTTCACCTTGCCTCCCTTACAGCAACCGGCCCAGTTGCTGCACACGGTACCTCCTGACGCAACGGTAAGCCTATGCTGCCTGCCTTCAGGAACTGCAGTCCTGGTGGGGCCTCGGATGAGTGCGTTGCGCGTGCCCGTGCAGGCCGGGATGTCCTACGTCGGATTGCGCTTCGTTCCGGGCGCCGCGGGGCCACTTCTCGGGATCGCTCCGAAACAGGTCCGTGAACTCGTTCGGCCTTGGGCGCAGTCGGATTTCGCAGACGTCGTGCGGGAAAAGGGAATTTCCGGCTTGGACGCGCTGGTGACGCGCTGGGCGGCAAGAGCCGGTTGCGAACGCCCGGATACGATCGTGGCGGAGGTGACCCGCAGAATCCTCGAGGCGGATGGATCGGCGCGGGTCGCCGATCTGTTGGTTGGAATCAACCTCGGCTATCGGCAGGTGCTGCGACGATTTTATGATGCGACGGGCCTGACTCCGAAGGAGTTCGCACGCATACGGCGGATCCGCGAAGCCTGCGTGCAGGCGCTTCAGAAAAAGGAACCGGGCTGGGCCGCCCTGTCCGCCGAGACTGGCTTTTCCGATCAGGCCCACATGGTGCGTGAATTTCGGGATATCTACGGATGGCCTCCCCGGCTGGTGCACGAGTACCTGTGCCAGATCGAGCATCACTGCCTGCCCTCTTGAGAGCCCCTCTGAAGTCACTTTTGTTCAATACGAATCGTCCCGCTCACGCATAATCCTGTCCTGAATGAAGCTATTAATTCTCCTTTTCACTCTGACGTTCCTGGCTTCTTCGGCACAAAGCCAGCATCCGCCCGATACCGCGGCACACCGAACCGCGATGGAAAAGCTGAAGTTTCTCGTGGGTAAATGGCGCGGCGAGGCAGTAGTCACTTCGGCGGACGGCAAGCTGATCACCCTCGTGCAAACCGAAGACGTCAGCTACCGGTTGGACGGCCTGATCCTGCAAATTGAAGGGGTGGGGACGAATTCGTCCGGACAGGTCGTATTCAACGCCTTCGCCATCGTCTCCTATGACCAGTCCACCGGTGGCTACCGGATTAGAGCCTGGAACGCCGGCCGTTTCGTCGAGACCGAGTTGAACGTGGACGACAATGGCTTTCGCTGGGGCTTTCAGCATGGCTCCCTCAGCGTCACCAATCGCATGACTGTGGACTCCATGGGTCGGTGGTCCGAGACATCCGAAGCCGTTCACACGGGCCGAAAAGTGCACAGCGTCCGAATGCTGCTTCCCCGCCTCGCCGGGCGCGAGAAGTAGCAGGAAGGCCGTAGTCGCGCGACGAAGCGAAACCGCCAACGGGTGACCCCATTGCACTTTCAGCCCCGGCGAGGTTCGCAAGCACCCAACGGCCCCGGATGGTGGGTCGGCTCGAGAGTTGGTACGCCTAAAGGCCGGCGAGGAGGCTGCCGCATTCCCCTCTTTTCGGTGGTTTCCAATCCGATCCCGGACGCAGACTGGCGTCATGTGCGCGGCGCACCGCCGACGGATTTCCCGCCGGACCTTTGCCGCCCTGCTGCTTGTGGTCCTCGCGTTGGCTGCATGGCTGCTGGGCACTCCGGGGTTTGATGCGCGCGACTGGCCGCGGTTCGTCACCTGGAGCTGGTCCCTGCGCCGGGTTGACCGCGTCGCGGCGTACGATGACGTCCGATGGGTCGATCTGCGACACCTCGATCTCCGCCAGGCACCTGGGAATCTGCTACCCACCCTCGGGTTCAATCGGCGCACCCGTTGGCCGAGCGCGGAACGCCTCCCCCCCGGGTTTGACCCGGAATCGGAACTCACCCGCGCCATGAATCCCGGCTTGGGAGTCCGAGCCCTGCATCGGCAGGGTATCACCGGCCGGGGCGTTCACGTCGCCCTCATCGACTTCAATGTCGTCGGCCATCACCCCGAATACGCCTCTCAGCTCGCCTCGGTGCGCCGGTTACCTGGTGTCCAGGCCCATCACGGCAGCATGCACGGGCCTGCCGTCCTCAGCCTGCTCGCAGGCCGGCAATGCGGGGTCGCCCCGGAGGCGCGGGTTCACCTCTTTGCCACCACGGACCCGGGAGGAGACGCGGCGGAACATGCCCAGGCCATCGATTGGGTTCTTCAGGCAAACCGGCAACTTCCCGCCTCGGAGCGCATCCGGGTCATCTCGATCTCCGCCGCCCCGTCCGGTCGATCCGTCTACCGCTACCGCAATGGTGATGCGTATGATCGCGCTTTCGACCGCGCCGAGGCTGCCGGGGTCTTGGTCATCGACGGGACTGAACATCACGGCTTCGTCGGCCCCTGCACGCTCGATCTCGCCGACCCTGAGGATCCCGCCCGATGCAGTCCTGTCCCGGCCCGCGGAGAACCAGGATACTTTGCCGGCCGGGTGCTGTGCCCCACCAGCCCGCGGACTACGGCCGAGGAATTCGGCCCGCGGGTTGCCGGCTACCAGCACTGCGGATTGCAGCGTGAAACGCACGGCGCGGCAGGCTCCAGCTGGTCCATGCCCTACGCTGCCGGAGTCGCCGCGCTGGCATGGCAGATCCGCCCGGACCTCAGCCCGCAACAGATGCGTGAGGCCCTCCGCACCACCTCCTGTCGCCTGCCCGCCGGCGAGTTGATCATCAATCCTCCGGCATTGATTGATCACATCCGCCGAACCGTCACCGTCCCGGCGGATCCATCTCCGCGAACGTCGTCTCCGAACTGACGAATGCCGTCGGCCAGCAGCGTGTGCGCACCGGGCCGCGAGTCGCCTGAGCGCGGTTCCACGCTTGAAATGCCGCGTCGGCATCGCCTCAGATGCTCACGATGTTGGAGAATGAACAGCCCCCGTTGGTTCGAGCGCCCGAGGGAGGGGCTGAAGCCAACGCGAAGCCTGGGATTCTCCCGGTGAACGGAGGGTCCTCGGCTGCCGATAAAATCGCGCTCTTTCGATCGATCTTCCGAGGGCGCGACGACTTGTATCCGCGGCGCTTCGAGAGCCGGCGAACCGGGCGTTCCGGCTATCAGCCGGCCTGCGGCAACGAGTGGGTTCGCGGGATCTGCGAGAAACCCCGGATTCGTTGCGCGGAGTGCTCCCACCGGCGCCTGCTTCCCGTCACGGACGAGGTCGTTCGCTGGCATCTGTCCGGTCACGATCCCTCGGGCGCTCCGTTTGTCATGGGGCTGTATCCCATGCTCCTCGATGAGACCTGCTTTCTCCTGGCGGTGGATTTCGACGGCGGCGCCTGGATGGACGACGCGACGGTGTTTCGTGAGGCCTGCCGGAAACTGAAGGTACCCGTCGCGCTCGAACGTTCCCGGTCGGGCCATGGAGGCCATTTCTGGTTCTTCTTCGAAGAGGCGATTCCCGCGGCGCTCGCCCGAAAGTTGGGCTCCGCCGTGCTCACCTCCGCCATGGAATGCCGTCCGGAAATCGGGCTGCGATCCTACGATCGACTCTTTCCGAATCAGGACACGCTGCCCAACGGCGGCTTCGGCAATCTGATAGCGCTTCCCCTCCAGCGTGAGGCCCGCGACCGCGGCAACAGCGTCTTCGTCGACGAGTCCCTCGCTCCGTATCCCGACCAATGGGAGTTCCTCTCGAAGACGCCAAAACTGGGTTGCTCGTTCGTGCAATCCCTCGTTCGCGAAGCGGAAGGGCGGGATCGAGTCGTCGGGGTTCGATTCGTGGCGCCGGATCTCGACGGCGCGTTGGAGCCGTGGGCCCTGACGCCGTCGCGCCGGCCGGTTCGGCAACCCATTTCAGGGGCGCTGCCCAAGTCCATCGCGATCGTTCTTGCCGACCAAGTGTACGTCCCGAAGTCGGGTGTGCCGGCGGCGCTTCGGAATCAACTGGTCCGCCTTGCCGCGTTTCAGAATCCGGAGTTTCACAAGGCGCAGGCTCTTCGCCTGCCGACGTATGACCTTCCCCGGATCGTCGCCTGCGCCGAGGATTTTCCGGAACACGTCGGGCTTCCGCGCGGATGCCTTCCGGAGGTCCTGGACCTTGTGAAATCATGGGGGATCGAAACGGTTGTCCGGGACGAGCGGTGTGTGGGGCGGCCGTTGGCTTGCAACTTTCAGGGGGCATTGCGCTCCGAACAGCAGGCCGCGGCCAACGCCCTCTTGAAGCACGACACGGGCGTACTGGCCGCGACCACGGCTTTCGGAAAGACCGTGGTCGCCGCCTGGTTGATCGCGGCCCGTGGAGTGAACACCCTCGTCCTGGTGCATCGCCAACAACTGATGGAGCAGTGGGTGGAACGTCTGGCGACGTTTCTCGGGGTTCCGACCAAGAGCATCGGACGGCTCGGAGGCGGACGAAGGCGTCTCAACGGCATGCTCGACGTCGCACTGGTTCAGAGCCTCGTACGGCAAGGGACAGTTCGCGATGGCGTGGACCAATACGGGCACCTCGTCGTGGACGAATGCCATCACTTGTCGGCGCGCGGCTTTGAATTGGTGGCTCGCCGGGCGAAGGCGCGGTACGTCGTCGGGCTATCCGCGACCCTGACGCGGAAAGACGGACATCACCCCATCATCTTCATGCAATGCGGCCCGGTGCGGCATCGGGTCGATGCCCGGGAGCAGGCCGCGTCGCGTCCCTTCACGCACCAGGTCATCGTTCGACCGACAGGTCTGCGTGCGGCGCATGGCGGCAGCGGCAATCCCAGGGCCGACTTTCAGCACCTTTTCGCCGCGCTCACAGCGGATGAGGCGCGCAACGCGATGATCTGCGGGGACGTGCTGCGGGCGGTGTCGGCTGGACGATCGATCCTGGTGCTCACGGAGAGGACGGACCATCTGGAAGCTCTGGCCGCGCGGATTCTGCCGCAAGTTCCCCATGCCGTCGTGCTGCGGGGCGGCATGGGTCGACGAAAGCTGCGCGAGCGACTGTCCCAACTGGCGGCGGTCTCCCCTGACCGGAAGCCGCTTCTTCTCGCGACGGGCCGCTTCATTGGCGAGGGATTCGATGACTCGCGGCTGGACACGCTCTTCGTGACGCTGCCGGTGTCGTGGCACGGAACGGTCGCCCAGTACGTGGGGCGACTTCATCGGCTCCACCAAGGGAAACGCGAGGTCACGGTCTATGACTACGCCGATCTGGATGTGCCAATGCTGAGCCGGATGTTCGAACGCCGGTGTCGGGGCTACGAGGCGGTGGGATACACCATCCTTCTTCCGGCGAGCGCGCTGCCGGGATGGCCCCAGGAGGTGCCGCTCCCCGTGGACGCGGCGTGGAAGCACGACTACGCCTCGAGCGTGCGCCGGCTGATTCGAGATGGGATCGACGCGCCTTTGGGTCGGCTGTTCGTCGGAGCGACTGGCCCTCCCGCTCCTGATGCGGAAGGCGCTGCCCGTGCCCGCAGTGCCTCCGAGGCTTTCCTTTTCCGTCGATTGGAGACACTCGCCGAAACCCGCGGCCGGTTCCGCGTCAACGCGACATTACCCATTCCCTTTGACAACCATGGCCGGATGGAGGTCGACCTCCTCGACGCCGAAGCCATGCTCGTGATCGAAATCGATGGTTCGCAACATCTGGGAGACCCCGTGGCTTACCGCCGGGATCGCAGGAAGGACGCGTTTCTGCAAGAGAACGGCTACCTGGTATTGCGCTTCCTCGCGGAGGACTTGGGTCGCGAATTGGACGCCACCTTGGATGCAATCCTCAGGGCGATCACGAACCGCCGTTGCCGAAGGCCCGATGGGGGCGGGCCATCGAGCGGTCGAGGCTGAGTCGGCGCCCAAACAGTCCCGATGCCGGAGGAACGGAGTCTGGCGGAAACTTCGCACGGAGTCCCTGACGATCCACCTTGGCCCACGCTGAAACATGAACCATCCCGCAGATGCGGCCGTTGATGGCGATGCGGACGGGTTTCTCCGGGTTGACGCGATTGAGAAAGCCCCGATGGTCCCGTTTTCGATTCAAGTTCAATCGTCGTCACCATCAGCCGTCGCCACGGTTCGGACGAACCCGGCGCGTACCGGCGCCGGCATTGGCGACGCGGGGCCACGCACCGAGCGCCAGATCACCTCGTTCAGGAGCAGATCGTCGGCGGCGTCTTCCTTCGCGAAATTCATGTCCTCCGACCGATCCCATCCCCAGGCGCCCTCCGTATTGCGCTCGTTGAGGTCAACCTGCGCCGGCAACGCGACGTAGGGTCGCATGTCGGATTTGGGTCCAAAGGGCGCCAGCATGGGCATGGCGCTGGCGTCGAATTGCGACATGGGATCCAGGCCCAGGATCATCTCCATGGTGCGGAGCATGCTCGCCGTCGAGTAGAGGGTTGAATCCACCGTTCCTCGGCGAACATAGGGGCTGATGACGTAGGCGACGGTCCTGTGGGCGTCGACGTGGTCGGGACCGTTCTGCGCGTCATCTTCAACGACAAAAACGGCCGTCTCAGGCCAGAACCTGGAGTGGGAAATGGCCTCGATGACACGTCCGAACGCGAGGTCGTTTTCCGCCACGAACGCCGTGGGAGTCAATTTACCCCGACTGGTGCCGGAGGTGTGGTCATTGGGAAGGCGAACGATCTGAAGTCTCGGCATCTCACCTTCAGCCTCGAAGCGCTTCAACTCGGCGATGAACCGGTCGGCGCGCGCCAGGTCGCTGTACTCCATGTCGAAGCTTCGAAACCAAGGATCGAAATTCCCCTGAAGGGCGGGTACCAACGTCGAACAGGGTTCGTTTGTCGTCGCGCCGTTGTTCACAAACTCCCCATAGCTCCGATAGGTCACGCCGGCGGCCAGCGCGCGATCCCAAAGATAGCCACCCGCGGGTTCGGCGATTTTGAAGCGGCCTTCGCTGGGATAGGCGTACTTGCGACGCTGATTGTGCCCGTAGCTCAGGGGCCACGTTTTTTCCACGAAGTCGGTGGCATAGGCTCCCATCGACCACTCGTGGCCATCGGCGCTCACCTCGCTCTCGACGTAAAAATTGTCAAAAAGCACGAAATCGCGCGCGAGCTTGTGATGGTTCGGTGTCACGGATTCAGGGAATAGGCAGATGCTTGGATCGCCGTTCCCCTCCGGCATATCCCCAAGGACCTGATCGTAGGTGCGGTTTTCCTTGATGATGTAGACGCAGTACTTGATCGGACTTTTCGCGCCCGAGGCCAGAGGCACTGGATGTCCCGCCTCAATGGGCGTCGGTGCCGGGACAGGGCGGCACCGCAGGGCTCGCGCCGTGTAGGCGACCAGGCGTTCCGCGAATGCCTCGCGGTCGGAAAGGTCAATGACAGAAAGCGTACCATCGAAGAGCCCGCCGATGTATTCCGTCAGCGAGGCGGGGGCCGTCAGGCCCGGCTGGGGTCCGTTCCGATTCGCGCGCGACCCCACGCCCTTGCCATTCGCAACCAGAAGTCTTCGGCCGTCCGGGGTGACCCGCGCGGAGGTTGGATACCATCCGACGGGGATGAACCCCAAAGGCTTGCTGCGCCCGACCTCGCGCACGTCGAAAACAGCCACCGCATTGATGTTGGCGTTGGCGACGAAAAGCATCGAACCGTCGGGAGTCAGTGCGAGACTGTTCGGTGTCGAGCCGGACAGCGAACCCGGAACCAGTTCCGCTTGTAAAGTTTCGATGGTCCGACCGGTCTCCGTGTCAACCACCGACACCGTGTTGCGGTTCGCGTTGGCGATGAATAGATGCCCGCCCGATGGGCTCAGAACCAGTTCATTGGGATGCTCCTCCGCATTCCAGCGGGCGACGGAACGGTGGGATGCCATGTCGATGACTTCGACCGCGGCTTGTCCCCAAAGGCTGACATAAACCCGGCCCTTTGCGGCGTCGATGGCGCAGGCGTAGGGATACGGGCCCTCTCGATTCAACGTCTCGAGCAGCGCCCTGGCCCTTTTGGTGATCGCCTCGTCGTCGACGTCCTTCCAGGCGTCGCCTTCGCCGGTTCTCCCCGGTGTTCCGGGCGCACCCAGGACGAGTTCTTCGGGACGCTGTTCCGGGCGGTCGAGATCAAGTTCGCTCACCGATTGCCCCAGGACGTTCGCCACCCAGAGGCGACGCCCATCCGCGGTGATCGCGAGCCCCGAGGGAATGCCACGCTCCTGTTCCGATCGAAGCGCCCACTTCCGCAGTTCAACGAGGAACCCATCTCGAAACTCGAACTCCACCACCGATTCCGTTCCCGCGCCGCTCGCGAAAAGGCGCGTACCGTCGGGATTGAAGGTGATTCCGTAGAATCCCTCCTCCAGGTTCGCCCTGGAAACCACCCGCGCGCGGATGACATCCACGACAGCGATCTCGTGCTGGCCGAATCCGCAATGCAACACGGCGGCGAATCTCGACCCGGGATGCACGGCCACGTTCACGGGAAAGTCCCCCAGCCTCACATGCTTGCCCTCGGGGTCCAGGAACCATTGGTTGGGCAATTGAATCCGACCATCGGGCCGAACCCCTGGCCAATGCGCCGAAGGTTGGCCGCCATCACGGGTCGAATCGTGGAGGGAGGAAGGGGTCGCGCACCCGGACAACAAGGCCCAAATGCCGAGCAACAAAAGCCGGAGGAGACGCATCGCAGGAATGGAAGAGGGTTGGGGCGAGCGGGATACTCTAAGGCTTCGCCATCAGTCTTCCCCGCTGCTTCTCGAGGGTCTCGCCGATCTCGTCCTGAAAGAAATAGGCATCCCGGGAGCCGCCGACGTCCCACGAGTGCAAGAACAGCATTTTCTGGAACTTCACCCACTGCGCCGAACCATCGACGGACAGTTGATTGCCGCCCGCTGGAACATTCCCGTGCAAACCGCGATGCGAGGGCATTCCCTTGAACGCGGTGTCGCGACCCGAACCCCATCGGCCGTCGATTTTCAGTGTGGCGTCCGCGGCGAGAGTCCATCCGGGTTGTGAAGACGTCGACTTCACCGGACTCTTGGAAGGCACGGTTCCGACGGGATTCTGCCAGGTTTCGATCCCGCCGAAATACTGGAACCCGATGATCCACTGGTCGTACTCGGGTTCGAACTGGGGAAAAGTGGGCCTGTTGGGGCAGGTCCAGATCTGACCTTGCGCATTGCTGACCACCAGGCCGAGTCGCGACGCTTCGCGCTCCTCGACGGGATTCAACGCGATTTGCACCGAGCCGCCGCGCGCCGGCAGGTATTTGTCCTGGTTGTCATCGGCGTAGATGGTCATGCCGATGCCGATCTGCCGGAGGTTGTTCAGGCAGTTCGCCCGCTTGCCGTTCTCCTTGGCCTTGGCACGGGCCGGGAGAAGCAGGGACGCCAGAATGGCGATGAGCGCGCGCACCACAAGCAG
>JBFWOK010000182.1:0-13024 GCA_050250555.1 Limisphaerales bacterium
GCCTTCACCGGCGCCGCCGGGCAGCGGCTTTACTTCGACGAACTCACCGGCAATGGCTGCTCGGGCTCACTGGCCTGGTCGCTCACGGCTCCCGATGGCCAGGTCCTTTTCAACCAACGATTCGCGGGCCTGAACAATTGCGGCTCCGGACCCGACGCCGGGACCGTCGTCCTCCCCGGCGCCGGGACCTACACGCTTCAGATCCGCGGGGCCAATGACTGGGTCGAAGCCTACTCCTTCCGCATCGTTCCCATCGTCGACCACGATGCCGTTGTCGCGATCGGCGACACCGTCACCAATTCCCTCGCCACGCCGGGCGCGGTGCACACCTATGCCTTCACCGGCGCCGCCGGGCAGCGGCTTTACTTCGACGAACTCACCGGCAATGGCTGCTCGGGCTCACTGGCCTGGTCGCTCACGGCTCCCGATGGCCAGGTCCTTTTCAACCAACGATTCGCGGCCTTGGAAAACTGCGGTTCCGGGCCCGATGCCGGAACCGTCGTCCTCGCCGGCGCCGGGACCTATTCCCTGCAGATCCGCGGGGCCAACGACTGGGTCGAAGCTTATTCCTTCCGCATTGTTCGCATCGTCGACCACGATGCGGTGGTCGCCATCGGCGAAATCGTCACCAATTCCCTCGCCACGCCGGGCGCGGTGCACACCTATGCCTTCACCGGCGCAGCCGGGCAGCGACTCTACTTCGACGAACTCACCGGCAACGGCTGCTCGGGCTCACTGGCCTGGTCGCTCACGGCGCCCGATGGCCAAGTCCTCTTCAACCAACGTTTCGCGGGCTTGGAAAACTGCGGCTCCGGGCCCGATGCCGGAACCGTCGCCCTCCCCAGCGGCGGGGTCTACACCTTTCAGATCCGCGGGGCCAACGATTGGGTCGAGGCCTATTCCTTCGCCGTATGGCAGGTCGCGGACCCCATCGTGGCCCCTGTGGGGAACCGTGGCGTGAACGCGGGTGGGACCGTGGCCTTCGTCATCAATGCCCGCCCCTTCGCTCCTCCAGGCGCGCCGTTGCGCTTCGACCTGATCTCGGGAGCGGCGGGCGCCACATTGGGAACGAACTCCGGCGCGTTCTCGTGGACCACTCCGGTCGAGGCGTCCGGCGACTTCCCCTTTCGGTTTCGCGTGAGCGACAGCCTCGGCAACGCCTCCGAACACTCCTTCTCCATCCAGGTGCTTCCGGTCCCGGACCTGATCCTTTCGCAATTGAACGTGCCGAACGCGGGAGAGGCCGGCGGACCATTCACCGCAACCTACCGTGAGATCAACCAGGGTGGCAGCGCCGCCGCGGGACCCTGGGTGACACGCCTCTGGCTTTCTGCCGACGTCCGGCTTGATCCCAGCGATACCCTGCTCGGCGAATATCCGGTTCTCGCCGGACTACCCACCGGTCAGTCCGTCGAACGGACCGTGGTGCTTCGCCATTCCACGAGCCCGGGAACCTACCATCTCATCGGCGCGACCGACGCCGCGGGCCAGGTGATCGAGTCGGATGAGGGCAACAACACCCTTGTTTCGTCGCCCATCTCGGTGGCTCCGGCCTACTCCGCCACGGTGCGAACCGACGTCGGGACCGCGCTGGCGGGCACCCCGATCCCCCTCGAAGGGGACGCCCGGCGTTCCGACGGCGGACCGGCCGCGTTCGAGCCTGTCAGCATCCACGTCAAGGTCAGGGGAACCAGGCGTGTGCTCCCGGTCCTCACCGATGCGACGGGCCACTTCACCACCACGTTCCGGCCCCTGCTCACGGAAGCGGGGGACTACACCGTGGGCGCCGCCTACCCGGGGCTCGCCGATGCGCCGATCCAGGACTCGTTCAAGCTGCTCGGCATGGGTTTCCAGGAGAGGGAAATCGAACTGACGCTCCCGAGTCTGGGCACCGCCGAGGTGGGTGGATTGCTGGCGAACCGTGGACAGACGCCGCTGACGGGCCTCACGGCGGCGCTCCTGACGCCGCTTCCCGACACCCTCAAGGTGGAGTTCGCGGTGCCCGCCACGCTTCCCGCAGACGGCGTGGTGACCGTCGGTGTCAGAGTCACTTCGAGCACCGACGAAGGCTCCTCCAGCGCGCTTCTTGTGGAAGTCACCTCGGTCGAAGGCGCGCGAGCCAGGATGCAGGTCAACCTCTCCGTGCTTCCAAAGAGTCCGCAACTCGTCGCGACCCCCGCGAACCTCGGTTCCGGCATGGTGCGGACCCAGCAGACCTTCGTGAGTTTCACGCTTCGCAATCCGGGGACCCTCCCCACGGGACCCATCGATGTGCTGTTGCCCCTGCTACCATGGCTGAGCGTCGCCAACTCACTCCCGCTCGCGCCTCTCGCGCCCGACGAATCGCGACAAGTCACGCTTCTGCTCCAACCCCCCGCCAATTTGGAACTGGGCGACCATCGGGGGGTCGTCGTGGCCACCGACGGCGCTTCCGGAGTGAGAATTCCCTTCAATTTCACGGCGGTTTCCGAAGCGATCGGCTCGCTCGCGATCGAAGTGGTCGACGAATACACCTACTACGCCGACGGCGCCCCCCGCGTTGCGGACGCCCGGATCATTCTCCGGGAAAAGGGTTCGCCGACTGAAGTGACCAATATCGTGACCGACGCCACAGGACGGGTGACGTTCCCTCGATTGAAGGAAGGGCCCTACGACCTCGAGGTCAGCGCGCCCAAACACAGCACGTTTCGTGGAAGCATCATGGTCCGTGCCGGCATTCCCAATGAAGTGCAGCCATTCCTCACCCGCGAGACCGTTCGCTACGAGTTCATCGTGGTTCCGACGGGGATCGAGGACCGGACCAAGATCACCATTGAGACCGTCTTCGAAACCTTCGTGCCGATTCCGGTGGTGACCATCGAGCCGAACCAGATCGATGTCTCCGAAATCTCCGGCGACCGGGCGGAGGTCGAACTCCTGATCACGAACCAC
Organism: Limisphaerales bacterium; assembly: GCA_050250555.1. Taxonomy (GTDB): domain Bacteria; phylum Verrucomicrobiota; class Verrucomicrobiia; order Limisphaerales; family CAIMTB01; genus CAIMTB01. Next base: position 2,932 of record JBFWOK010000182.1, read on the forward strand.
GGTCTGATCGCGGCCCAGGATTACCGCCTCAGTTTCCAAGGGAACTCCGAATGGAGCCTGACTCCGCTGGTGCGGGACGTCGGCGACATCCCGGCCCGGAGCAGCATGGTCGTTCCGCTGGTGATCGAGAGACGGAAACCCGGAGGGCTCGCGGCGTCCCTGAACTCACTCTCGGACTCCCCCAGTCCCTCCTCGCAGGGGATCGACGCCTGGATCCAGCGGCAGCTCCCGTCCGGTCTCCCTGGATCCAGCCTCCTCGCGACCAAGGTCGGCGCGCCCCGTCTGGCCGAGTTGGGTCTGGGAAGCCCGAACCCGGGAGCCAGTGGCGACGATTGCGTCCTCGGCGGCGGCGGTTGCTTCACAATCATCTGCGGCACCAACAAGAACACCTACTGCACGCCGGTCTATTTTCCCTACGCATGCCTTGGAGATGGCGGGGGCAGTCGATACATCCCGCCACCGCCCTGGGGCGGCAACGCGCCGGGGACCTACTATCCCCCGGTCTGTGATTGCACGCCGATCAACTGCGATCCCTGCTCGTTGCCGGTCTCGCTGGCGGTTCTCGATTGCGCGATCGGGTTCCTGCCCATCCCCGATTTGGCCGGTTGCATCAAGGACGGCGCGGGATTCGGCAACGCGATCAACGAGTGCTACACGGCGGCGAAAACCAATGGCCCCTGCGATATGGGCGGGGCGGGACTCGCGGGAGCCCAGTACTTCGTCAGTTGCGCGAAAGCCCTCGGCAAGGAAGTGCCCTATGTCGGAACGCTGCTCTCCGCCGTCGACTGCTATCTCAAAATCAAGAAGGCCTTGGAGGAGTGCAAGGAAGGCCCTAAAAGCGGCGTCCGACTCGCGAACTCCCGACTGGAGTTCTTTCCAGGGTCGGCGGCGGTGATCGAGGAAGGCACCCGGCTCCAGGCCGTCGTGGGTGCGTTCGAGGTGGTCTTCGGCGACCCGGCGTGGCTTCACCCCAACCAGGGGACCAACTTCAATGTCTTCCTCGCCGACTTCGCGGCGACGGTCGAGCCCACCAGCGCCGAAGGCCTGCGCGTGACGGCGGCCGAACGCGCCGCGCTGCTCGGCGGCACCCTGCCGGACCTGGTGACCCCCGAACAGGTCGGCCGATTCCTGGACCGTTGGAACCGAACCCTGGATTACGGCGCGCGCAGGATCTATGTGACGAGCGAGGTGCCGCCCGGTGAGAGCACCGATTTCATCTCCGTCGATGGATTCAGAGCCGCGATGAACGCCGCCGCGGATGCGGTGCGGGCCGACGAAGCGGCTGGGTTCGTCGGGGACCCGACGGCGGGACTCGCCTTCGCGATCGCCCGTCTCAGGGAAGGCCTGGGGGAAGGCTCCGGCGGCGGTGTCTGCGCGCGAGTGCGCCTGCAACTTGACCAGGAAGCCGTCACCACCCGGGAAGCGTTCAAGGCGACGCTGGAACTCATCAATCAGACTGGCGACCCGCTCAGCGGCATCTCGGTTCAGCTTCAGGTGACCGGTCCGGACGGCCAACCCGCCGATGCGCTGTTCGGACTGTTGCCGCCGGAACTCTCGGGACTCGGCGCGATCGATGGAACCGGAACGGTCGCGGGCAACTCGACCGGCACCGCCACCTGGCTGCTCGTCCCGGGCCACGATGCGACGCCGTCGCCGGCTCCGGTCGTCTATTTCGTGGGAGGATCGTTCACCTACGAGCAGGGTGGGACCTCGGTCCGCGTGCCGCTGACCCCGGCGCCGATCACGGTGCATCCCACGCCCCGGCTCAGCCTGACCTACTTCCACGAACGGGACGTGCTCGGCGACGATCCCTTCACCGACTCCATCGAGCCGAGCATTCCCTACTCGCTGGCGGTGATGGCGCGCAACTCAGGCTTCGGCGAGGCCCGGGGCGTTCGGATCACGTCGAGCGAACCGAAGATCATCGAGAACGAAAAGGGCCTCCTCATCGACTTCGACCTCACCGCCACCGAGGTGGCTGGAGAGGCGGTGACACCGTCGCTGACCGCTGATTTCGGCGACATCGCCCCGGGCTCCCTCCGGATCGGCCGCTGGCTCTTCACTTCGAGCCTCCAGGGGCAGTTCATCGAATACTCCGCCACCTTCGAGAACATCGGACCCCTGCGGGGATTGCCGGACCTCTCCACCATCGATGCGGTTTCGATTCATGAACTCATTCACATCGTGCGCGCGGAGGGAGGTGGCACGACCAACGACGGGCTGCCGGATTTCCTGGTGAACGACATTCTGGACGACGATTTCCTTCCGGACGCGCTGTACCTCAGCAACGGGTCGACCAACACGGTGGGGGTTGTCCGGTCGGGGACATTCGACGGCCCACCCACCGCCGGGGATCTCGAAGTGCAACTCACGGGTGTCACGACCGCGGGCTGGACCTATTTCCGACTGCCCGATCCCGGGGCTGGGAAGTTCGCGCTCGTCCGCGTGCTGCGGGACGACGGTTCCGAGGTCCGCCTCGGGGACAACGCCTGGCTGACGGACCGCACGTTCATTGCCGGTGGCCGGCGGCCCCGGTACGAAAACTCGCTGCATCTCTTCGATCGGACCCTGGCCGGGACGACGCGCTATCGTCTCGTGTACGCCCCGCCCAGCGCCGTGGACACGACACCGCCGACGAGCGACATGATCCGTCTGCCAGCGGCGAGCCGCGGCGACATCCCGGTGCGGTGGTTCGGCGGCGACAATCCCGGCGGGAGCGGTATCGCCTCCTTCGATGTCTTCGTCTCGATTGACGGCGGGCCGTTCACCGCCTGGATCGAGAAGACCACGCAATCCGGCGCGATCTATCCCGGGCTTCCCGGCAGGCGGTACGGGTTCCACACGGTGGCCGTGGACAAGGCCGGCAATCGGGAAGCGGCACCCGCGGCGGCGCGAACCGAGACGTCGGTCAGCCAGGGTAACTCACCTCCGGAACTCACGGTGCCCGTTGATCTCGCGGCGAACGAAGGAGACCTCGTCGCCTTTGCCGCAAGCGCCCACGACGGAGACTCGCCGGCCGATGTGCTGACGTTCAGCCTCGCGCCGGGATCGCCGCTTGGCGCAACCGTCGATCCCGACACCGGCAGGGTCCTCTGGCCAACCGGCGAAGCCCACGGCCCGGGTCAATATCCTTTCGCCGTGGTCGTCACCGACAGCGGCAACCCGTCGATGAGTGATTCGAAGACCGTCGTCGTGACCGTCAACGAAGTGAACACGGCGCCCCAACTCGCCGGCATCTCCGAGCAGGTCGCGCGCGAGGGCGAGACCCTTCAATTCCAGATGTTCGCCGTCGATGGGGACCTGCCCCGGAACTCGCTCCGCTTTTCGCTGGGAAGCGGCGCCCCGGCGGGCGCGCGTGTCGATGCAACCACCGGGGTCTTCACATGGACTCCGGGGCTCGACCAGATTCCCAGCACCAATCTTGTGACCGCCATCGTCACCGACGACGGAGTCCCACCGTTGGCCGCCACGAACCGCTTCACGCTGTTTGGCCGCGATTTCACCGCCAGGCTCGTCGTGACGCCAGGTCGCGCGCATCTCCCCGTGGGCGATCAGGGAGACACCATCCTCCGCCTCGACTCCGGCGCCGAGGTCACCAACCTGATGTTCACCCTTCGGGCCGATCCATCCCGGTTGACCCTCGGCCGGCTTGTGCCCATTTCGCCCCGGATCCAGACTCTCGAATCCGCGCTCGTCGGCGAAGGCGTCTGGAACGTCCAAGTGACCTCCGGGCCCGGTCAGTCCCTTCAGGGCGCGCTGGACCTGGTCCGCTTGGAATTCAGCGTTCCCGCCACGGCGCAATCCGGAATTGTCACCCTCGAAGCGGCCGGGGTGGTCGGGCTGCGAATCAACGGCCTCAGGCCGTTGGAGGGCCTGGGTGAGAACGGACGGGTGGTTGTCATCGGCCGCGAACCGGTGCTCGAAGCCTCGCTCGGGAGTGACGGCCTCGTCCTGTTCGGCCATCCGGGCGCCCGTTACGGCGTGGAGTACCGCGCCGGCTTCGGCGCCGGAACCGATTGGATCCCGTGGGTCGAAGTGCCCTTGGGAGGATTGGCCCAACCCATTCCCGATGCGGAAGCCGTTCCAGGCCCCATCTTCTACCGCGCCGTGGAACTCTCGCCAGCGCCCTTGGGCGCCAGCGTCCCCACGGTACTTCGATCGCCTCGTCCATGACCCGGGAGTCACCATCGGTCAGGGTCACTGTCAGTGTGCCGACACCCCTTCGGGAGCGATGTGCGGGCGCCTCCGAAATTGTGTTGGAGGCTTCCGATATTCGTTCCGTCCTGGCGGGGCTGGAGAGGAAGCATCCAGCGCTGCACGGTTGCGTTTGCGACGAGACGGGCGCGGTTCGACGCCATATCAATTTGTTTGTGAACACCCAACACATGCGCGACTGCGGCGGGCTGGACACATCGCTCGCCGCGGGCGACGTCATCACCATCATGACCGCGGTTTCAGGAGGTTGAATGCACCATGCTTGACCGGATCCTACTTTGCATCGGCACCAAGAAGGGGCTGTTTGTCGCCGAGTCGTCCAAATCCCGGCGTTCGTTCACACTGCGCGGACCGTTTTTCCCCGGAGTCGGGGTTTACTCCGCGCTGATCGATACCCGGGGCACGCCCCGGCTGTACGCATCGAGTTGCAATCCCTTCTTCGGAATGAAGGTCCTTCGCTCGACGAACCTCGGGAAGAGTTTCAAAGAGACCGAGTCCGCTCCGGCGTTTCCGAAAGACGACGGACGCGCACTCGCGAACATTTGGTCGTTGGAAGCCGGCAAGGATCGGAAGGAACTCTGGTGTGGCGTCGAGCCGGCGTCGTTGTTCAAGAGCCGGGACGGGGGCGATAGCTGGGAACTGGTTCCCGGGATCAGCAACCACGAACACGCGCGCAAGTGGCATCCTGGCAACGGCGGACTCTGCATGCACACGATCCTGCGGGATGGCAACAGGGTCCATCTGGGAATCTCCACGGGCGGCCACTACCTGAGCGAGGACGGAGGGGAGACGTTCTCGGCGGCGAATCAGGGCATCGGGGCCGGATTCACGCCGGACCCGTTTCCTGAGTTCGGCCAGTGCGTGCATAAAATCGCCGGGCACAAGGACGCCCCCGGCCGATTGTATATGCAGAATCACGGCGGCTGGGGTGAATGGGATGGGCCCGGTGGGCGCCGCCCGGATATCGGGGTCCTGCGAAGTGACGACCATGGCCACACCTGGCATTCGATCGCCAAAGGGTTGCCCTCCGACTTCGGCTTTCCCATCCTCGTCCATCCCCACAACCCCGACACCGTTTATGTCGTGCCGCTCGAGCCGATGACTCGGACCTGTCCCGGTGGAATCCCGGCGGTGTGGCGGAGCGAAAATGGCGGCGGATCGTGGAAGCGGCTTCGGCAGGGCTTCCCCAAGAAGGAGAGCTATTTCACGGTGCTCCGTGATGCGATGGACATCGATGAGGCGGCCTCTCCCGCCCTCTATTTCGGAACGACCACCGGCCAGCTTTGGATGGGGCGGGATGGCGGGGAGCAGTGGGAATGTCTGTTCCACTCCCTACCCCCGATTCACTGCGTCAAAGTCGCCGTCGTTTGAGTCGGGGTCCCCTCCTCGATCGACCGCCACGCCATGGTCCCTGGGGTCGGCGGCTGGGCGCATCTCCGAGTTGTCGACGCACTCGTGTTGAACGCCTTCCAGCGATGTTCGCTGCCGTATTGTGTTATCGCGTTCCGGCCGCGCGGTCGGAGGGCGGCATCCGTTCGGGTTCGCCCGCGATCACCGGATCCCATCCCGCCGTCGTTCCATGAAAAGCACAAAAACAGGGACCGACCGCTACCCGGTCCCGACCTTGCTCACGGCAAAACCGCCCTGAAAAAACGACCCGCTGGCAACCCTCCCTCCGATGCCGTCGGCACTTCGATCCGGTCCAACGACGTATTCGTCCAGGTTGCCCAATGAATGAAGTCCTCGGAGTTTTCGATGCGATAGCCGGCGCCCCCGGCTCCCAGCATCGTCAGAATCAGCGGCATCCCAGGCAGGGCTCCGCGCTCCGCGATCAGGCGAGCCCCGTTCACCGGCACCACTCGAATCAGCCCCGCGGCTTCGCCCGACACCATCGCCCCCCCGATCAGCAAGGATCCATCCGCCATGCCGCGAACCACCGTCCGGGTCTCGGCAATGTCGGCAATCCCAACGCCGGCCCCGAACTCGATTTCGGATCCCACATCCCAGGATTCGTCCAGCGACCCGTCCTCATTCAAACAGGCGATGCCCCGTCGACCAACCCCGTCGATGCTGGAGAAATCACCGCTGACCAGGATCTTTCCGGATGCCAGCGCTTGCACGCTTTGAACCCGGACCGGCCAATTCGCCCTATCCCGCGCCACCACCGGATCAAATGCCGCGTCCAAGGAGCCATCCACGTTCAACCGGGCGAGTGCCAGCCGACTTTGCCCATCCACCTGGGTGAAGGACCCGCCGATCACGAGGCGATCTCCTGTGTGGAGCGCCATGGAGAGAATCTCTCCTCGAATTCCTGGACCGGGATTGTAGTCGCGGTCGAGCCCCCCATCCTTGTGGAGACGAGCGAGGTTGGTCCGCGCCATGCCCCCAACTTCACGTAGCGCACCGGTGAACACGACACGTCCGTCGCTCTGCACCACGATCGAGCGGATGGGCTCGATGGAGTAAATGTCCAAGCTCCCAAACTGAATGCCCGCGCCCGGATCAAACGACGCGTCCACCGTTCCATCCTCGTTCAAGCGGGCGATCCCGTTTCGAGTCACTCCGTCCACCTTGGTCAGAAACCGACTCGCCACGATCAAACGGTCGTCGGGCTGCATCGCATAGGCCGCCACATAGCTTGGGGTCGACAGGGACGGGGCATAGTCGCGATCCAAGCTGCCGTCGGGCATCAAACGCGCCAGGAACGGGCGTGATCGGCCTTCGATTGCCTCGAAGAAGCCCGTCACCACGATGCGCCCGTCACTTTGCGGCAGCGCATGCCAAAGACTCGAATTTCGCAGCGCTCCGCCGGCGGAAGCCACGGGTTTGAGCGAGGCCTTGAATGTGCGATCCAAGCTACCGTCCGCGTTCAACCGCACCACCGCGCCGACATCCAGTCCGTTCACCCGGGAAAACTCTCCGCCGACCACCACCTTGCCGTCCGACTGAGGAACCACCGTTCGAACCCGCTGCACCAACCGGCTCGTCACCGTGTAACCGGCCCGCACCACGCCGTTGGTGTTCATCCATTTCAAAACGGGCGCGTTGCCAGGGATCTCCGTCACCGATTGGGCCACCACCATCCCTCCGTCGGGCAATCCCGCCGCCACCCCCACGAACGAGCCCGACGAGAGGCCCGGCAAGTTCCAGCGGAACGTGGGGTCCGCCTTACCGTCCCTGTCCAAACGACGGATCGTGCCGCTCGCGTACAACCCCACCAACACCTTGCCGTCCGCCAACACGGCCGCCGGAAAGAAGTCCCGTACCGTCGGACTGAATCCCGGATCCAGGGAGCCGTCTTGTCGCAACCGAGCCAATCCCGGTCTCGCCCGCCCATCGAATTCCGTGAAATCCCCGACGACAACCATTTCACCGTCTTGAATGCACCACACCCGATGGATTGATGCCGTGACCTTGTCGCCCGGATTGTCTCCAGGACGCCGGCCACCCTCGCCGGTGGCGAAGGTCTCGTCCCATCGGCCATCGGGATGGAAGCGCGCGATACCGTTCACCGTGCGACCCAGAACCTGGGTGAAACTCCCCACCACCACCACTCCGCCTTCCGGCTGGATCGCCAGACCTGAGACCGGCGACGGCACCTTGGATCCGTTCGGGTTCGTCGATTCCAACGCCACACCGGCATCCCACGCCGGGTCGACCGTCCCGTTGGGAAGCAGGCGTGCCACCGCAACCCGTCGAGTCCCATTCACATAGGCAAAAATCCCAGCGATCAGGATCCGTCCCTCCGCATCGAACGCCACACTCCGAATCGCGTTCTCCGCATGCCCCGCCAATGCGGCCCCGTCCATCGAGAGACCGGTCCCCAGATCGAAACCAGAATCCACGCTGCCATCGACGGCGAGGCGTTCCAGCCCCTTGGGTCCGCGCACCAGGACACCCCCATCGAGTTGCACACCGAGCATCTCACCCGGACGTGTGCGCACACGAAACGATGGATCCACCGATCCACTGGGAAGCAGCCGGGCCATACCCAAGGCGGGCGTGTCCTCCAGCATGTCGAAAAGCCCCGTGACCATGACCGTGCCATCCGTGCGCGGTAGGAGCTGGGAGATATGCTCGCCGTGCCGCGAGAACACGGCCCGAAAGGTGCGGTCCACGGCGGCACCCGCCGACGCGGAAGCGCCGCCGACACCAAACCACCCGATGACGACCGCCAGTGATTGAATCATCCATGTCTTCATGAGAACTCCTGCCAAGGTTGAAACGAAAAGGACCAAAGCCACGCCCACCACTGGAGCCTCGACGACTCGGGGAATCAGCGCCGCCCGAAGAAAACCCGATGAAATCGCGTTCACCATGCCCGAAACGGCGGGATTCAAGGTGACCTGAAGCGCCGGGGACGTTCCCTGAATCAGGGCCGAGAGCGCAGGCTGAATGGGCGCCGAAATCGCCTTGGCTTCCAACAGCGCCGCCAAACATCCCGACGCCACCATCACGCCACGCTTTTGGAAGTAACGCCGCAGCTTCTCGACGCCTCGCGAGACCCGCTTCTTGGCCGCTTCCTCACTCTGCCCCAGCCGTTCCCCCACCGCGCGAAGGCTCTGCTGCTCCCAATACCGCAATAGGATCGCGTCCCGGTCGCGTTCCGAGAGACTCGCCAGCGCCTCGTCGAGCAGGGGCGCCGCGGCCAGCCAGGCTTCCTCCAGCACGGACGATGTTTCGCCCGTCCTTGGTTCCGACCACTCCATCTCCGGTAGCGCCCGGAGTTCCCGGTCCTTTCGCCGCGACTCCGTCCGCAACAGGTGCAGCGCCGCGAATCGCGTTGCCCGGTGGAGCCAACCGGCGAGAACCACCCGTTGGCCGAGGCTGGGTGCTTTATGTGCCATTGCGATGAACACCGCCTGGGTCACATCCTCAGCCCACTGGGGATCCCTCACCTGCCTCAGCGCGGCCGAGTAAACGTGCCCCCCATGGCGACGGACCAACTCGGCAAACGCCGCTTCCGAGCGGTGGGTCGAGAAGTCGTGAAGGAGCTCAAGGTCGTCCATGAATCAGGTCGTTCATGGATCAAACTGCCGCCAACCCGTCCGGGGGACAGAAAAAATCCGGCAGGTCGCCACCTCCAGACTCCAAGGGGTCCCGAGCAATGGCTTCTTCCGCTCCGGCGGTGCGGTCGGAGGGGGGCGACGGGTTCACCCATCGACGCACCGGTCAGGGGAGATTGAAATCGAAGACACCGACGCCTCCCAAGGTTTCGCCCGGGACGATCCGGTTCCTCGACAATTCCATTGGAAGAGGGTCTGTGCCCCGCTGGTTTAGAGCCTGTCTGAAAAATCGGATGGGTCCTGTTTTCACAAAAAGGGCTGGATGGCGAGGCGCGACGAGGGAGCATACCCGAAAGCGGTCTGTGACCGAGGAGCAACGAAGCCAGCCGGCCCTTTTTGTGAAAACCCTCCGGGCGACGGTTCTTTTGGGCGAGGCCTTCGTTGGCTCGACCGTCACAGCCCGCTGCGGGGATGCTCCGGTCTCGCCGCCTCGGCCTCGCCCAAAATCCCTCGTCGCAGGACCCATCCCATTTTTCAGACAGGCTCTTAGGGGCCAACCGTGGTTGCCAATGCTTCGCCTGGACTCGGGAACGGATGTGATCCATCCCGAAGGGATGGCGGACGATAGCCGGTGGCAAGGCGCCTTCAGCGCCGCGGCCACCGGTGAACCACCCTTCGCGGATCCGCCCTGGAAGGGCGGCGGATTCGGCGCGTCCACAATTCGGGCCACTCCAGCGCCCCTGCCGGTTCAACGTGTCCCACAAGACTCGGTGCTGGACACCGGCGGCGACTCGGCCCAGGATGAGCTGAGTGGTCCGAGTTTGCGGGAGAGAATTGACGAGCGAGTTGATCGACGAGCTTCGCGAGCAGAT
>JBFWOK010000183.1:0-12789 GCA_050250555.1 Limisphaerales bacterium
GAGCGGTTCGGATAAATCCGGATCTCGTCCTCGTCCGCGGACGGAAAAACGGCTTGGCGCAGCAGTCGGATCGACCGGCTCGATTTCGCGGGAAGTCCGAAGGTCTCCTCCCCCAGGGCCGCGTGGATGGCCTTCCATTCCTCGTCGGGAACGCGCCGTTTCAACGCGACGAACTGGTTGGTGGCGGGCCGGCCGAAGCGATCGCGGAGGATTTCGCCCTGTTCGTCGACACGGTACTTCGGACGGAGGGCCTCATTCAGGAAAGCCTCGTTGGTGCGCAGGAGCGGCGCCAGGAACCTGGCCATGTCAGGGAAGCGGTCACCGAGCAGCGACGGATCAGCGCAGATCATCTTCGCGGGAAGACTGCGCGCGAGCACCTCGCCGCGACCGTCCCGGATGTCGCCGCGGTGTCCCTTGAGGGGGATCATCATCGAATGACTCCGGTTGGCGAGATGCCGGAATTCCCCGTGTTGAACCACCTGCAGCTGCACCAGCCTGTACCCCAGGCAGGAGAACGCGAGGAGGAGCAACACGCCCATCCACAAGAAGCGCACCCGTTGTCGGCTCAGTTCCACTTTCGTCTCCTCTCCTTGGCGCCCGCCATCGTTTCGCGTGTCGTCGTTTCTTCGTTTCTTCGTTTCGCGTGTCGTCGATTCAATGGGAAGCAAAGCCACGCCCTCGGCTCGGGAGAAAGCCTCCCGACACCACCGTCGTCATCGTGCCCGCGTCCTCGTCCTCAACCCACCCCCATCGGGATGCATCGCCGCCATTCGGCGTTCAATTCCTCCCGGCTCCCCGGGCGTGCCATCCGGCCGGATCGGCACCACCGGCAGCGGCGGCTCAATCCTTGGTTCCGGCAGGACGACCCGCGCGTTCTCGCCGGGCATGATCAGGTTCAGCTGGAGGTCGCGGAGGCGGTTGTTCAAACCGGCCGGCGAGGTCAGCATCTCGTAGTCCACCTCCAGTTTGTGATTCATTCGCCGGGCTTGCGCCACCTGGCGGTCCAGCGCGCTGATGCCCCCGTACAAGCGGTGCAGGTCGGCCTTGAGCCGGATCTGAACGAGCAGCGCCAGCGCCGCCGCAAGGCAGATCATCAGCGCCGACGTGACCGTGGGGGCCAGGGCCCCCGTCCTTTTTTTTCGCGAATCTCGAGCTCGAGCCATGTCACACCTTTTCCAGGACCCGCAACTGGGCGCTTCGCGCCCTGGGGTTCTCGGCCAGTTCCCGCTCGCCCGCCACCAGGGCCCGACGCGACACCCAACGCATCGCGGGCGGTTTCGGTCTCCTCAATTCGGGCACGTCCACGTCACCGTCGAATTCGTAGTCCCGGGTCTCAACCGCCCCGAAGGTTTTCACGAGGCGCGCTTCCAGGGACTGGAACGAGATCACCGCCAGCCGGCCTCCCGGTTTCAACACCCGAAGCGCCGCGTGGAGCCCACGCTCGAGTTGTCCCAACTCGTCGTTGACCACCATGCGCAACGCCTGGAACACACGGGTCGCCGGATGGATCCGGCCCGCCCCGCGCGGAGCGCCCCTTTCCACCAGCGTCGCCAGTTCCTTTGTCGTCTTCAACGGACTCACCTGTCGTTCCTCCGCAATCAGCGCCGCCAGTCGCCGGGCTCGCGGCTCTTCGCCGAGTTCCCGGAAAATCCGGGTCAACTCCTCGACCGGCGCGCCGTTCACGACATCCTCCGCCGTCAACGCCTGCCCCGGATCCATCCGCATGTCCAGCGGGCCCTCCCGCTGGAAACTGAATCCTCGCTCGGCTCGATCCAATTGGGGGGAGCTGACCCCGAGGTCCAGGATCACCCCGTCCGCCCCCTCCTCGGGCACCCATTCCCCCATCCGATCGAACCCTCCGTGATGCAGTTCAAACCGACCGATGAAAGGTGCCAACCGATCCGCCGCCGCCTTCAGAGCGGCTCCATCGCGATCGATTCCCCACAGCCACCCCGTGTCCCCAGTCGCCTTCAGAATCTCGACCGCGTGCCCAGCCCCACCGATGGTTCCGTCCACGCATTTCCCCCCGGGCCGAAGCGCCAGCGCCTCCAACGCCTCGGTCAACAGGACCGGGTTGTGCATGAAGGAGTTCACGGAACGGTTTCACAATTCGCGAGATCGACCACCCCATCGTCCGAGACGCCGTGCCACCGGCGCCCACCAAAGTCCAAGAAGCCGGGCGCGACAGGTGGCGCTCATCGCCTTCGGCTTCGGCTTCGGCTTCGTCGGCGGCGTAGCCGCCGACGCCGCGGCGGCGCGCACCACCACCTCCACATCCGCGGTCATCAGATCGTTCTTCGCCACCTTCACGGGTTCCGCGAAGAGTTCGCCCTGAACCGGCCGGGTCCCCCGACGCCGATTCCCCGACCGCAACAGCGCCCAGATCCATTGCTCCAACCACAGCGGAAGCCTCCGACCGGCTTTCTCAGTCGGATGTCCTGTGGGTTTTCCCGTGGGCTTGCCACGACCCTGGTCGTTCGGCCGACCCCGCCCCCCCCCTCCGTCCCGGCCGGAATCCAGACCGGCAGGGGCAGGCGTTCCATCCCGCGACCCCGCGGAATCCCTTCCCTGCGCATCGATCGCGGACGTCGCCACCGTCGTTGGGTGTCTCGGAGCCGTCGCGAAGAGCGGGGAGGGTGAAGGTGAGGGTGATGGATCCGGTACCGACGTCGACGCGACCGACCGGTTTGCCACCGGCGTCTCCTTCGAAAAGTCCGGGAGCAACCCTGGCGCCGCGGGACGGAATCGGCCCGACCGCTCCCCGGAAGGCTCAACGGTTCGGCCGATCGGCAATAGGTTGCGAAGGTTCATGGCGCGGTGCGTTCGGTCAGATCATCGAAAAGGCCTCCGCCGAGCGCTCGTCATCCCCCGATTCCATCTGGGCGTAGCGGTCGGGACTCCAGATCTCGAAGCAATCGATCATCCCCGCCAGAATGACCCGGTCCTTGATGTCCACAGCCCGCGCGACATCCTCCGGAAGGCAGATTCGCCCCGCGCTGTCCGTCTCCACCTCGGTCGCCCGCGTCGCCAACAACCGCCGGAGCGTGTCCGCACGATCGTCCGAAAAACGCATCTGCCGAACTTCCTGGACGAGATTCATGAATTTTTGCGGAGGCATCGCCACCATGCAGGCCGGACGCCAAGCCCGCTTGGGCACCGGAACCAGAATGTAGCGAACACCCGACTGCCCCCTTCGCCATGAACTCGGAATCTGGATGCGGCGCTTCTCATCGACCTTGTTGTCGAAGCGCGAAACAAACAGAGGCGTCCCATCGCCGTTATGGTTTTCGGGGGCCGACATCGGGCCGGTCTCTCTCGCGGAGGATTTGGGAGCCAACCTCCCATCTCCCCCACACCGCCCCACTCTGCTACACTTTCCCCCACAAACTCAACAGAGAAAACGTCGACTCTCAAACAACTTGTTCCCAGTCGACGTTCCCTAGGTGAACAACGTGTGAATAAGACCAGATCCCTACTTTTTCTCAAGTAGTTTCCAATTTCATACTTCGTTCGCGCTTACTTGAACGGTATAGAAGCCCGGAGTGCGCACCGCGGATTTCGACTACACCCTCCCCCCGGAGAGGATCGCCCAGCACCCCACGCCCCAGCGGACGGAGTCCCGTCTGATGCGCGTGAACCGGGCCTCCCGAACGTTTCACCCGGGCTCCTTCCTCGACCTCCCCAACCTCCTGCGCGCCGGCGATCTCCTGATCCTCAACAACTCCCGAGTCCTCCCCGCCCGTCTCTTCGGACGCAAGCTCCCGGGCGGCGGGTCGATCGAAATTCTGCTCCTCGAACCGGCCGCCGAGGGCGGATGGTGGGTCCTTCTCCGACCCGGAAAACGGGTCCGACCCGGCTCGCAGCTGGAGTTCGGCCCCGGCGACCCCGACTCCCTGCCGGCCCTCGTCGCCGAAAAGAGGCCGGACGGATCCTGCCGCATCGAGTTCCCTCCCGGAGCCGACGTCCAGGGCTTCGCGGGCCGGCACGGCGTCATGCCGCTGCCGCCGTACATCCGAAGGCCAGTTCCCTTGGCCGAGGACCGCGAGCGCTACCAGACGGTCTACGCGCGGGAAACCGGCTCCAACGCCGCCCCGACCGCTGGGCTCCATTTTTCGGTCGAACTTCTTCGCCAGCTTCGCGATTCGGGAGTCGAGATCGCCGAGGTGACCCTGCACGTCGGGCTTGGCACGTTCGCGCCCGTCAAGGTCGAGGCTCCCGAAGACCATGTGATGCACTCCGAACGGTTCCATTTGCCCGATGCCACCGTCGATGCCGTCCAGGCCGCCCGGGAAAAGGGCCGCCGCGTGGTCGCGGTCGGGACCACGACCCTGAGGGTCCTCGAGAGCGTGGCACGGGCCCACGACGGCCGGTTGGTTCCGGGCGTGGGGGTCACCCAACTCTTTGTGTATCCTCCGGCCCGGTTCCATGTCGTCGATGTCCTTCTCACCAACTTCCACCTCCCGCGGTCCACGCTCCTCATGCTCGTGAGCGCTTTCGCCGCTCCAGGCCAAACCGACGGACGCGAATTGATTCTCGAAGCCTACCGGGCCGCGATCGCGGAGGAATTCCGGTTCTTCAGCTACGGCGACGCCATGTGGATCGAGTGAAAGCGCAACTCCCATGAGCCCTGTTCGCGATCCCGAGCCCGAACCGAGTCCGCCGACTGGATCCTCCACTCCGCACTCGCACCTCGGCGGACGTCCGATGCCCGCGCCGTTCGTCCTTTTGAACATGGCGATGACGGCCGACGGAAAGATCGCGACCGCCAATCGGGTCATCTCGTCTTTTGGCAGCGCCCGAGACCAGGCGCATCTGCTTGAGCTGCGCGCCGGGGCCGACGCGGTTATTTGCGGGTCCGGGACGGCGGATCTCGCCGGCGTCACGCTGGGCCCGGGGGGAGTCCGATACCAACGCCGCAGGCTTCGACGCGGGCTTTCCGAATTCAATCTGCGGGTCGTCGTCAGCGGCCGCGCCCGGCTCGATCCGGAAGCCGACGTCTTTTCGGAGTCCCGATCGCCCTTGGTGATCCTGGTCGGAGGCGCGGCGCCGGAGTCGCGCGTGCGTCGCCTTCGTCGGGCGGGAGCGGTGGTGGCTCGATTCGGTCGGAATGAAGTGGACTTACGCGCCGCGTTGGGATGGCTTCGGGCGAACTGGGGCGTTCGGCGCCTCGTCTGCGAAGGCGGGTCACGCTTGAACGACGCGATGTTCCGGGCCGGGTTGATCGACGAAGTCCACGTGACGGTGTGCCCGCTGCTTTTTGGCGGCCGTCTCGCCCCGACGCTCAGCGACGGACTCGGGCTCCCCGGACTCGACTCGTCCATCACCCTCGAACCCACCCGCGTTCGTCAGATCGCCGGCGAACTTTACCTGACGTTCCGGGTCGTTCGGCCTGCCGCCGGGATCTGACCTCGACGGATCGTTCCGGCGGCTCGCCCCCGGCGACCGAACCCATCATGCTGCCCGCGGTGACTGTCGAACTGCTCAATACGGGTTCCGAACTGATGCTTGGTCGGGTCCTCAACACCCATCAGCAGTGGATCTGCCGGCGACTCGCGGACCTCGGCTGGCCCTGCAACCGCCAGACCGCCGTTCCGGACACCGGCGCGGGGATCCGGGACGCGGCGGGGGAGGCTCTTGGACGCGCCGATTGGGTCATCACCACCGGCGGCCTCGGCCCCACCTCGGACGACGTCACGCGGGACTACATCGCCGAGCTTCTGGGACGCGAGCTCGTGGTGCACGAGCCGACTTTGGAGCGCATCCGGGCGTTCTTTGCCGCCCGAAATCGGCCGATGCCGGCCCGGGTGGAGATTCAGGCGCAGGTGCCGGAGGGGGCGATCGTCCTTCCCAACCAGCACGGCACCGCGCCGGGGCTCGCCCTGCCCGTCGAGGCGGGGCGATTTCGCGCGACGCCGTCGTGGCTGGTCATGCTTCCCGGACCGCCCCGAGAACTCCGACCGATGTTCGACACGCAACTCGCGCCCTTGCTGCAATCCTGGGCGCCGCATCGGGAACCCTACCGGTGCGTCACCCTGCGAACCTGCGGTCTCGGCGAATCCTGGCTGGAAGAACGGCTCGCGCCGGTCCTGCCGCCCCTGCTGACGCGAGGTCTCGAGATCGGATATTGCGCCCGCACGGGCGAAGTCGATGTCCGCCTCGTCACACGGGGACCCGAAGCGGCTTCGTTGGCGGACGAGGCGATCACCGTGATCCTCGGCCTGCTGGGGGAACACGTGTTCGGGCGCGACGAGGATCGATTGGAGGAGGTCGTGATCCGGCTCGCGACCGAACGAGGCGCCCGCCTGGCCGTTGCCGAGTCCTGCACCGGCGGCTACGTCGCGCACCGGCTGACCAATGTTCCCGGAGCGTCCGCGGCCTTTTGGGGCGGGTGGGTCACCTACGACAATGACGCGAAACAACGGGACCTCGGGATCTCCGCCGCCCTGCTCGCCGAACACGGGGCGGTCAGCGAAGCGTGCGCCCAGGCCATGGCCGAAGGCGCCCTCGCCCGATCTCCAGCCACCCACGCGCTCGCGCTCACCGGCATCGCGGGACCCACCGGCGGAACCGAGTCGAAACCGGTCGGGACCGTCTTCATCGCTCTGGCCCGCCGCGGATCGGCGACCCAGGTCCGAAGATGCCTCAACCCCTTCGATCGCGAGACCTTCAAGTACGTGTCCTCCCAGCAGGCCCTGGAATGGCTGCGCCGCGATCTCGGTGGGTGACCCGCATCCTGAAAACGCGAAGCCCGCGGAGAATCCGCGGGCTTGGTGGGATCAGAAGAGAAGTGAAGAGATACGAGCGGGCCGCGCCGTGGCGGCTGACGGGTGGGAATCCGGGCGCTGGCGGACCTTCAGGAAGCGTCGTCCCCGATCGCTTCCACGGGACAGCCTTCCTTGGCCTCCTTGCACTGCGCTTCCTCCTCGGGAGACTCCGGCTGTTTGTAGACGAACGAATACCCGCCGTCGTCGTTCCGCTTGAAGTTGTTCGGCGCCGTCTCACGGCACAGGTCACAATCGATGCACTGATTGTCGACGTAGAACTTGCCGCCGACGTTTTCCGCGTACCGGTTAGCGATGTCTGCCATAGGTCAAAAGGTCAAAAATGCTCCGGGGACGGTGGCGACCGGAATCCGTGAATTCAAGCCTCAAAACCCCGGCGGGGCGGACGAACGAGCGGCGAGCAGTTCCAATTGGCCTCGAAAGACATGCGAGACGCGGGTCGTGCTCCGCCCCGTGCGCAGATCACGGATGCAGGCGCCCTGGCCGAGATCGTATTGGCGGACCACCTGGGACGGCCGCTTCCCATCGGAACCCGCGTTTCCTCCACCCACCCACGACCACAGCAGGGCGGTCGCCGTCTCCAAGGCCGTTTTCCGAGTCCCGCCGAACCGCGCCGCGACCGAGCGGACCGCTCGCGGATCGAAAGCCTCGACGCGCCAGGCCGCTCCCTCCAGCAACCGGGTCACCGGACTTTTCAAAGCCGCCGCCCGCAGGTTCAGGGAATTCACGAACCTCCGGTCCGGCGGACCCGCCAACGGGTTCACCTCGACCGACGCCACGTCGGAATCCTCGCGTTCCTCGACGCCCGCGCCGCGCCGACCCCGGATCCTGGACCGCCGCCTGAATTCGTGAAGCCCCACTTCGCCGGCCATCAGGGCGTAGGCCCCCAGGCCCGTCACCTGGACACACGCCCAATCGACTCCGTCCTCCGTGTCCTCGGCCAACACCTGCGCCGACAGGTGCCGCCGACCCGCCAAACCCACGTACATCCGGATCAGGATGGGAACCGGCTCCATCGATTCGCCTTTGCCGCTCACCCAACGGACGGTCACCAGGACGTCCCCGAGATCGCGCGCATCCCGGCAGGTCGCGATGAATTCCAGCTGGCGAAGTTCCTCTTCGAGTTCCTCCCATCGTCCCGCAAGTTCGGGCGAACGGGCTCGCGTCGACGCCGCCAGTCCCGTGATCGAACCGCAGCACCGTTCGGTCCGGGCGAGGAACGAGTCCAGCTTGTGGAGCTCGTCGAACGTGCCTTCCCGCAGCGGGGCGTCCGCATAGAAGCCGGGTTGCTGGGTCCGCTCGATCAATTCGGTCTTCCGACCCACCGCGGAATGCAATCGCTCCTTCAGGCCCTCGACCCTTCGAAGGCATTCCGAGATTCGACCCGGAATCCCCTGCCCACTCGACGGTCCCGGTCCGCGGACCTCCGGGGCCGGAAGTCGCGCCGTCGCCACAACATCCACCCGACCCTCGCGAACCCGGAGCGCCACCAGATCGCCCGCACCCAACCGGCCTGTCGCCAGCGCCCTCCCCAAGGGCAGCAGGACCAATCTCTCGACGGTCCGCTTCAGGGGACGCGCCCCGAAATGGGGCGAGTATCCCTCGCGCACCAGCAGGCCGATCACCTCGGGATCGACGGTCACCACCAGATTCCGGCGGGCGACTCCGCTCCGTTGCAGCACCAGATCGAGTTCCCGACGGGCGATCCGCTCCGCGACATCCAGGGACAGCGGCGCGAAATGGACGATGCGATCGAGGCGATTGAGAAACTCGGGCCGAAAAAAACGCGTCAACTCCCGGAACGTCCGTTCGACATCCGGGCTCGTCGCGGACGCGTGGCCCGGGGAACCCTCCCCGCCGGCGGCGAATCCGCGGGGCGCCGATTGCCCGCCAAATCCCACCTGCGCCACTGGAGCTTCCGCGCCGACATTCGAGGTGAGGATCACGATTGACCGCCGGAAATCCACGAGCCTCCCGTGCCCGTCCGTCAACCGGCCGGCATCGAAGATCTGAAGGCACAGGTCGAAGACGTTCACGTGGGATTTCTCGATCTCATCCAGGAGAACCACCGAGAACGGACGTTGGCGGACCGCATCGGTCAGGAGCCCGTTTTCGCCCTTTCCACCGATCAGGCGTGTGAACCCGTCGACACTCGCGAATTCACTCATGTCGAACCGAACCAGCCGTCCCGGATCGCCGAAGATGTACTCGGCCAGCACCCGGGCGAGTTCGGTCTTTCCCACGCCCGTCGGCCCCACGAAGAGCATCACGCCAAACGGCTTGTTCGGGTCGGTGACCCCGGCCTTGACCAGGGTCACAAGATCCACGACCGCGTCGACGGCGTCGGTCTGCCCGATGATTCGCGTCTCAAAAAACCGTCGCAATCCGTCCAGGTCCAACGGGGCCCCGTCGTCGAGGAGATCGACGGGCACGCCGGTCGAACGCGACAGCGTCAGAAGGATCTCCCGTCGCAGCAAAGGATCCTGACTCCCGCGCCGGCTTTCGATCACCGCCCTCAAAAGGCCGGCGGCGCCGCCGGGCCGGGCGATGTGGCCGAGATAGTACTCGCTGGCGTCGACCAACTCATCGAGCACTGCGTCCGACGCGGGAACCCCCGCGTGATCCCGCAGGGCGCGCACAACCCGCCGCGTCGTCTCGAGGCTCGCGGGCTCGACAAGCACCCGGTCGAACAGCCTCGCCAGAGCCGGTTCCCTTCCAAAGCCCCGTTCGAACTCCTCAGGCGTGCATTCCCCGATCAGCCGAATGCTGCCTTCCCCCAAATGCGGCGCCAGCGCGGCCGCGACGTTCATGTCCGACTTCTCCGAACGCCCCACCTCGGAAAGCCCGGCCAGGTTCGGCACGTACAACAACACCCGGCGCGGATGCTGGATCGCGGCGACCAGATCCCGGACGCGCGTCTCCCACTCGCCGATGTATTTGGTTCCGGTGAGGAAGTCCGCGGGCGCCATCCGCAATACCCGCCACCCTCCGTGCTCAGGAAGCGCGAGGGAACCGACCAAGGCGTGGATCAGCGCGGACTTGCCGGATCCCGAGTTTCCCACCAGCGCCACCGGTCGCGCGGGTTCGCGCCGCAGGCGCTCCACCAGATCGCCGAGTTCGCGCGAAACCTCGAAAGCCGGCGCCAGGGCGCCCGCCTCCCACTGCGCCGTCAGATCCGCTCCGAACCGGGCCAGCGCCGTGAGATCGACCAGTTCCTTGGTCCACTTTTTGAACCAGTTTCGAAGCTTCGGATAGCGCGCCGAGCCCCAGCATTCCTCCAACTGCTTCGACGCCTTGAGCAGGACGGGCCCCGTGGCCAGCCCCGAGTTCAGACGCCAGGAGGTTTTCTTGTCGGTCAGCAGCTTCTCCAACTCACCCGCCGCGAATTGCCGGACGTCGTCGTCCGACTCCTCCGCGATGACTTGAATGAGAAGCGCCGGGTGCCCGGAGTCCCCCATCGCCCCCAAAGCCTGGATCGCCTCCCGACGGACGCTCCAATCGGAATCCCGCTCGATCAGCGCCAGAAGCCGTTCCCGAAAGGCCGTCCGACCCGCCACAGCCTTGCAGGTCCGACTCCGCACCCCCGCGTCGACATCACCCAACAGCCGTTCGAAGGCTTCGTTCGCGACGGAAAACGCGCCCTGGCCCAGAAGATCCGAAAGGGCGATGCGGACCTGGACTTCCGGATCACCCGCCAGGCGGGAAATCTCTTGGACCAATTCCGGGTCGTCCCGTCCGCGACACGCCTCCAACGCCGCCAGCCGAATCGGAATCTGGGGCGCCTGCAGCAGCGGCACCAGATCCGACACACCCGCGCCCGCCTCGCACAACGCGGCGGCGAGAAGCGCGATCCTCGCGGCGGGATCGTCGAACTGTCCCCGCCGAAGCCCCTCCAGAAGGGAGCGAATGTCGTCGTTCATCAGCCCGCCCCCCGTTCAAGGCGCCCGGCTCAGGCGAACTTGTTCTTCCGGTAGGCTCCCATCTCGGGCGCCGTCGGATTCACCTCGGGCCCGAAGTACCGGAGAGCGACCAGCGGTTCCGTCTCGCTGGTGTTCTCGAACACCACGCCGGCCCTCGCGCCGTCCTCGGTGCAGAAATACTCGTCCTCGGTGAGTTCATGGAACCGGATCAGTTTGGGGCTGTTCAGCGGCTGACCGTTGATCCGACCCGAACCCTGAACACAGATCAGGCCGTACGCCCCCGTGTCCGTCACCGTGACCTTGGTTCCCGGGTTCACCGTCAGTTCCTTCGCCGTGAACAGTTGTTCGCCGGCGATCTTGCCGTAGACGATCCATCGGTCGACGAACCCTTCCTTGCGGGTGTCCGCCACCGGCACCGGCTCGAGGTAGTGGTTGTCCTTGAAGTTCGGGTCCACGTTCCCGTCCCAATCCAGTTGGTCGACGATGAAGTCGAGGTCCTTGTGCTTCGACTTCGGCATGTCCTTCACGAGCAGGCTCCAGGGCACGTAGCGCCCCTCGACCAGGCTCTGGTACATGCCGAAAACGTCGCTGCCCCACTGGGGTTCGTAGGTGCAGAGGCTGCCCGGCGCGTGGAGGACGCACGGAGGGATCAGCCAGCCCGTCCCCGGCTTCAACCGGTAGGCGCGGCTCAGGTCCAGGATTCCGTTGTCACCCTTGTTCCAGTCCTCGAGGCATTTCCTGACCTGGGCCTTGGTCGTCCCGGGCTCCAGCCCCATGAAGGTGTACGGGAAGTTGTTGCCGACGTTGTTGTGCTGCGGCGGAAAGTAGTACGACTCCGGCTTGCCCTCCTGCCCCACCAGCTTCGCCTGCTTGGCGTTCTGGTGCATGTGGTGGGGAATCGGCCCCATGTTGTCGAAGAACTTCGAGTAGACCGGCCATTTGCCGTACTTCTTCCAAATCCTGGCGCCGATCAGCGTCGCTCCGCAGTCTTCGACCGCCTTCCGCAGGGTGAACCGTTCGCCCCCCACGACGCAGTAGCTCAGCCCCTCATCCGGCACCCGTCCATCGTTCGCGGCTTCCGTTGTGGAAGCGAACCAGCGCTCATCGATGCCGCCCCGGTTGGCGCCGTAGGCGTAGGTGTCATCCGGATGGAGTTTCAACCGGAGCCCCGGCTGGAGGAAGGAGCGCGGCACCCAGGCGGGCGCCAATCGGAGCAATCCCCCCGTGCGCGAGAGTTCCGCTTCGACTTTGGACTTCGTGTTGCGAGTGACGGTCTTGAGATCCTGGACGGTGTTCATGATGGGAGGCCGGACGGTGATCCCCTGTTTTCGGGGCCCTCGGCCGTGGTCGGGCGAGACCCTACGGCGACGCCGCGACCGGGCCAATCGCAAACCTGACGTTCACTTCCCGACCGGAAGCGCCGTCCCTCCCACCGGACCGCCGGAAGCGGACGCGGGCCGCCATCGCCGTCGGAACGCCTGGATTGCATCGTCCAGGACCGAATACACGACCGGCGTCACGAGCAGCGTCAGCAGCAGGCAAAGCGACTGGCCACCGATCACCACGACCGCCACCGCCCGCCGCTCCTCCGAGCCCGGCCCCGTCCCGAGGGCGAGCGGCAGCATGCCGGCCACCAGGGAGAGGGTCGTCATCAGGATGGGCCTCAACCGGTCCCGGTTGGCCTGGATCGCCGCGGGAAAAAGATCCATGCCCTTTCCCCGAAGCTGGTTCATGTGGTCGATCTGAAGGATCGCGTTCTTCTTCACGACGCCCGCCAGCACCAGGAGCCCAAGACCCGAATAGAGGTTCAACGTGTTGCCCGAAGCCCAGAGCGAGAACAGCGCGAACGGAAGGGCCAACGGCAGGGAAAGGAGAATCGTGAAGGGATGGACCACGCTTTCGTACTGGGACGCCAGGATCATGTACATGAACGCCACCGAAAGCGCGAAGGCCCAGAGGAACTCCACGAAAGTACTCTCGAGTTCGCGCCCCCGACCCGAGACCTTCGTCGTGTAAGCCGGCGGGAGATTCATATTTCTCACCTCCTCGCGAAGCGCGGCGAGCCGGTCCGCCATGGCGTACCCGGG
>JBFWOK010000184.1:0-12608 GCA_050250555.1 Limisphaerales bacterium
TTCGGTGAGGGGACTCCGGTATCGGGGATCCCAGTTCTGGCCTCGGAGGATCTTGGTGATCCGGTAGTAGCCGGAGTCCTCCCTGCGGAGTTCGGCGCCCAGCAATCCCTGGGGAATGCGTTCGGGCTTGGGATAGTCGCCGCCGCCGACGTAGGCGTGGCCGGCGTTGAGTTCGCCGATCAGCTCGCCGATGACGTAGGTCAGGTCGGCGCGGTGGCGGACGTGGGGAAGCAGCGGTTCGTAGCGTTTCCGCATCGTCGCCCAATCGACGTTGTGAAGATTCGGGGCGTAGAAGAAATCGCGCATCTGGCGCCAGCATTCGGCGTAGATCTGGCTCCATTCCGCCGGTCGATCGAGAAGGACGCGGATCTCGGAGAGACCCAGTTTCTTGTCGGCCACGTCGAGTTTGCCGGTCGGCAGGTCCACGATGGCATAGTCGTTGCCTGTTCGAACGAGCATCTTCTTGCGGTCGGCGGTCACCTGGTACCCGGCGACGTCGCCGAGTTCGGTTTCCTTCTCCTTGTCGAGTTCGTAGAGGACCAGTTTGCCCTTCCGCAGGTAGTAGACTTTGTCTCCGACCGACGTGATTGCGGCGTAGTTGGAAGGTCCAGGGGGAAGGGCGTCGATGCGATCCGTGAGGCCCTCGGCGTCGACCGTCACTTTGACCGCGGTCTCGGTCTTGTTGGTCGACGAGCCGGACGATTCGGTCGCGTCGGTCCGGACCGGGGCATTGGTCTGCGGGCTGGCTTCGGCGTGGGGCGGTGGTGTGGATTCGCCCCGGGCGAGCGCCGTGACCACCTTTCGGAACTCGGGATCGTTCAGGAGGGCGGAGAGGGTTCCGACGGGGCGGTCCTTGGGTGAGACGTCCGGGGGTTTGGCGGCCGGGTCGGAGGGCGGATCGGACTTGGACTTGGACTTGGGCGCCGGGTCGTCCTTGGCCTTGATCTTCACCTCGTCCGACTTGGGTGCGAACGGCGACTTCGTCGTCTTCGCGAGCGTGACGAAGTAGATCCGCTCCATGTCGGTGTAGACGTGGTTCCATTCCGTGCCGCCATAGGTCGGATTGAAGGAACGGTCGGAAATGAAGAACAGGAACTTGCCGTCGCTGCTGAACGCGGGGGCCGCCACGTCGAACCAGCCATCGGTGGCGGGAATGGACCTTCCCGATTCCAGTTCGAAAAGGTGGATTCTCGAGAACCGGCGGACGCCGGGCTTGGTGTAGGCGATCCATGCGCTGTCGGGCGCCCAGGCGAAGTCGCGGATCTCGAAGGCGTCGGACTGGTCGACGAGCCGGACCTCCTTCGAATCGATGTCGACGATCTGAAGGCGGTTCTTTTTGTCGCCCCACGCGAGCTTGCGGGAGTCGGGGGACCATTCCGGGGCGTATTTGTAGGTGTCGGATCCGGACGTCAGCGGACGGGGCTCCTGGAGGCCGTCCTGGCTGCGGATCCAGATTTCGTCCTCATGGGTGGCGTCGCTGATGTAGGCGATCCATTTCCCGTCCGGCGACCAGGTGACGTCCCGCTCGTGGACGCCCGGGGACGTGGTGAGATTCCGGGTGGGACCGTGTTTGGCGGGAACCGTGAACACGTCGCCGCGGGCGCCGAAGACGGCTCTGGATCCGTCCGGCGCGGGGGCGGCCGATGCGATTTCCCGCGCGGCGTCGCGCCATCCGCCTCGGCCAATGGCGAGGTCCTCAAGGATTTCGATCGGGATGCGGGCGACCTGTTCGGTCGCCAGGTCGAGTCGGTGGATATAGCCGCCGTTTTCGAAGACGATCGCGTTGTCCCCGAGCGAGGGGAATTTCACGGCGAACTCGGTGAAGCGCGTGATCTGCCGGGTCTCCCGGGTTTTCACGTCGAGGGCGAAAAGGTTGGCCTGCCGGGCGTCGTCGCGTTCTGAAACGAAGTAGATCGTGTCGCCCTTCCACATGGGGAACATGTCCTGCGCGGGATTCTCGGTGAGCCGGGTCGTCTCCTTGGTTTCGAAGTCGTAGAGCCAGATTTCATCCGCCTGCCCGCCGCGGTAGCGCTTCCAGGTTCGGAACTCCCTGAAGATGCGGTTGTACGCGAGGCGTCGTCCGTCCGGGGAGAAACTGCACCACCCGCCGCGGGGAAGGGGAAGGGTTTCGGGAACGCCGCCGGCGAGCCGGGCGATGGTGAGTTCGCCCTTGAACGGGTTCCACTGGTTGCGGCGCGAGCGGTAGATGATGGATTCGTTGTCCCGCCAGGTGAGGACGATGTTGTTCGGTCCCATGCGGTCCGAGACGTCATCGCGCTGCAGCGTGGCGGTGTAGGTGAGGCGGCGCGGTTCGCCGCCTTCCGCCGGCATGACGTAGACCTCGGTGTTCCCGTCGTATTGCGCCGTGAAAGCGATGTGGCGACCGTCTGGCGAAAACCGGGGAAACATCTCGTAGCTGTCGGGATCACTCGTGAGGCGGCGGGCGACTCCGCCCGAGGCGGGGACAGTGTAGAGATCCCCCGCGTATCCGAAAACCACCTGGTCGCCATGGATGGCCGGAAAGCGGAGAAGGCGCGCCTCCTCCGCTCCGAAGACCGAAAGGGACAGGGTCCCGACACAGGCGCAGGTGAGCCAAAACCAGGACCAGAGCAGGCGGAAGCGGGCGAGGCGGCGACGCATGCCGGGACGCTAGCGGCGAAGTCCACCGCCGCCAAGCCGTGGGCGCCAGGCGAAGAAGCGCATCGCCGAGGTTCCTCGATGGATTCGGTTCTCGGTTGAAAGTTGGCCAATCCAAGGCCCGTAGGGCCGGCCGGTTTATAGCCGCACGGCCTGGTAATCTTCGTAAGCTCCGCTAGGAGCGACCCACCCTCCAGGGGGTGATTTGGTTTGGCGGATCTCCCACAGGAAATGTCGAGGAACCTTCCGCGGAGGACGACGCTCCGACGGGAACCGGTCCATAACCTTGGTCCGCTATTTCCTCAGTCGATAGTAGCCACCACCGCCGGAGGTTTGGACCGTATGGCTGTTCCCCGTCACGCCAGGAACCGGTTCCCAAGAACCCGCCGTCAGGGACGCCCGGGATTCCAGCACGTACCCGGAGGAGCCGGCTGGCCAGGAGATCGTGATGTCGGAGGCGCCACGGGTGACGACCACCGTCGGCGCGGGACCGCGGTCCGCCTCCGGCGCGTACAGGCCGAAATCGTCGATGCCGAAGTACCAGCTGTCGGTGCCCGCGTGACCGAAGCGGAAGCGGACCTTCGCCTGGTTGTCGGCGTCGGTGAGCCGGTACCATTCGACGCGTTTGGATTCGGAGGGGTTGTCGTTGACTCGGGATTGGATGAAGGGCGCGAGAGCCGCCGAGATGGGCGCGGCGACGAACGCGCCATAGGTTCCGCCGATCTCGTTGCCGTCTTCGTCGGTGTACCGCGCCACGTCGCCGTGCTCGGCGAGGAGCGTGGCTTCGGCATCGATGACCTGCTCGCCCGTCACCGGGTCGGCGACGGTTTGAACATCGTTGCCGTCGAGGAAGTACGCGATCGGAAGCCACGACGCGCCGCTGTCGATGGAGTACTCGATCGTGGCGATGCTGTCCTGATTCTGTTCCCAGAGGCTGTTGAATCCGAGGTGAATGTTCGTTTTGCCGGTCAGGTTGAAGTCGGGCGTGAACAGGAAAAGGACCTGGGACGCGCCCCCGTTCTGGTAGCCGGAATTGCCGAAGAGAAAACGGCCCTTGGCGAACGGCCCGGGATAGACGGCGCCGTTGACGATATTCGCCGGGTTCTGGGTCAGCATGCGCTGGTAGTCGGTATTGCCCGCGGAATCCGGGTTTCCATACGTGACGAAAGTCCCCGTGAACCGGTCGGCGTCGACCGCCGTCCAGGTGCGGTAGGCGGCCGACCCAAGGTCGCCGAAGTCGATCTCCTCATTGATCGGCGAGGAGTAGGCCTTCTCGGTCCAACCCGCGGGCAGGGAACCTTCCGGCACCGCGTCGAAGTTTTCGAACACGACGGGATTCGAGAGAACGATGTTGCTGTACGGGGCGACGGTGCCTCGGGTTTCCGCGCTGAAATCGTTGGGCGGAACGGCGTTGTCCTGGAACGAAAGCACGAAGGCCTGCTCCGAACCGGCCGGGACGAGTCCGGTCCCCGTGTAGGCGACTCGAACGAGTTCGCCTTCGGTGGTGACGACGGGTGTGACCGCGGCGCCATTGAGGGTGAGGCGGATGGAAGCGGGCGCGACTTTGGTGGTTCCGTTGGTGATGGACGCCGCGAATTGCGGGATGGGCGGAAGGTTGGTGACACCGTTCGCCGGGCTGACCGAGAGGATCCTGGGAGTCGCCACGGAGGCGGCGACCACGGTGAAGGTTTCGCTGGCGAGGATGTCGTAGCCGCCGTTGTAGAGGAAATGCGCGACCCACTCGCCCGGTGCGTTGAGGCCGGTCGCGAAGGTGACAACGCCCTCGGCGAGGTCGCTGTTGCCTGCCTGGGTTCCGTCCACATAAGCCCAGACCGGGGAAGGCGTCCCGCCGCCCGGGGTTTGTCCGACCTGATAAATCCCGACCCAATCCTTCGCGCTGGCGGTTCCGTTGGTGAATGCGACCTGGATCGGCTCACCGACGTTGAAGGTTCGCTTGGAGACCCGGACGACGGTGCTGGACGGGTCGACGACCCGGAACATGTTGGTGGCCGCCTTGGTGTAGCCGGCGTTTAGGAGAAAATACGCCACCCAATCCCCACCCAGGGACAGCCCGTTGGGGAATGTCACCGAACCTTCGGTGAGTCCGGTGGCGCCGCCTTGGGTGTCGTCGACGTACTTCCAGATCGTGGAGCCGACGGGTCCGGGCTCGGCTTCCGGGGGATACACGCCGATCCAATCCTTGGGATTGCCGGGGCCGCCTTGGAAAGCGATCTGAATCTCCTCGCCCGGGAAGTAGTCGTCGTGGTTGGAGCGGATCTGCGTGGCGGCGACTGTTTGCAACGAAATGGCGAGAGCCGCGACCACGGGGATGGATCGGATGTGCCGAAGCCAACTGGGTAGCGATCTTCGTTGATGCGACGGATTGGAATGACGGTGCGGGAGCGTTCTCATGGTCTTGATTTCAGAAGGGTGACTGACTGGAAGGTGGCGGCGAGAAGGTCGTTGAACGGATGCCGATCTCAGGGGGTGCAAAGAACGGGGGTCTTGCCGTCGGGTCCGGGAACGGCCCAAGCGTTGAGGATGGTTTCGATTCCAGGTTCGGACATGGGATGCCAATCGGTTTCCTCGACCCGACGGACGAATCGATGGGCCATCGTCTCCATCCGGCCCATGGCGAGCGCTTCTCCCGACTTTTGGGCGGCCTCCATCTTGGCCTTGAGTTCGGGCGAACACTTCTCGAGGTAGGCGACCCGCCAGGACGCCTTGTCCTTCGGATCGCCCGTGGACGAATACACCACGGCGCGGAAGCCGTCTTCGGTGGGTCCGTCGATGCCCCGGATGGGAGGCACCGCGGTGCGGGCGCCGTAGAACAGCGAACCGGCGCTTTCGTCGTAGAAGAAACCCCGCTCCCCCGGATTCGAGGACCCACTGACCTGGCGCCAGAGATACAGACCCGCGGCGACGACGAGAAGCGCGACGCCTGCGGTCTTCCGAATATCGGAACGCTTCGTGGAGGCTTGGGATGGCATGGGTTGTCGTCGGGTAGGCTTTGTGATCGGCAGGAAACGGAGGGGGAACGATCAATCAATCAATGGGGATCGTTCTTCGCGGACCACCAGCAGGCGTTGGTGTCACAGGGGATGCGGGCCGGATCGAGCAATCCGGCGCTGCCATCGGCGCGGGCGTAATTGGACCGTCGATTGTGCCGGACCGCTCCCTTGTCACCCTGGGCGAGGCGGTTGAACCCGGAGCTGTTCGCGCCGCCGGCTTCCTTCCAGATCCACCATCGGTCCTGCGGCCAGACTCCGAAGACATCGCTGTGACCGTCACCGACCAGGAGGAGGAGGGAGGGGGCGTCGATCACCGATTCGCGGCACAGGTTGTTCTCGTAGCCGACGGGACGGCCGAACGGGGGTTGGGCTCCGCCGAACATCCAGTGGACGTTCACGGCGCCGAGGCCGCTGGGGATGTCGATTTCGCCGGGGGTGAACTGTCCGAGAACCCAGGGACTGGCCTTACGGTTGACCCCAGCCGGCTTGGCGTTGGCGTAGACCTCCTCTTTTTCAGTGGGGCAGTCGTAGATCCGGGCGGTGTTCCCGAGATAAGGGTAGAGGTGAGCCCGCCAGCTGGATTCACCGCCGCCCTGGGGCAGACGGGCCTGGATGGGCGGCAGGTAATCCTCGAAGTCGCCCGCGTACAGCTTGGTCGCGAGGCCGATCTGCTTGAGGTTGTTCAGGCACGCGGTCTGTTGCGCCTTGCCCTTGGCCTTGCTGAGGGCCGGAAGAAGCATCGACGCGAGGATGGCGATGATCGCGATGACCACAAGCAACTCGATCAGCGTGAATCCGGCATTCCCGCGCCCCGGGATCGGCGAGGGCGTCGCATTGAGCTTTGGCAGGTTCACGGTCGCATTCTAACGTCCCGATCCGGGCAGGGCGTCAACTCTGTGATCCGTGAATCTCTGGTGCCGTTCGAGCCAAGGACTCAAGGCGACCGGTCGAGTCGGTATCCCTGCCGATGGACTGTTCTCAGGAATCGCGGCCGACCGGGGTCGCTTTCGATCTTGGCCCGCAGGGCCGCGATGTGGTTGTCCACCGTGCGCGTTGTCGGAAATGCGCCATATCCCCAGACGACATCGAGAAAGCGTTCCCGCGACACGACCTGTCCGTCGGCTTCCGCCAGGAGCCGGAGCATGGCGAACTCCTTCGCGGTGAGCGTGAGCGGCCGCTGGCCCCTCGTGGCGGTCTGTCGGGCGAAATCGATCTGAACCGCACCCAGGTCGAGCGTGAGCACCGCATCCGCATCACGCCGGGTCCTGCGAAGGAGCGCGCGGACCCGAGCCAGCAACTCGTCCGCGCTGAACGGTTTCACGAGATAGTCGTCCGCACCGGAATCCAGACCGACCACCCGGTCCTCCACCGCCCCTTTCGCCGTCAGCATCAGAATCGGACACGCGATCTTGAGTCTCCGCAGTTCCCGGGCGACCGCGAACCCATCGAGTCGCGGCAACATCACGTCGAGAAGGACGAGATCGGGGTTCTGGTCTGCGGCAGCGGTCAGCCCGGACGGCCCATCCGCCGCGACGAGGACCCGATACCCGTCGGCGACCAGCAGGTCCTCGATGGCCCGCCTCATCGCGTACTCGTCCTCAATGATCAGAATCCGGCTCATGGGCTGGCCGCGGGTGGTTTCGCCGGCCCGGATCCCAACGTGCCAGGCGGGTCGGACTGCCTTTCCTCAGCGGGTAAAACGAGAGTGAACAGCGCGCCATGCCCCGGTTCGCTCACGACTTCGACGCGGCCGCCGTGGGCTTCGGCGACGTGGCGTACCAGACTCAGTCCGATGCCCACGCCCTCCGTCTCGCGGCGCAATTCCGATCCCCGCCGGAAGAACGGCTCGAAGATCCTCTCATGGTCCGTCTTCGGAATGCCGGGGCCCTGGTCGTGGACCGAGAGCACGCAAACGCTGTCCGCGGCCTTTGGACCCTTGGGCTGGCGATGGGCCAGCGCGACTTCGACGGTGGAGCCGTCCGGCGCGTGCTTCAGCGCGTTGTCGATGAGGTTCAGCAAGGCTTGTTGAATCGAACGACCGTCCAGCGGGAGTTCCCAGGCGTTGTCGGCGGATTCACCGGGCTCGGTCGTGCTCGGAATTCCCGAGAGCGCGATGCGGACCGATCGGTCGGCGGCGCCGCGTTCGGCAAGTCGCACGGTGTCGCGAACCAGCGCGGCCAGGTCGGTCGGTTCCATCTCGTAGCGCTTGCGGCCTTGCTCGATCCGCGCGTAGTCGAGGACGTTTTCGACCAGAGCTCCGAGGCGTCGGGTCTCCTGGCCGATCAGTCGGAAGTACTCCTTTCGCCGTTCCTCGGTGGGCACCGAACCGCGTTCCAGGCCTTCCGCGAGCAGGCGGATGCTCGCCAGCGGGGCGCGGAGTTCATGGGAGACGCTCGAAACGAAGTTCGATTTTTCGCGGTTCAACTGCTGTTGGCGAAACAGCGCCCGTCGGGTGGCCGCGATCGAAACCAGGGCCGCTCCCGCCGAGAGAGCGAGGAACCCCCCGAACCACGCGATCCGCCGCCGCTGGCCGGCGTAGTAGGCTGTCGGATCGGCGAGCCGAACTCCCAACTCGAAATCCAGATCCTGCGTCACGGTCCGCCGGATGGAGGCCAGTTCTTCCGTGCGCGGCCAGGGTGCGTTCCCCGCATCTCCCAGGCGGATCTCGCGGCCGGCCAGTTGAAGTCGCAGGGAGAATTCGCCCCGCCGATCCAAAGTCTCCCGAACTTTCCGGAGCGCCTCGACGATCCTCGTTTCCGGGACCAACGAATACGCTCGCCGAGCCACGCCCGGCCCCGGCGGCGAGTTGGTGGATACGGCGGACCCGGAATCCCACGCCAGCCAGGCGGGCGTTCGGTCGGCAAGCCAGAACCCCGCGGGCCAGCGAGCCTCGGACCCCAGGCGCCGCATGGCCTCCGCGTGGCATTGGCGCAGAAAATCGGCGCGCCTCAGGGGTTCGCTCAGGCGGCGGGGTTCGTCCCAGAGCTCCCGACCATCCGGGGTGGAAGCCAGACCGGCGAGTCGCTCCACGAGGGTCGACAGAAAAGGCGACGGAGGCCAGTTGGCGAATGCCTCGGACAACTGATGCGCGTGGGTTCGCCACGAGACCGGCAGTTTCCCGACGTC
This sequence comes from Limisphaerales bacterium, assembly GCA_050250555.1. Lineage (GTDB taxonomy): Bacteria > Verrucomicrobiota > Verrucomicrobiia > Limisphaerales > CAIMTB01 > CAIMTB01. Next base: position 8,775 of record JBFWOK010000184.1, read on the forward strand.
GTCGCCCGCGAGTTCCACGATCCGCAGCGCCGCGAGCGTTCCGATCGGAAGCCCGGCCTCCGTGCGTGTTCCGCTGTCGGTCCATGGGAACGCCCCGAGCACCCGTTCGAACGCCGCGATCAATTCCCCGGTTGCGCCGGCGCGTTCGAGCGCCAGGGCCCTTTCGTAGGCCGCTAGGCGAACCCGACGGGAACCTGGATCGGACGGGGTCCCTCCTTCCGAGTCATTCCCGTCTTTGGAGGCGGCGGATAGTACCTCGTCGAAGTGCCGGATGGCGTCGCTCCAGCGACTTTCGTTCCAGGCCCGCCGAGCGCGCTCCCAGGATTCGCGGGACGCCGCGTCGGGCGGCGGCGGCAGCGGACGGGGAATCGGTGGCCACTCCTCGGGGGGCGGATGAAGGAGCTGATTGGATTCCCCGATTTCGAATCCCACGGAAAGGGAATGAAATCCCGCTTCGGTCCGGCCGGATTCGATCGGCGACTCCGAGGATGGGACCGCGAGGATTGGCAGCGTCCGGGCGGCGGCTTCCAGGACGAGTTCCTTGCCGCGGGCGTTGGCTTCGCCTCGGGCGGCTCGCCAGTCGCGGATCATCGCGACGGAGGCGAGCGCCGCGAGAATGAGGACGGGAAGCAGGAGCGCGAAGACCGGCCAGGCCGGGGGGCCGGGATCGACGATGCCACCGCGCTGGGAGTTTCCCGCCATGCCGCTCGGATGTGGATGTTTCCGGGCGTTGGTAGCAGGACTTGTCACGAAAATGCAAAATCTCGGGGGATGGGGTCTTGTACATTCGAGATCCCATCGGGTTCCGTCCCTTGGTTACGACAGGACCGTCCCACGAACCCTCCCCCTTTGGAGTCCGGCGCTTAGCGCCGCTTGGGATCGCCGCGGAGCGCCGAAGCACAAGCCTTGCGAGCCCCACCCAAGCGGTGCGAAGCACCGCCTCCAACGCGATCTTACCGAGCGGCCCCAACCTCTTCTCGCCGGACTAGCCCATGGCCCGGACGGGGACAACCACCCGGTCGCCAGACGCGTCCGGATTGATCGCCCGGAAGCGGTTGGTGAGCGCGCGTTTCAGACCGATTTCCCCAATCTTTCTCTACTCCTATCTTCCACACGCTCAGGCTTCGCCCTGACCGATGTTGTACGTTTCGGGCTTTTCGGACGAACTCTCGCGGTCAAGACTGTCGCGATGCCCAGGAACCGCTGCTTCCCGGAGAACCCAAACGGCCCTCCAGCCGGAAAGTATCCCCACGTAGCAAGCCTGACAGGTCCGACACAGCCCGCCCCGGTACCAAGGGATCGCCACGAACATCCCTCTGTGAACCTTTGGATGATGCTATGCGTCACAACCTCCCTGCTTTTGTACGCGATCGCAGCCCCGGCATCCGAATCGCCTGACGGGACGAATGATGAACCCGATTCGGGATTGGGCGAGATTCAGGAGTTCCGTCCCGATCCAATGCGCCTCGAACAGACACGCTGGGGAGGCTCAAGGACGATAGACGAGCTTGTGCCGGATCACTCGCAGCACTTCGTTCATAAGGTTTCGTGGGGATCGGAGGCGACCAAGGTGGCCATCCCTCCGACTCGGCTCATGCCGCACAGCAACCAAGCCCGCCCGCCTTTCAACGGTGGCCGCGACCCGGTCGCGCCCATGCAACCGGAGTTCCGGATCGACCGTTGGACAACCGGCCAAGGTCTTCCAGACAATCGAATCTATGCGCTGCTTCAAGGTAGGGACGGATATCTTTGGATTGGAACGGGCGCCGGACTGGCAAGGTTCGACGGATTGAAGTTCCTAGTCTACGGGTCAAAGGACTCCACCACGATGACAGCGACAAACCGAATCGTCTCCGCGCTTTTAGAAGACGACGAGGGCGTGCTTTGGATTGGCACAAGCGACGGGTTGTTGCGGCGCTCTGGAGTCCAAATCGTGGAGAGTGCGGGTTCGGAGGCGCTTCATGGGATCCGCATCAATGCGCTTCACCCCCGCGAATCCGGTGGGTTCTGGGTTGGATCCGATCGTGGCCTCGGATATGTCGAGAAAGGCTCCTTCTCATGGGTGAGCGAGTTGGGAACAGGCCGAGTGATTTCAATAACCGAATCCCAGGTCCAGGGCCTCTGGATCGGCCGAGCCGATGGGATCCGCCAATTTGACCCCGTTTCGGGCATCGTAACCCAAAGTCACCTCAAGACCCTTCGGATCGACGGGCAGATCCACGACAATATCAAGGTGGTGGGGCTACATCTGGATCGACGGGGAACGCTGTGGATTGGTTCCAACTTTGGAGCATGGCGCCTCCCCGAACACGGTCGCGAACCCATACCCGCGCATCACCCCGAACGGGGCGAGCTCGCGACTCTCGTCTACGCCCGCTTCGCCGAGGATTTCGCTGGAAGAATCTGGGCAACATCCACGAGCGCGACCGGGACAGCTCTCTACAATCCTACGGACTCAACAGTAAGGAAATTGAGCTACCCCCAACTTGAATACACGACCTGCGTCGCCGCCGATCGGGAAGGCGTGGTTTGGATGGGCTCCCGTGAGGGACTCTTCCGTCTGGTGCAACGCCCCTTCACGTTGCTTGGCATGCAGAAGGGTGCCGGGGAAGCTTGCAGGTGGCACTCCATTGTCGAAGGAGGCGACGGCAGTCTGTGGTTTGGAGGCCTCGATTCGGTGGTGAACTGGACTGGCCGCGACCTGAGAAGATTTCTCTTCTTTCTCAAGAGCGGCAGTTCCCTTGAGCCAACATTGATGCCCCGCGCGGATGGCGGTGTCGTCGCTTTGTGTTCGTCGGGCGCCAGGATAGAGATTCCCTTCGTCAACGAGCCCGGGTCAGCTCCTTCGATCGACCACGATCGACTTCCAGGGTCGGAGGTGCTTTGGGCCCATTGCCGAGCTTCGGACGGAACGCATTACCTTGGCTCCAGTGGTGGTCTTTGCCGTTGGGAGAACGATGGCTCAGTCTCAAGAGTTGACCAGGTCCCAAGGTGCCGGATCCGCACACTATATTCCGGTGAGTCCGGAGAAATCTGGATCGGAACCGAGGACATAGGTCTCTGTCGGCTTGATTCCCAACAATTCCGCACGGTGGTCGATGCCGGCGATAGCGGAGCGATTTTGGCAATTCTGGGGGATAGTGGAGGATTTCTCTGGTTGGGGTTGCGCGCCGGACTCGGACTCTTCGAGCAAGGGGAATTTCGACGATGCCCCTTGGATTCAGGGAAGCTACTGACCGAAGTGCGGGCCATTCTAGCGGACGATTTCAATGACCTCTGGCTGAGTCATGATTCCGGAGTCATGCGAATTCGGCGGCGGGACATCGATCTGTGGCGGCGGGGAGGCTCCAATCAAATCAGTGTCACGGAGTTTGGAGTCGAGGACGGCCTGGGAGCATTGGATGGGACGACCGGTCCTCAAAGCGCCTTGAAGGGACGGGATGGTCGCCTGTGGTTCCTGAATTATAAGGGATTGGCCATGGTGGATCCCGCTGCGCTCTTCCGCGACGTCCCTGCACCGGAAGTGATCATTGAGGCCATCGAAGCGGATGGTGTTCCCAAACCCTTGATGGGGCGGCCTCCGATAGGCGCGGCTCGCAAGCTACGCCTGCAGTTCGCCGCGACCAGCCTTTGTTCACCAGAGAAAGTTCGTGTCCAGTATCACTTGAAGGGGTTGGATTCGGGTTGGATTGAGGCCGGCTTGAATCGGGTGTGAACGCCGATTCGAAAACCGGGTGATTCCGGCGGTTTGAAATCCAGGTATTCTTCCGGTGGCGTCTTCTTCCGGCCCTTCGCCGAACCGACCTTTTCTTCCTTCTTCCTCCGTCTTCTTCG
>JBFWOK010000185.1:0-12586 GCA_050250555.1 Limisphaerales bacterium
CCAACAACTGGTGGAGGAGTGGCACCCGTTCCAGGGTCCAAGGAACGTGCAGTTGGTCGCCCTTCGCCAGGTGGTCATCCACGGCGTTCACTACCACCCCGATCACGGTTGCCTTGCCCTCGATCTGGCGCCGGACTTCCGACGAGAGCCCCACATCCCCCGTCTGGGTCAGGTCCCCCTTCAGGAAAAGCATCGACGTCCGGGTCCCCGTGAACCCGGCGAGCGCAGGATGCTCTCGGAAGATCACCGGTTCGCCTTGCGAACCTGCCGCCTGCTCACGTCCCCCCAGGAGCAGGCGGCGGGACCATTCCGTGATCGTGGGCAGTCCGGCCAAGCCAAAGGCCGACTCCTTGGCGTCGCCTCGCACCAATTCAACGAAGCCCATCCGACTCACCGTCTCCATCAGCTCCCGGAGGACGGCCAGACTCATGCCGTCGACCACGAGCAGCAGGACCCGACGCTTTGCCGCCAGCGCCGCCACGAAGTCCGGAATCACATCCTCGACCCCGGGCAACCCTGAGGTCGCCCCGGCGTCGGCCTCCACCAACGCCCCGGCAAACTGCCGGTTCTCCTCTTCCCGGTGGCTGCCCACCGCGCGGACCAACTCGGAGTAGGCCCTGGTCACAGACGGTTCGCTGTCTCCGTGGTACAGCGCAATGCGCGCCCAGTCGACGAACGAGCCTTCCCGGAAATACCCGGCGGCGAGCGAAGCCAACCCGTCTGGCCCGGAAGGTTTGCGCTGGTGCATCCAGCGGATCAGGCGGAGCGCCATCCCAGCGCGCCTCAGGCGATCCGGATCCCGGCGGCAGGCCAGGTGGCATTCCACTTTCTTGAACGATTCCTCGACCCGCGCCAAAGCCGCGCCACCAGGCTCCGCCAAGTATCCACGCAGGTCGTCGGCGAACCGGCGAAAGCGCTGCTCGCAACCCAGCGGGGAGAAATCGCTGGCATGCGCATACCCATCGACGCGCAGTTGCTTCAGCAACTCGTCCAGTCCTTCCCCTTCGTGGCGCAAGGCCTCCGGCGAATCCTCCTCATCGATCCACGTTCGAGCCGCCTCGGCCAGTTGTTGTCCCTCCGCTTCGGTGGGACTCCTCCCGCCAAAGTACTGCTCCACCCTGCCCCGGGCTGCGATGAGTTCCGTCGAAGGCGATCCGGCGAACAGCACCGAGCAGGCGAGCGACAGCGCGACGGGCGAGACTGGCTGGACGCCACGGAGCGCGGCCAGGACGAGGCCCACAGCACCACCTGCCGACCGGGTCAACCACGCTTCCACCTCCGACGCCGCCTCAGGGGCCAAGGCACCTAGTCGCCGACCCGCATCCGGCTGCCTCGACCACGCCAACACCTCCGCCAGGTCTGGCCGTCCACCCCGGAATCCGAGGACATGCCGAAGGAGCATTTCCCAGGCGGTTTCCTCGTCGAGCCGTCCGGTCGGAACGGGAGGATAGCCTCCCGGAGGTTGGGCCTCGACCAGCGCCTCGGCCATCCAGCGCCGATTCCGAAGCCTCGGTTCGACATCCTTGGCTCCAAACAACTGGCGCAGCAATTCGCGGCCGCTCAGCTGAAAAACCCTCCTTCGTGCCAACCGCGCCAGAACATCCTCCCCCAACGCGCCCTCCGCCAATGGGGTCAGGATGATCACCGGGATTCCGGTCCGCGCGCTCTCGACCAACGCCTCCCGAAGTGCGAGTTCCGAACCTGCCTGAACGATTCGATGGGTGACCTGATCCACCGTCACCTGGTCCGGCCCCGCCCAGGCTTGTTGGATCTGGAGGCCAAACGCCCGGGCTCCCTCCGCGGTCTCCCGGATGGCCGCCACCTGGGTACGAATCTGGTTCAACGTCAGCATGGTGAGCCCTCACCTCGCGTGATCCGGGTGCACCTCCACCGGCAACCGAACTCCGAAGAGCACCATCTCGCGACGTTCCAGGTCGATCCGACAGGCCGGATCGGCATGGGCGAGAGCATGGAGCGTGGGCGTCAGGACCACCATGTTCGACCTGGCATCGGCGCCCCCGCGGGCAAGCGGCTGAATGTGGTGGACCTCCAGGATCGCCGGGACGACGGACTCCGGGAGTCCTTCGGGCAGGACATCCCCCGAGACTTGGCTCTTTCGGTAGAGCGCCTTCAAGTCTCGTACCAACCCGCGATGGCGCTCCTGCGCCGCGGGATCACCACGAAGAACCTCCATCACTTCGGCCTCGTCACGTCCAAGCCAATCCATGGACGCCGCTCCCGCAGGCGCGGGACTCGGCGGAGGCACGACGGGCTGCACCACCACCACCGCAGGGCCCGGCCCAGTCACGACAGGAGGCGTCGGGCCGGGCTCCCCTCTCGCGAACGAGCTCGGCCCGCTGCCGGTCGGGGTTGATGCCGGAAGCCCTGCCACCAACAGCCGGGTCGCTTCGCCTTCCAACCGTCGCAAGGAGGTCGCCAGATCAATCGCATGGGGATCGCGGGTTAGAGCGTCCTCCAAATCCCGTCGAATCCGCCCTGCAATCGTGGCCCGTTCTCCGCCGATCCGGGTGATCCCATCAAAGATCTCCCAGCGGACCTGCCCCAGCGCTTCGTGTGAGGCGGATGCCGACTTCAGGGCCATCCCTACCACAAGAAGCGGCGAGGTCAGGGGCACGCCAGCAAACGACTCGATCACCTGGCGTTCGGTCGCCACTCGCACCACCTCCACCAGTTGCCGAGCCTCCTGGGTGGCACGCACTCGGTCGCTGTTGGCCGACTCGATCCCGAGGGCGGCCAGCCGCCGCGGCAATTCTTCCGCGAGTTCACGGACCGCGGCGAGTGACTCCGACGCTGCGCTCTTCAGGTCGGCCGCCAGCTTCGCCGCATGGGTCGCGTTCCGCGCGGGCCCGGGCACCAGTCCGAACACCGCCTGAGCCCGCTCAACGGCGGTTTTCCATGCCGCCTCGCTCGGGAGCGATTGCTCCCGAAGTTCCATGTCGGGACGCAGCAACCCCAGCGCCGGCTCGATCGACCCGCTATGCAGGATGAAGGTCCGATCGGTCTGCAGGGCAAACGTCAGAATGATCAGGTCCTGAAGTTCCGACGGCAGGCCCATCGGCTGCGGGTCGTCGATCCACTTCCGAAGTTTTGCCACGGTCATCGGACCTCCATCCTGGGCCGCTCGCTGAAGAAAGTGGGTCTTCCAATGCGTGTGGAGATGGCCATGCGTGTCCCCGGTGCTGGCCAGCTTCAATGGGCCCACCAGCGCCTTCACGTCACGCCGTAAGCCTGCGTCGATGAACCAGCGCCCATCGGGAGCCCCAGCCGCGGACTCCAACTGCTCCAACACCCGCTTCACCGCGACACCGGAGGTGCGCGCCTCGGAATCGAAGACCGGATGTCCCGGAAACTGAGCCGCAAGCGCCGCGTCCAGGACCTGCTCCACCGCTTGGCGCAAATTCGCCCCCGCCGGAATGGGCGGATTCAGCCCATGATCCAGTGATTGGATCTGCTGGTCGGGCTCCAGGGAGTGGGTGGCGTCCAATGCCGATTTCTCGCTCCCAATCCCATAGGCCGCATCCAGGTAGGACCGCACTCGTTGCTTGAGCGCGCTGCGCTGATTCTCCAGCAGAACCTTGGCCTGGCCCTTGTCCACTGCCGAGAGATGGCCGGCATACGCGTCCAACCTACTCCCCGCCAGGACGTGGTCGTGCAACACCAATTGCCCCAGTTCGTTCTGGGCCGTCTTGCTGAGAAAGGACGGCATCCAGGCTATCGTGTGGGCACCTGCCGAGTTCTGGACTTGGAATTTCTGGAGCCGTGCCAGGTCGTCCTGGGGTCCGTAAATCGCCTCGGGATCGAAGGGGAAATCGAGGATCACCTTCCAGTCCTCGTCGGTGTTCCGCAGGCTTTCGTCGGGTAACTCCCGGACATTCGCGAATAGCACCTGGCATTTCCGCTTCGTGGCCCGCCAGATGAAGACGTGCGGAATCCAGAACTCGTCCACGAGCGGGAATCCCATCATCTCGTACACCAGTTCCTTCACCTTCCGGATGCGGTTCCCCGGGTTATCCTCCGATCCCGCCGCTCGCAGGATGCCGTCCAGATCCACCGCCGCGAGTTGGACGCTGACCGTCTGGTTCGATGGTTCGTCCCCCAGCCGGATCTGCCCCACCGTGGCCGCCCACTTCTTGAGCGTGTTGAACACCACGGCCCCTTCCTTGCCTGGGATCGGGGTCCTGATGGTCCCGTGATTCAACGCCGCAAGTCGATTGACGGTCATGCCCTTGAACGATTCCACCTCGGGCGCTAGGGCGGACAACAGCAGCGTCTTGGCCAGTCGGTCGTCCCGTCGAAAAGCCACGGCCTTCGGGTCCTCGGCCGCAAGCTGGTCCGCCGCCTCTCGGGTCAGACCGTGTTCGGTCTCGATCAAAGGCAGCACCCGCTGTCGGTAGAGTTTCCGAGCCTGGTCGAAATGCTCCTGCAAGGCGCTGCTCAGCGGTTGCGCGTCCGACAGGAGGACGTCGAACAGGTCCCCCACCGGCACCAGGTCCCCCAGTCTCAGCCGGTCCTGTTGGTCCACCAGGAGCTGAAACATGATCTTCAGCGCCGTCCGCTCCCGCTGGAGCAACGACGACAACGCCACCAGCGTCTCCATGAGCGCCGGACTGAACGGGTAGATTTTGTGAAACTCGTCGCGGTTGCCGTGGCTGGTCAGCAACACGTCCATCACTTCCCGACGGACCCGTTCGGTGTCCCGAAAGGCATGCTCGATTTGCAGCCGCGCCGCGTCGTTCCGGGGTTTCAACACCCGCTTCTGGGCGATCGTAGCCAGGTTCCGGTCATCCAGCTTGATGACATCGAACCGTTCCTCCCACCACTGCATCGAGTTGCTGAAGCTGACGTACTGGTTCCCCAGCATGTTCTCGCCCACCAATTCCCGCAGGTCCCGTTGCCGGGCGATGAAACTGATCAGCGGCGCCGGCCGGTTGGCATTCTGAGCTTCGACCAGTTTCGAGATCAGTTGGCCCTGTTGCGTCACGAAGCCCGGATTCGCCGCGTACCCCGCGAGCCAGAGAATCAATTCGTCCAGGAACAGAATCACCGCGTCGTACCCCAGCGCCTTGGCGTGCTGGCTCACGATTGCCAGTCCATTGTCCAAATCCACGAAATCACCCGTGTCCCGGGTGTGGGGAAACAACGTCGACACCAAATCGCCAACCAATTGCACCCGCCGCTCGTCGGTGGGATGGGCTTTCTCGGCCGTATCGAAGGCGCCCGAGTCCCAGGCGCCACCCATCGTTCCCCACCCGTCATCCGCGTCGATCACCCGGCCCGTGTTCAGCGCCGCAAAAAACCCGGCATCCCCCATCGTTCCCCGCAACTTGCGGGCGCTTTCCAAAATGCCCTCGGACCGATACACCCCGGGGTGGGCCCGATCCGGATGCAGCTTCCGCACCCGCTCCACGTATCCCCCGAGCAGGGCGGACGTCATGTCCTTGGCCCCGATCATGTGGAACGGCACGAGCAAGCACCGCTTGTCCTGCGCCCAGCCATGCCGCCCCAACACGGTCGCCAGCTCAGGAATGCGCCAGGCCGCCGGATGGTGCTCCAGGAGGAGCATGAGCACGGCCATGAAATGGCTCTTGCCGCTGCCGAAGCTGCCGTGCAGGTAGGTCCCCTTGCTGCTGCGGGTATCCAAGGCCGCCTGGATCAGCCCCAACGACCGGTCGAAGCACTTCGTCAACTGCTCCGTGAGCACGTAGTTGGCCAGAGTCTCGTCCGGCTTCTGCACCCCTTCGGTCAGCCGGAGCACGAAATCGCCCTGACGCACCTGCGCCGGCAGTTCGAACAGGTCTCGAAGGTAGGTGGGCATGAATGCGCGGCCGAGGTGCTCAGTTGATCAGGGCACGAAGGAATTCAAGAAGGCCTTTGACTAGCGGCTGCTGCAAGGCAGCACCTTCTAGCCAGCGGTTGTCTTTGATCGAAACTTGGATCGCCCTCCCAGGCCGAAGGCAGGCGGCGAGAGCGTGGACAACAGCCTTTTTTCTGTTCGATCCCTTCTCGAGGCATCGGACCTCATCATCCGTCAGTCCAGCCTTTGGATATCCGTCGATGAAGGCCCAAGCATGCGACAGTTGATGCCGGTAGACTATATCGGCCCCCTGAAGCAAAATATCCTCCATCGTTCCCTCAGCAGCATTGTCCGGAGCAATGAACACCCCTGTTCGAATGTTTCCATAGTTTTCGACAATTCCCGGACAGCCTGGGAACTGAACGGTGACGTTGCGTGCTTTGAATTCGCCCCGAAGATGCTCCAATATCCTCAAATGTTGTGAAATCGGATTGTCCCGATCCGCATCGAGGACGATGCCCACCGAATCCGGAAAAAAGGCGAGCGGCTTAAGGATTCTCGCTAATCTAGGAGCGATATTCGCGACCCCCTTTGCAGTCGTAACAACGGCGATCCTTCCGGAATTGCACCTAAAGAAGACTGGTAGAGGCAGGCGCTTTTCAGGGTCGCCAGCTTTGTGGAAACTTGCGTCCGCGATATTATTCCATTCGGGTGGCGCCACGTCCTTCGGAGGGCTCAAACGCTTGAATTCGAGGCAACCCAACAACCGTGCCATTACCTCCAAATCATGGAGACCTTCGACGACTAATATGGTATTCGCTGCTTCCATGACTCAACGCAGATCAAATCCATCCTCGGTTCGGATCGCCAAAGCTTCAGCGGCTGAGTACCTCTTCACGCCTGTCGTACTGCCGATAGGAGGGAGTTGATACACCGCGGCCTCGGCGTATGAAGAACCTAGGAAATTCTCGGCGCCCACAACCGCATCCAGCGCTTCCAAGCTATGGGATGTCGCGAACACCTGAGCATTGGTCATTCGAATGAGCGCAATTATCATCGTCAACACTTGCCCCAGAGCAGCGGCATGGATCCCCATTTCAATCTCGTCAACCAACACCACTCCACCCTGAACATCGAACATGACAGAAGCCAGCGCCACGGCTCGACGGATCCCATCGCCCTCCAAACTCAAGGGCACATACCCAACGCCTCGGCGCCGAACCTTCACCATCGCCGATCGCCCTATTGGGCTCACATTTTTTAGGTCCTCGATTCGGGGATCAAGAGCACGCAACAGTCTTACAAGCGCTTCTTTGGCGTTTCCATCAACCAACCGAGAGAGCGCTTTCAACATTTTATGATCCGTTCGATGGGTGGCAGTCGTGACGAACTCAGATCGGCAGCGACGACCGCGCTCGGTCAGCCCGCGTTCTGGAGATACAGAAGAAGAATTCCCCTGTTGCAGAGTCCATTGCTTGAATTCACGACCATCCCGACTAGTCACTTGGAAGCGGGCCACGGCCGCGGGTTTGTCCCCTTCTTCGAGTAACCCGAGAGGCCTACCACTCGTCGTTGGGACATCCTGCTCCGCCCGCTCCTCGTTGAGCGTCGCCTCGATGGTTTTGGACTCGCCGTCTTCCTCGGAACGGAGCTCAACCTTCCCCCGAAAGGGCTGCCACCCCGGGCCCGCGAATTCTTGCTGCGGGAATAAGTGCTTGAGAACTTCATCAGGCGGGGTCCGTGCGGACTTGATCTCCCGGCGCCGCCCAACATTCAGCCAGGTCTTGAGATCGAATGGATGGCTGAGAATGGCCAAGGCCTCCAACACGCTCGTCTTCCCGCTGTTATTGGGCCCAACCAGGAGGTTGATCGGCCTCAAGCCTTCCAGCTTAAGTCCCTGCAAGTGGCGGAATTGCACGATGTCCACGGCGTCCCACATGGCCATGCCCGGTGTTCTAAATTCCCGCCACGTCGGTCGCGAGGCTAAATGTGGTTCCGTCCTCGCTCACGGCCCTTCGCTGTCGACGGGTTACCGGCACGCCGATGGCGTGCCCATTGGGTCATGGGGAACGCGGGTCCCAGGGCGTTGCCCTGGGCTGGAATGCGTGCACGCCGGTGGCGTGCAGTTTGCGGAGGTGAGCGCGAAGCCACCGCACCCGCACTCAAGACGCGCCAAAGGCATGCCACGGCCTTGGTCCCGTTCATTGTTCCCGTTCCGTCCCTCCGCACGCCTACGGCGTGCCGGTAACCCAGCCCAGGGCAACGCCCTGGGGCCCCGGGGCCATCAGGTCCCGTGACCCATGCCGCCCGGTACGGGCGGCGGTGGAATCTCGCCATGGCCCACATTTGGATCGGTCCATCACCCCGGCGACCACGACTCCCCCGCCGTCGCCTTCGGGGCGGCCCCGCACTCCGGGTTCGCGACTCCGATCCCATGGCGGCGACCCCAACCCCGGGGCGTTGCCCTGGGCGCGTGCCTCGGTCGTGGATCAGTCCCACACGTACCGTTCATCGAACGCCAATTGGTAGCGACGCAGCAGCGTGCGGAACTCCTCTTCGAACGTCTTCATCCGGTGGTGCGCCTCTTGATTCGCGATGTAGGCCATCACCGTCGGCAGCCCCGACTGGCTCACCGAAAATGCCCCGTACCCATTCTGCCATCCGAACCCCGCCAACGTCCCATCCCGCGCCTTCAACCATTTCGATGAGCCCCGCTTCAACTCCATCACCACCATCGCCAAGGCGCGGTTCCGGTGGAGGTTGAAAAGGACGTGGACATGGTCAGCGACCCCATTCACGGCCGCCGCCGGGCAATCCAAGTCACCGAGGATACCAGCCATATACCGGTGTAGTTCCCAGCGGATTTCCCCGACAAGCACTCGCTCACGTCGCTTCGTGCTGAACACGAGGTGAATCCAATTCTGTGCCAAGGACTGCGGCATACTCCGTCGGCGTCGAACCCTCGTCCGAAACCAACCAAGTCTTCCCCCAGGAGATTCCAAGGGAGCAATCCGCAAGGCGCCTCTTTCATGAAATCGTGAATGCGCACTTGCGTTTGCCGAATCTTTCGAATCGCGCGTCATGGAACCGCCGCCATCCTCACCCGTCCGCACGCCGATCGTCTCCATGCGTGGGCTACCGGCACGCCGACGGCGTGCCTGGGCGGGATGGGCGGGGCCGTGGTCCCGCGGCGTTGCCACCGTGACTCACCCCAACCCCAACCCCAGGGCGTTGCCCTGGGCTGGAATACGCACACGCCGTTGGCGTGCAAACGGGCGAAGATGGGTGAGCGCCATGATGATGCACACCAACGGGGGACGCCAACGGCGTGCCGGTAACCCAGCCCAGGGCAACGCCCTGGGAACCTGGGGCCGGCGCCCCCCCGGCCCGTGATCGCACGCATCGCCGTGATGCACGCCGCCCGGTACGGGCGGCGGTGAAATCACACCGAGACCGTCATTCGAACGGGCGTCTCACCGTGGCCAATCCCGATCCTCCGGGAGGATCTCGCGCCAGATCTCCCAGAGGAGTGCGGTGTCCTCGGCCAATTCGACCTGTCGATGGTACGTCCGCGGGATGTCCCTAGGGACGACATCCCGCGCCGCAATGACCTCGGCGGTTTGTTTGGCCAGCCGAAGGCTCCGGGCCAAGTGACCCGGCGGAAGCCGCTCCGTCACCGCCCAGTGAAATCGGGCCAACAACTCGATCCGACCGGGTGGCGGGAACTTCTTCTGTCGCTGGAGATGCTCGAAAAGACATCGCTCCAGGAGTTCTCGTCCTTCGGCAGGATTTCCCGGGACGGCTCCCAGATCCTCCGCGGTCGGTTCCACCGTCTCGTCTCTTGCGGCCACCAACCGGTCGTGCCACGGCGAGAGCGGTTCAAGCGACTCCTTCGAGATGCCCCGATCAGGGTCCTCGAAACTCAACCCGCGCCGCTGCCGGAATCTCCAACCGAGAGGCCACGTCTGCTCCAAGGCCCAAGCAATGGGTCCCGCCAGGAACAAACCCCGCTGGCGAAGCAGCCGCGGTTCACCGGCGGGCATTACCAAGCGGAGAGCCCCCAGAAGCTCAGGGTCGTCCCTCAGTTCCGACGCGGACCATCGGTACACCACTCCCTCTTCGCCATCACTCTCCGGCGCCGGGTCCGCGGCGAAATACAGGGCGATGAAGGGATCCACCGTCACATCCAGCAACCGCGTCGCCAAGCCGAGTTCGGCGCTGTAGTGCTGAGCCAGAGCCAGGGAGTGCTGGAAGCCGATCCCCCACCGCCTGGCGACGCCAGACGCGACACGCGCGGTTTCCTTGGCCACGCGTGACCTGGCATCGGAAGCCGACAATCGATCCAGGGAGGTCGCCATCTGCCACGGCGGGCACCCCCTCCTTTGCCCACGGAAGACCCGGACGGTGCTGCCCTGAAACCAAGTCCGCGAGACCTCCAACGCCCCTGGCGAAACGTCCCCCTTTGCGTGGCTCGAACCGCCCAACCCGCCCCACGGGTCCGATTTCAACGCCTTCGCGGCCCGTTCCAATTCATCGAAGGACAGATCCAACGAGAGGTCCTCCGGAAGCAAGGGCATCAGTCCGTCGGCGGACAACCAGGCCCACCTCGGGACAAAGCCAGTACAGCCCAGCGCCAAACTCAGGGCAAGATGGAAGACATCGTCGTGGACGCCGTTCCCGGGCTCCATCCTCGCCCGGACTCGGTAGAGTTCCTCCAACGGCGAGCCCCAACGCTCATAGGCGGTGCGAAAGGCATCCCGGATGGCGGGTGGATTCCCCGCCGCTTGGTGCCCCTCGTACGCCTCCCGAAAGCTTCCCGACGAGAGTTCCCCGGGCAAAAGCGCGTTCAGCGCGCAACGGACCGCCGCCTCCCCGCCGGGCGCCGGGTTCGGATTACTCAAGCATCGCAACTTCGACCAACTCGCGTAAAGCGGTTGCCACGGCGATCGGTAGTCCGTCCCGCTCCCGTCAGATTCCTGGCCCATACGCAAGAATCTTCAGCTCCGCTTCCGTCTTCCCCAACCGCTGCAACTCGTCGCGGACGTGGGCGCGGAAGTAATCGCCGAGGCGCATGCCGAAGTCAGGGTGGACGTCGTTGTGCCATTGGAGGAGCCAGGGCACGAGTTGCTGGAGGCCGGCGAGGACCAGCAACTGCTTCGCATCGGAGGCACCGGCGCCCTTCAGATCCTCCAAATAGGCGGCCAAGGCCTGCGCCTGCTGGAGGTGATCCCAGCCCGCCCAAGCGATCGGCAGACTCGGGTCAGACTCCCACTCGCAGCCAGGGAAGCTGACCCACCGCTCTTTCGGCACGTCGAGCTTCCCGCGCAACCGCCAGTACGTGGTCTTCTTGAAGTCCGCACTCTTGTACTTGGG
Source organism: Limisphaerales bacterium (assembly GCA_050250555.1). Lineage (GTDB taxonomy): Bacteria > Verrucomicrobiota > Verrucomicrobiia > Limisphaerales > CAIMTB01 > CAIMTB01. Next base: position 11,189 of record JBFWOK010000185.1, read on the forward strand.
GGGAACGGGGATCTCCCCGACCACCTCCCGTTGACGTTGGCGGATCTCCGCGGCCAACGCCTGTTCGTCGTCCGTCGGTTGGGAGGCGCGGACTTCCGCCTCGACCGCGTCTTCTCGACGTTGGAGGTCCCAGACTTCTTCCCAGACCAGGCGGTGTCGCAATCCGCTCTCCTTGTACCGTTGAACGGGCAGGAACGGCACCGACTCCTCCTCGACCAATTCCGCCACCAACGCCGCGACATCGAAGTCGGGCCGCTTCCGATACAACTCCGCCACCTGCATGAAATCCGCGTCCGCGCGGGCGCACTCCGCGAGGCGATGGGTGGACACGACCGTGGGCTGGGTGCCGCCCGCCCATGCGGCGCGCAGGGCGGCGACGGGGTCCTTGGACGGAGAGGATGGACAACCACGAAGGTCACGAAGGGAAGTCGATTCAGCGGACTCCGGATTGCTCGACGCGAATTCCCGAGGTGTACGATTTCCGGTGCCCTCTCCCCCGGAACCCAAGACACTGGGTTTCCCGTATTCCCTCTCCCTCCCCACTTCGTGTCCTTCGTGCGCTTCGTGGTGATCATCCCGTCCGCCGGCTTCGCTGGGAGTCACCGGGTCCTCCGCCATCCGTTCCCCGCCGAAGAAGTACGTTTCCAGGCGCCTCAGCAGCCATTCGCGCAGGGCGCGGACCAGTTGCTCATCCCATGGCTCCAGGTTCCAACGACGCTTGTACTCCGGCCGCTCGATCAACCGGATGTTGGCATTGTCCTGGATCACCTGGATGCGTCGCTCCACGAGCTTCCGGTAGGGCTCCGGCCAATGGGTTGGAATCTCCGTGATGGGAGTCGAGCCGTGCCGCTCAAACCATTCGGTCTTCTCTTCGCCCGCCGCCATGCGCCGGGCCAACACGATTTCGAACGCCCGTTCGCCCAGTTTCACGCCCGGAACCTCGTCGGCTGGAAGAGCGAGTTCCTCCTCGATCAGGCCGTAGAGTCGGTAGCATTCCCAATCCAGTTCTTCCTGGAGGGAGATCATGTTTCTCAACACCCTAATCCAGGCTTCTCTCGAGGAATTTACCGGGAGGTCATTCAGACTGGATAGATTGTTCAAAACGTACTCGGGGCGGTGCTTGGCGAATGCAGAAGCTAGCCGGTTCAGTTCTCGGACCAAGGCCAACGAGTAATGCTGTGGAACCGGAAACTCCTTCAGCTTGGTGGCGTTGAACTGATAGAAATCCTCGAACGCTGCGGTCCGTTGCCGAGCGCCTTGCATGTCTACTGTGCTGCCTTTGTTCTGACACACCTGCTTCAGCCAAAAGCACGCGGTCGAGGAATTCAGAATCCCCAGCAGTCTCAGATGGTCGTCTTCAGTCGCCTCGGCCGGCAGTTTGATCACCGGCGCCGTCTG
>JBFWOK010000186.1:0-12419 GCA_050250555.1 Limisphaerales bacterium
AGAGGCGGAAGCGAGTCCCTGATCGGGATTGACCTGTAGCGGATTGCCGAGGCCGGAACGAATCATGCTTCCTTCGTGTCCTTCGTGCCTTCGTGGTGGGATCGCTTTCTCCCAGGCGCCCCTATCCCGAGATCAGGGGCCGGTGGGACGCCATGGGATCCCGGGGGTTGAATCGGGGGCCGGTTCCGGGCTTGATGGAGGGGTCACCCACGGCGTCGGGAGTTGGTTGCTTTGGCGGCAGTTTGATTCCCTTCAGGGCTGGGGCCCGCACGGTCGGTTCGTGCGTTCGCGCCGTGGTGTCAGATCAATCCGCGCATGAAAACCTTCCTCTCCCTCCCGAGCCTGATTCTGCTGTTCCTGTGCCTTCCCACACCGACGCCTTGGGCCGCTTCGGCGGGGAACGCGGGCCGACCCAATTTCGTGGTGATCCTGGCGGACGACCTCGGTTACGGCGACCTCGGCTGCTACGGGCATCCGACGATCCGGACGCCGAACCTGGATCGCATGGCGGCGGAAGGAATGCGGTTCACGGACTTCTACTCCGCGGCGGAAGTGTGCACACCCAGCCGGGCGGCCTTGCTGACAGGACGGTACGCGGTGCGGAGCGGCATGGCGCATGATCGGTTTCGGGTGCTCCGGCCGCGCTCGACCGGCCGGCTGCCGGGGAGCGAGATGACGCTCCCTCAGGCGCTCAAGGGCGTCGGCTACGCGACCGGCATGGTGGGAAAGTGGCACCTGGGTGTGTGGTCGATCGATCCGGCGGGTCATCCCCGTCGGTACGGGTTCGATTCGTTCTTTGGGTTGCCGCATTCCAACGACATGGATCCGGCCCCGGGCGCGCCTTCGGGGGCGCCGGGTCGTCCCGATCAGGATCCGGCGTGGTGGAATTCTCCGCTGTACCGGAACGAGGAGATCGAGTCCCGGCCGGCGGATCAGACGCAGCTGACCCGGCTCTACACGGAGGAAGCCCAAAGATTCATCCGCGGGCACAAGGACAAGCCGTTCTTCCTCTACTTCGCGCACTCGTTTCCCCATGTGCCGCTGTTCGCGTCGGCGCGGTTTCGTGGGACGAGCCGGCGGGGACTCTATGGCGATGTGGTCGAGGAACTCGACTGGAGCGTGGGCCAGATTCTGGAGACCCTGCGAACGGAAGGGTTGGCGACGAACACGCTGGTCCTTTTTTCCAGCGACAACGGCCCGTGGCTGATCATGGACCAGCAGGGTGGTTCAGCGGGTCTGTTGCGGGATGGCAAGGGCAGCACCTGGGAGGGAGGCATGCGGGTGCCGGGGATCGCGTGGTGGCCGGGCACGGTTCGGGCGGGCGCGGTTCATGCGGGATTCGCAAGTCTGCTGGATGTGTTTCCGACCGTGCTTGGATTCGCCGGGGTCGTGCCGCCAGCCGAAAGGATGCTGGACGGCGCGGACATCGCGGGTGTTCTGCGTGGAAACGAGGCTCGGCCCGAGCGCGCGTTCTTCTTCTATCGCGGCGCGAGGATCTTCGCGGTTCGGAAGGACCGCTGGAAAATGCATCTGATGACGCAGAAGGGATACCGGCAGCCGGCGCCGGAAGTTCACGAACCGCCGCTCCTGTTCGATCTGTTCGCGGATCCCGGCGAGACGTTCAACGTGGCGGGGAAGCACCCCGAAGTCGTGGCCGGGTTGATGGATGACGTCCGCGCGCATCGAGCGTCGGTCGTCCCGGTGGAGTCCCAGTTGGAGAACGTCCAGGGACCGCCGAAGGACGCTCGGTGATCTTTCGATCCATGGTTGAGGGCACCTCTGGGCGGGAGATTTCACCACGAAGACACGAAGAACACGAAGAGCGCATTGTTCGATCAGGCTCTCGCGATCCGCTACGGTCTATTCCGACGCGCGATTTGATTCCGTTCTTCTCCTCGTCCTCTTCGTGAGCTTCGTGGTTTTTGAGGTGGCGATTTTGGGGCGGAAGAGACGGGTTGCGCGAAGGCGGGGCGGGTTCGTAGGCTGCCGATCGTCTTCCCGACAGGCATCGCATGAACACTTTTGGTCCGATCATTTCCATACGGAGAGTTGCTGGCGGCGTCGTGGTTGCCCTTGGATGGTTGATCCACGGATTGGCGGCGGACCCGGCGATGGCGGCGGGGCCGATCGTGATCTCCGGGAACGAGGCGAAAATCGATCTCACTTCGGGTGCCGGGCGGAGAATCGTTCCCGAGGGGCCGGATTCGCTGACCATCCTCGATTTTGGGACTTTTCCGCCGAAGGTGACGCACGTGATGGACGTGCCGAACACGGTGATCGGGCCGCCGTCGAACATTGCGATCACACCGGACGGCGCGCTGGCCCTTGTCGCGAATTCGCTGCGGATGGACCCGGAAGATTCGACGAATTGGTTTCCCGAGACGTTTGTTCACGTCGTCGATCTGGCGAGTCAACCGCCGCGGGTGATGGGTCGGGTGGAGACGGGGCGGCAACCGTCTGGAATCTCGATCACGGGCGACGGGCGGGTGGCGCTGGTGGCGAACCGTGCGTCGGGCACGATCTCGGTGTTGAGGGTGCGGGGCGCGAACGTGGAGTCGGTCGGCGAAGTGTTGGTCTGCGATCCGGCGGACAGTCTGTCCGACGTGGCGGTGTCGCCGGATGGACGGCGGGTGCTGGCGAGCGTTCAGAAGGGTGGCTACCTGGCGTTGCTGGATTTGGACGGCGAACGTCTGACGCTCACGGGCCGGCAGTTCTCGGTGTATGGCCAGCCCTACCGGGTGGTCATCACGCCGGATGGCGCGCTGGGTTTGACGGCGGGAGCGGGGACGGGGAACGGGCTGGATCGGGACGCGCTTTCGGTGGTGGACCTGGAGGCCGATCCGATTCGAACGACCGACTTCGTGCCGCTGGGGTCGGTGCCGGAATCGATTGAGGTCAGCCCGAACGGCCGGTTGGTGGCGGCGGTGCTGATGGAGGGCTCGAACCTCGCGGAGACTCATCGGGACCACTCCAAGGAGGGACGGTTGGTGATCCTCGAGCGTCGGGGGCGGACCTACCGGCTGGCTTCGGAACACGCGATCGGGCGCATCCCGGAGGGGGTGGCTTTCACGGGGGATGGGCGGCATCTGGTGGTTCAATGCCATCCGGACCGGGAACTCAGGATCTTTTCGGTCCGCGGCAGTCGTGTGCGGGACACGGGGAAACGTGTGGCGGTTCCCGGGTTTCCATCCTCTCTGCGCGCCTCCCCGTGAATCGGGACGCGGCATATCGGATTGGTTTCGGTTGGCTGGCGGCTTTGCTGCTGGGGTGCGGTGGATGCAAGCCGGACCCGCGATCGGAGGTGGAACGGTACCCGGAGCGATCGATCGACCTGATTGTTCCGTGGACGCCGGGTGGTGGATCGGATCGGGTGGCGCGGTACGTGGCGGATGCGCTGCAGCAGCGATTGGGGAGGCCGGTGGTGGTGGTGAACCGGACGGGGGGTGGGGGGGCGGTGGGGCACACCGCGGGCGCGTTGGCGGCACCGGACGGATACACGCTGACCCTGGGAACCTTCGAGTTGGGGACGATGCGGTGGATGGGAATCTCCGACGTGAACCCCGGGGACTTCACCCCGGTGGCGCTCTTGAACGCGGATGCCGCGGCGGTGTTCGTGCGGCGCGACGCTCCCTGGGCCGATCTGAGATCGTTTCTGGAGGCCATTCGGAAGGAGCCGGGAAGACTGCGTTTGTCGGGGACGGCGTCGGGGGGAGTGTGGGATCTGGCGCGGTCGGGGTGGATGATGTCGGAAGGGCTTTCGCCTGGGGACGTGACCTGGGTGCCGGCGCCGGGGTCGGCTCCGGCCATGGTGGAATTGCTGGGGGGGCACATCGACGCGGTGTGTTGCAGCGTTCCCGAGGCCTGGGCGCAGGTCCAAGGTGGGGAGATTCGCGCGCTCGGGGTTTTCGCGAAGGCGCGCCTGCTGGGGTTCGAATCGATTCCGACGGCTGAAGAACAGGGGATGTCGTTCGAGGCGATGACGTGGCGGGGGGTGTTGGTGCCGCGGGGGACGCCGACGGAGATTGTGGCGCGGTTGGGTCGGGAACTCGTGGCGGTGGGTGAATCGGAGGGCTACCAGGCGTTCCTGAAGAAGAATGGGTTCACCGGGCGGGTGGAGGGTCCGGACGGTTTTGCGCGGTTTCTGGCGTCGGAGGAGCCGCGGTGGCGCGATGTCATTCGGAGCGCGGGGTATGAGACGCTGGGACGCAATCGCGATCCGGGACCCATGACGATGCCGATGGTGCTGGTGGCGATGTTGGGAGTGGCGCTGGTGCTGGATCGGGGGGCTGTTTTTCTTGGGCGGACCCGGGATGGAGGCGGCGTGGTGGGGATTTCCGGCGTGGGGATTCCGCGGGAGGGGATCCTGTGGGTGGGGGCGATGGGGGGGTACGTCCTGGCGATGGCGCTGGTGGGATTCGTGGGCGCGACGCTGGTTTTCGCTGTGCTGGCGCAGCGGTGGCTGGGAGCTGGTTGGTGGGGTGCGGTTGCGACTTCAGCCGGCCTCGTGGGGGCGGTCCATCTCCTGTTCGTGGGGCTGTTCAAGGTGCCGTTGCCGTAGACGAGACCGGCCATGGAAAGCCTCCTCCCACTCCTTCAGTACGATGTTCTGATTCCGTGGCTCCTGGGGATCGTGTTCGGGGTGTTCGTGGGATCGACGCCGGGGCTGACGGCGACGATGGCGGTGGCGCTGCTGGTGCCGTTCACCTTTTACCTGCCGAATCCGAACACCGGGTTGGCGCTGATTCTTGGGATGAGTTTCACGGCGATCTTCGCGGGGGACATCCCGGCGGTTTACCTCCGGATTCCCGGAACCCCGGCGTCGGCGACGGGAACGTTGGACGGTCATCCGATGGCCTTGGCCGGGAAGGGGAGGAGGGCGCTGACCTTGGATCTCGGGTGCTCGGTGTTGGGAGGAATCGTGGGCACGGCGCTGTTGTGGATATTGGCGCCGCAGTTGGCGCGGTTCGCCCTGCGATTCAGTCACTACGAGTACTTCTGGCTGGGCGTCGCGGGGTTGGCGATCAGCGCCGTCGTCACCCAGGGTCCGGCCGTAAGGGGGATGATGGGTGCGCTGCTGGGGATGCTCTTGGCGACGGTGGGGATCGACCGGGTGTCGGGAACCCCCCGGTTCACGTGGGGACAACCCGAACTGGCGGGCGGCATTGATTTCATCGCCGTGATGATCGGGCTGTTCGGGTTGGGAGAAGTGCTTCGGAACGTGCGGCGGGGTTCGGAGGCGAAGACACGCCTGCCACCGGAGGAGGGGGGCGCCGGCTTCCTGGAGATGGTGCGGGACATGGCGCGTCACAAGCTTCTGCTGATCCGGTCCGCGTTGCTCGGGACCGGGGTGGGTGTGCTTCCCGGAGCGGGCGCGGATATCGCGGCTTGGGCTTCGTATGGCGTGGCGCAACGCACCTCGCGCACGCCGGAGCGATTCGGGAAGGGCTGTGTGGAGGGGGTGATGGCGCCGTCCACGGCGAACAACGCGGCGGTGGCGGGGGCTTGGATCCCGGCGTTGGTCTTCGGGATTCCGGGCGATTCGATCACGGCGGTCGCGCTGGGGGCCCTGCTGATGTACGACATCAAACCGGGTCCCCTGGTTTTCGAGCAGAACCCCGGCCAGATGCGATCGATCCTCCTGATCGCCTTCATCACGCAATTCCTGCTGATTCCGGCGGGGTGGATTGGGATCCGGGCCTTCGGGTGGGTGGTACGACTGCCACGCGCCGCGCTGGTGACGTCGGTGATCGTGTTTTCCGTGGTTGGCTCGTACTCCCTTCGGAACAGCCTGTTCGACGTGTGGGTCGCCCTCGCCGCCGGCGTGGTCGGCGTGATTCTGGAAGCGCGCGGGATTCCGCCGGCGCCATTGATTCTCGGGCTTATCCTGGGACCGATGATCGAAGACAACCTGCGCACGGGCCTGATCAAGTCGCAGGGGGATTTCACGCCATTCCTGACCCGCCCTCTCTGCCTGGCGCTCATCGCGCTGATGGTGTCGGCGGCCCTTCTTCCCCGCTGGCTGCGCCGTCTCAGGACGGGTCCGCCCAGGGGGCCCGTCTCCGGAGGGACGGGAGATACCTCGACCGAGACTTCGACGCCAACACCAGAACTCCCACCATGAAGCCAACCTTTCCGAGACCCGCTTCCGTTCCGTCCGCAACCGTGATTCCCGACGGCCACGGCCCGAGCCGCCGGCGTTTTCTTCGACGCCTCATGACCGGCGTCGGATTGGGTGCGGGCGTGGTGACGGGCGGGGTGTCACGACCAGTTGGGTCGGCGGAGATCCCCGCGGCGCGGGAGGGCGCGACGTACGCCACGCGTCCCGCGGGGCAGGGACGCCCGCCCCGATTCAAGACCCGGCTGAAGATCACGCGGCTCGAGACGATGCTCGTGAAACCGCGCTGGCTTTTTCTGAAGGTCCACACCGACGAGGGGATTGTCGGATGGGGCGAGCCGCTGGTGGAGGGGCGCGCGAAGACGGTGGCGGCGGCGGTGGATGAGATCGCGCCCTACCTGGTGGGGAAGGATCCGAGGAACGTGGTGCATCACTGGCAGGCGATCTACCGGCACGCGTTTTATCGGGGAGGGCCCGTGCTCACGAGCGCACTGAGCGGGATCGAGCAGGCGCTCTGGGACATCAAGGGCAAGCTCCTCGGGGTGCCCGTGTATGAACTTTTGGGAGGCCCGACCCGCGACAAGGTTCGCGTGTACGCCCATGTGGGCAACGATCCGGCTTCGCTGAAACGCAAACGGGACGAGGGGTTCACCTCGTTCAAGACGGGCATTCGGAATCGGACGCGGGGAGGGATCGTGGGTTCGAAGAAGTTCATCGACGAAGCGGTGGAGACCTTCGCAGCGCTCCGCGAGGCGGGCGGGAGTTCGGTCGAGATCGGGATCGACTTCCATGGGGCGATTTCGCCGCAGAACGCGAAGCTGCTGATCCGCGGGTTGGAGCCGTATCAGCCGATGTTCATCGAGGAGCCCGTGGCGTGTCAGAACGTGGATGCCATGGCGGAGATCGCGCGGGGAACCCACCTGCCGATCGCGACGGGTGAGCGGATTTTCACGAAGTGGGGGTTCCGGGAGATCCTGGAGAAGGGGGCGGCGAGCATTCTGCAGCCGGATCTCTGCCATGCGGGGGGGATTTTCGAGGCGCGGCTGATCGCGGGGATGGCGGAGGCTTACTACGCGGCGATCGCGCCACACAATCCGCTGGGGCCGATTTCGCTGGCGGCGGGACTCCAATTGGCGGCGTCCGTTCCGAATTTTCTGTGCCAGGAGCAGGTGAACCTGGGGGAGGGCTATTTGAAGACTCCGTTTCGGATCGTGGAAGGCCATGTCGATCTCCCGACCGGGCCTGGGTTGGGGATTGAGATCGACGAGGACCAGCTCGCGGAGCGACTTGGGCATGACTGGCAGAACCCGGAGACCTACGACGAGCGCGACGGTTCGGTGGTCGACTGGTGACCGGTCCGCGGCGGAGGACAACCACGGAGCACACGGAACACACGGAACACACGGAAGGAAAGGCGACAAGCAGCGGAGCCGTGGATTGGGGTCGCGGCGTGGAGTTCGAGGGTCGCAATCGGAATCGGAATCGAAATCGGAATCGAATGGGACACTCGGGTTTTCATCCGAGATCGGAGCGTCGGACACTGAACGAAACCGATACCGATCCCGACCCCGATCCCGACCGTCCGGGACAATCCACAAGTCAGAGACGTGCCCGGAACTGGGGCGGGGCGGTTCCACGGCTTGCGGTGGCGAGGGGTGGGCGCCTATAACCGCGCATGCCTTCCCCGGAATCTGAATTCACCCAGAAAGGTGCGACGCGTGCCCAGGAATCTGTTGTGACCTGGTGGAGCGGGCGGTTCACGTGGCTTGTGATGGCGACCGTGAGCGTGGTCGTGGCCGCGACGGCGCTTCCAGGCGGCACGGCGTACGGTGGGCCGGCGCGGGCTTTGCCGGAGGGGACGGTGCCGGACGATGTGCGGTTGGCGCCGCCGAAGGACCTGGACGGATACTTTCCGATGGAAGTGCCGGCGACGCTCGACGCCTGGGAACGGCGGGCGGAGCGGGTGCGGCGGCAGGTGCTGGTCTCGCAGGGGTTATGGCCAATGCCGGTGAAAGGCCCCCTGGAGCCGGTGATTCATGGCAAGCGGGACCAGGGTGATTACACGGTCGAAAAGGTCTACTTCGAGAGCGCGCCGGGATTCTTCGTGACGGGCAGTCTCTATCGGCCGAAGGGCAGGACGGGGCGGTTGCCCGGCGTGTTGTGCCCGCACGGGCATTGGGAGAACGGGCGGTTCATGGATCAGGGGGAGGCGGCGGTCCGTCGGGAGATCGCGGCGGGGGCGGAACGGTTCGAGCAGGGAGGAAGAAGTCCGCTTCAGGCGCGGTGCGTGACGCTGGCTCGCATGGGATGCGTGGTTTTTCACTACGACATGATCGGGTATGCGGACAGCCGGCAGCTTTCGATGGCGTTGGTGCATGGGTTCGCGAAGCAGAGGCCCGAGGCGAACGACCCCGTCCGTTGGGGCTTTTTCAGTCCCCAGGCGGAAGCCCGCTTTCAGAGCGTGATGGGTTTGCAGACGTGGAATTCGATCCGGGCGTTGGATTTCCTGGAAGCGCTGCCGGACGTCGACGCGAAGCGGATCGCGGTGACCGGGGCGAGCGGGGGTGGGACGCAGACCTTTGTGTTGTGCGGGATCGATCCCAGGCCGGCGGTTGCGTTTCCGGCGGTGATGGTTTCCACGGCGATGCAGGGGGGCTGCACCTGTGAGAACGCCTCGGGCTTTCGCGTGGGGACGGGTAACATCGAGCTGGCGGGTCTGTTCGCTCCGAAGCCGCTGGGTTTGACCGGGGCGAACGACTGGACCGTCGACATGCCCACGAAGGGATTTCCGGAGCTTGTGAAGCTCTACGAACTGGCCGGGGCGAAGGACCGGGTGATGCTGAAGCACCTGCCGCACTTCGGGCACAACTACAACTACGTCAGTCGCTCCGCGATGTACCAGTGGATGAACCGGCATCTGGGGCTTGGGCTGAAGGAACCGGTCATCGAGGAGGATTATCCGCGGTTGACGGGCGATGACCTGACCGTCTGGAACGACCGTCATCCGAAGCCGCGCGGGGGCGATGATTTCGAGAAGGACCTGATCCAGTGGTGGACGACCGATGCGACGAAGCAGTTGGCCGCGGCGGCGGCGACCGAGGAGGGCCGTCGGACGGTGATCCAACCGGCGATCGAGGCCACGTTGGGACGCACGCTATCGGAAGTGGGGACCGTGGAATGGGAGATCGGCTCCAAGGCCGACCGCGACGAGGTCATCGAGATGACCGGCCTGTTGCGGAACAAGGGGCGGGGCGAAGTGTTGCCGGCGACCTTCCTTCATCCGAAGACGTGGAGCGGGCGGACGGTGATTCGCCTGACGACGTCCGGGAAGGCGGGGCTCTTCGGAGCCGACGGCGAGTACGCCGCGGAAGTGCGACGCCATTTGAACGCGGGGGCGACAGTGGTGGGGGTGGATCTGATGTATCAGGGCGAGTTCCTGGCGGGTGGCCGGCCGTTGGATCGGACGCCGAAGGTGAAGAATCCTCGCGAGGCGGCGGCGTACACCTTTGGATACAACCCCACCGTGTTCCAGCAGCGGGTGCATGACGTGCTCACCGTGGTTTCGTTCGTGAAGAACCACGAAAAGGAATCGAAGGAGATCGTGCTGGAGGCCGGCCCGGGTGCCGAGGGTTGGGCGGCCTGCGCCCAGTCGGTTTCCGGTGGAACGGTTCCGCCGGTGGCGGGCGGGACGGGGACCTTCCGGTTCGCGGCGGTGCGTGACATCCACAGTCCGGACTTCGTGCCGGGCGGTGCGAAGTACCTGGATCCCTTTGTGCTCGGGAAATAGATCGGCGATGGACGCGCGAACGGCGGAATCCCGGACGGCATGAACCGGTTCTTCCTGAGAACCGGGGCTGGGCCGGGCGGGACGCTGGTTCTGGACGAGGGCGACAGTCGTCACGCGGCGCGGGTGCTGCGCCTGGCCGCGGGCGATCCGGTCGAGATCCTGGATGGAGCGGGTCGCATTCTGCGCGGTCGGGTGGCGGACGTGGGGCGACGCGAGACGCGCGTGGAGATTCTCGCGGTCCGGGCCGTGCCTTCGCCGCCCCGGGTGGGGTTGGCGCCTTCGTTGATCAAGGGCAAGGCGATGGACTTTCTGGTTCAGAAGGCAACCGAACTGGGTGTCGTTCGGCTTGAACCGCTGGCGACGGAGCGTGCGGTCGTGCGGTTGAAAGGGGACGAAGGTCGGGCCCGTGTGGCGGACTGGACGCGCACCGCGGTCGAAGCCTGCAAGCAGTGTGGCAATCCCTGGTTGCCCGAGATCCTGGCGCCGGTCGAGACGGCGGCTTTTTTGGAGCGCCGGAGCGGCGACGGGATTCTGTTGGTGGCGTCGCTGCGATCGGATGCGTTGCCGGTGCGACGGGCGCTCGCCGGAGCGGTGGCCCCGGCCGTCGGTGTCACTCTTGTCCTGGGACCGGAGGGTGATTTCACACCGGACGAGGAGGAGATGCTGCGAGCGGCGGGGGCGCGGCCGATTACCCTCGGTCCGCTGGTGCTGCGCGCTGAAACCGCAGCGATCGCGGGTCTGGCGGTGATACAGAACGAACTCGCTTCGGGCGGGGCGGGATGAACCTGAACCGGGGAATCCCAACCACGGAAGACACGGAGCACACGGAACGGGAACGAGACAAAAGACCTGTCTTTTGGAGTGCGGTGCTCCGCACCGCTTTGGTGGGGCTGCCATGCTTCGGCGCTCCGCGGCGATCCAAAGCGGCGCCGAGCGCCGCAGTCCAAATGGCGAAACCACAGACCGGTCGGTGTCCCCGAATCAAGGTCCGCAGGACCGGCCGGTCTGTCGCCGACGCGGTTCCCGGAGCGGAAGGGAAGGGTGGGGGGAGAACCGTCAGGCGCCCACCTGCCGGCGGATCGAATCGGCGATCTTGCGGCTCCAGAGTTCGATGGTGGTGGCGTCGCGTCCCTCGATGAGGAGGCGGGCTTTCGGCTCGGTTCCGGAGTAACGCAGGAGAACCCGGCCGCCGCCTTCGCCGACCTCGAGTTCGGCCTGTTTGACGAGTTCGAGCACGCCATCGAGTTCGTCGAAGGACCGTTTTTCGCGGACCTTCACGTTGGTGACGAGCTGGGGGAAGCGCGTCCAGCACCTGGCGAGTTCGGAGAGCGGTTTGCCGGTGTTCTGCATGATCTGGAGGATCTGAAGCGCGCAGACGAGGCCATCCCCGGTGGTGCTGTGATCGCGGAAGATCATGTGCCCGCTCTGCTCGCCGCCGAAGTTGTAGCCGTGGGTCAGCATCTCATCGATGACGTACCGGTCGCCGACCTGGGTTCGGAGGACGCGGCCTCCGGCTTCGTTGATCGCGACGTCGAGTCCGGCATTGCTCATGACGGTGGAGACGAGGGTTTTTTCGGCGAGCGTCCCGGCGCGGAGCATGTCGAGGGCGACGATGGCCATGATGTCATCGCCGTCGATCAGTTTGCCGCGTTCGTCGCAAAGGAGGACGCGGTCGGCGTCGCCGTCGTGGGCGATGCCGATGTGGGCGCTGTGTTCCCAGACCTTCTGGCACATCATCTCGGGGTGCATCGAACCGCAATCGAGGTTGATGTTGGTGCCATTGGGTTGGACGCCGAAGGCGAAGACCTCGGCGCCGAGTTCGCGGAGGACGGTGGGGGTCGCCTTGTAGGCGGCGCCGTGGCCGCAATCGACGACGATCCGGACCCCTTCGAGGGTGAGGCCCCGGTGAAAGCTGGATTTCGCGTACTCGATGTAGCGGCCGAGGGCGTCATCGATGCGGACAGCCTTGCCGATGGCGCTGGCGCGGGGGCGGATCTTCTCGATCTCGCCGCCGAAGACGAGGTTCTCGATCTGCGCCTCGATGTCGTCGTCGAGCTTGTAGCCGTCGGAGCGGAAGAACTTCACGCCATTGTCGTCGTAGGGATTGTGGGACGCGGTGATGGCGATGCCGGCGTCGGCGCGGAGACTGCGGGTGACGTAGGCGATGCCCGGGGTGGGCAGGGGGCCGATGAAGAGGACATCGACGCCCATGGAGAGGATGCCGGCGGAGACGGCGTTTTCGAGGAGATAGCCGGAGAGGCGGGTGTCCTTGCCGACGACGATCTGGTGTTTGCCCCGGCCGCGGGGTTTCTGTTGGAGGTTCTTGAAGACGTGGGCCGCGGCGCAGCCGACCTTGAGGATGGTGTCGGCTGTGACGGGTTCGATGTTGGCGGTGCCGCGGACACCGTCGGTGCCGAAGATGCGTCGGGGTTGGCTCATGATTTGGGATGATGATGTTGAAACGTGCGGAGGGCGATGTTCACGAGGGCCATGCGGAAATGAAATGGTTCGGGTCCG
>JBFWOK010000187.1:0-12216 GCA_050250555.1 Limisphaerales bacterium
AACACCCAGGCCACACTCACCGGTTCGATCGACCGGTTGTGGTCGATCAGGCCTTCGCTTTCCTCCCGTTCCGCGCCCGCGCGGACGTAGTCTCCCCGGCGGAGCCAGAAATAGGCGATCCGATCATCGTGGGTGAGCTTGCATTGGCGGTAGACGTGCCGGAGGAGGCGGAACCGGGATATCGGATGGGAATCGTAGACATGATGTCCGATCCGGCCGAGATCCGCGCCGCTCTCCACGAGGTCCGCCGCCGCCCTGAACGTCTCGGGCCGCGTCGAGGAATACCGGAACGAGCCGGTGTCGGTGGAAACCGCCGCGAACAGGCAATCCGCGATCGTGGGCGTGATTTCCCAGCGCGCCTTTCTCAGAAGCTGAAGGATCAGTTCGCCGGTGGATGGAACGTCGTCCACGACCCAGTTCAGGTCGCCGTAAAGGGTGTTGCTCGCGTGGTGATCGATGTTGATCAGGAGCTTCCGGTCGACGGCGCAATCGCCCGCCGTCCCGAGGCGTTCCCAGGTCGCGCAGTCCGTGGCGACGACGCAGTCGAAGGAACGGCCCGGGCTGGGAGGGCGGAAAAGACCCGACGGATCGAGGAACGCGAGCTTCCTCGGCATGGGATCCTCGTTCCAGATCTCGACGTTCTTGCCGGCCGACCGGAGCGCCATTCCCAGGCCGAGTTGGGAACCGACGCAATCGCCGTCGGGCCGGACGTGGCCGATCACGCATACCGAACTTGCCCCTCGCAGGGCATCGAGAATTTTGGGCAGAACTTCGGAAGGGCTGCTCACGGTCATGTCCCGGGGGTGTCCTTCTCCAGTTCGTCCATGATTTCAAGGATCCGGTTGCCGCGGGCAATCGAGTCGTCGATCACGAACTGGAGATGGGGTGTGTTCTTGAGGACCACGGCCTGGCCGAGGAGGTTCTGGATGAGCACGGTGTGGGTTCGAAGCAGGGATGCCCCGCGCGCCTGCTGTTCGGCGGTTCCGACGATGCTGACGAAGACCTTCGCCGACTGAAGATCGCCGGCCAGACCGACGTCGTTCACCGAGATGATCCCGCCCTCCGCGATGGGGATCTGACGGCGAAGGATCTCCCCGAGCTCCCGTTTCAGGAGCTCGCGGACTCGTTCGTAGCGGATGCGGCGCATCGATCGTCCTCTCTCACGTCTCGAACCGGCCGGGGAGCTTCAAGACCGTCCCGCGGCCGATCCGATCAGAGCTGCTGCGCCACCTTTTCCACGGTGTACGCTTCGATCACATCGCCAGGCTGGATCTCCTCGAAACTCGAGACGCGGATGCCGCATTCGAGACCCGACCGGACTTCGGCCACCTCGTCCTGGTAGCGGCGGAGCGTCTGAAGGATGCCATCGTGGATGACTTCCTTCCGGCGGACGATCCGGGCCTTGCCCTTGACGATTCTTCCGTTCTGCACCATGCAGCCCGCCACGCGTCCGCCCTTGGACAGGTCGAAGATCTGCCGGACCTCGGCCGAACCGATGGTGATTTCCTTCAGTTCCGGGTCGAGCAACCCCGCCATCGCCTTCCGGACCTCGTCGATCAGCTCGTAGATGATCTCGTACTGCTTGATCTGAACGCCCTCGCGTTTCGCGGCGGCGGGCACCCCGTTGTCCTGCCGGGTGTGGAATCCGAAGATGATGCCCTTCGAGGACGCGGCGAGGAGGACATCGCTTTCGGTGATGGTGCCGACGGCGCTGTGCACGATCTCGAGGCTGACCTTGGTGCTCTCGATCTTCATCAGGGCCTCGACGATCGCTTCGACCGAACCCTGGGTGTCTCCCTTGACGACGACCCGGAGGACTTTGGCGCTCTGCTGTTCGATCACGGACAGCAGGTTTTCGAGGGTCACGCGCGGTCCCCGCTCGCGGCCCGCGGCCCGGATCTCGAGTTCGCGCTCCTCCGCCATGTCCCGGGCGGTGCGCTCATTCTCGACGACGGAGAACTCGAGCCCGGCTTCCGGGACTCCGTTCAGCCCAAGCACCTTCACGGCCACCGAGGGTCCCGCCTCCTTGAGGCGCTGCCCCTCCTCGTTGATGAGCGCCCGCGTGCGGCCGTAAAACTCGCCGCAGATGATGACGTCGCCCTGTTTCAAGGTCCCCTTGCGGACCAGAACGGTGGCCGTGGGACCGCCCGGTTCCAGGCCGGACTCGACGACGTTGCCCTTCGCCTTCCGCTTGAAGTTCGCCTTCAGCTCCATGACCTCCGACTGGAGCACGAGCATGGACAGGAGTTGGTCGATTCCCTTCTTCGCCTGCGCGGATACGTCCACGAAGATGGTCTCGCCGCCCCATTCCTCCGCCACCAAGCCGTGTTCCTGCAGTTGCTGGCGGACCTTCAGGGGATTCGCCGTCGGCAGATCGCACTTCGTGACGGCGACCATGATGGGCACCTTGGCCGCCTTCGCGTGGTTCAGGGCTTCGACCGTCTGCGGCATCACCCCTTCCCCAGCCGCGACGACAAGGATGACGATATCCGTCACATTGGCGCCCCGGGCCCGCATCGCGCTGAACGCGGCATGCCCCGGCGTGTCGAGGAACGTCAACTGCTGAAGGTCCTTGGGCCGTTCGGGGTGCGGCACCATGATGGTGTAGGCACCGATGTGCTGCGTGATCCCCCCGGCTTCGCGCGCGGCCACGTCGGACTTGCGGATCACGTCCAGCAACGTCGTCTTCCCATGGTCGACGTGCCCCATGATCGTGATGACCGGCGGGCGCGGCTTCAGATCCTCCGGCTTGTCCTCGACATCCTCGACCACCTTGCGAACCGGGGCGTGGACCTGTCCCGCACCCTTCTCGCGACGTTCGACCTCGAAACGGAACCCGTATCGCGACGCCAGGAACCCGGCGACCTTCTCGTCGACCGACTGGTTCAGGTTCGCGAAGACGTTCAACTCCATGAGGTCATGGAGAATTCGATAGGCCTTCACGCCGAGCTTTTCGGCGAGATCCCGAACGATGATCGGGGGCTTGAGGCTGATCAGCTTGCCTGTCGCCGGCGGCGTGTAATCCGGAATGGCCGGCGACTTGCCGGGTCCTGCGGCCGGCCTCGGCGGCGGCGGCGGCGGCGGCGACTTGCCCTGGGCGCCAGGTGGGCCATAGCGCGCGGGTCCGCCGCCCTGGAGTCCGGTGGAAGCTCGTTGCTGTGGGAACCCCGGGCCTCCCGCGCGTCCCCTCGGCGGCTCCGGCCGACGACCTCCCGGCGGAGCCGGCACGGGCGGGGCGGGTGGCGTCGGCGTCGAACGAGCACCGGGTCGCCCCCGGAAAGGCAGCTCAATCCGCCCCACCAACTCCCCAATCGCCGGCGTCTTTGGAGCGGGTGGTCCGGGCGGAGCCGCGGGCGGAACCATCGACCCCGCGGAAGACGCGGCCCCCACCGTTGGTGAGGTCGCGCCCGAAGGGTCCGTCGGCTTCGCATCCGCGGACGACGACGGAACCGTCGATTCATCCTTCGCGGGTTCCTGGAGCGAAATCGGGCTCGCCTGCGCGGAACCCGGCGCGGAACCGGGTGGCATGCCGCCGGCGCCCACGCCGTGGCCGAGCGCCGCCTCGCTCGCCGGGGCGGGAGCCTCGGCGGAGGCCGGGACCACCGGCGCTGTTCCCGCGTCGGGTGGGATCGGCGACGAAGTCGTGCCACCGGCGGAACCGGAAACCTCCGCCCCAACCGGCTCAGGTGGGGCACCCGCTCCGGAATCTCGGGTCACGGCGGCCCCAAGCTCGGAATCGCCGGAGGTTGCCGATGGGGACGCTGGCGTGGGCGATGCGGTCGCGGGCTCGGCGGATTCATCGCCCGTCTGAGTTTCCGCAGGTTCGGCCGGAGCGGACGCGGTGGTCTCGGGCACGGGAGGGATCTCGGCGCCGCCTGGCCCGGCGAGGGTCGAAGTGGATGCGTCGGGAGAGGCGGCCGACTCGACCTCGGTGGTTGTGGCGGCCGCGGCCACACCTTGGGAATCCGGGGGCTCCGAAACGACGGGGGCGGCTTGCGGGAAGCTGCCCTCGAGGTACTCGGCGGTGATCTTGTCGAGCGTACTGGAAGCGACCTTCGCGTGGGTGATGCCCAGTTCCTTCGCCTTCGCGAGCACAACCTTGCTCTCGAGACCAAGCTTTCGGGCGATATCGTAAATACGAACGGGCATATAAGTTCAACTGACTACGGCGTGGAGGCGACCCCGCAACTTACCGGGAACGATCGCCTCCTCCGGAGACTTCGGCTGACAGACAGACAGACAGATATCGCGGGTTACACGCCCGCGGATCCCTCTCCGTTGGAACCAGACCGCCGGCCGGCTTCGGCTTGAACCGCCGCGAGCACCGCCACCGCCTGATCGCCAATCTCCGGATTGGACTGCAAATCTTCGACTTCCGCCTGGGCCAGGTCCTCGAACGCATGAAAACCCATGTGAACCAGGGCGCTGGCCTGCGCCTCGGTCAGTCCGGGAATTCCCGCCAGACTCTGGATCGCTTCTTCCACCTTCTCCTCGAACCCCTGTACCGGAGCCTGGACTTCCTCTTCGATGTCCACGTACCAGCCCGTCAGCTTGGACGTCAGGCGCGCATTCTGGCCACGCCTCCCGATCGCGAGCGACAACTGGTCCGCCGAGACGATGATCTTGACGCGCTTGTTTTCCTCGTCCACCTCGAAGTTCTTCAGCTTCGCCGGGGACAACGCGGCCGTCACATAGGCCCGGACGTCCGAAGACCAGGGAATGATGTCGACCTTCTCGTTGTTCAACTCGCGGACGATGTTCTTCACCCGCTGGCCCCGCAGACCGACACAAGCCCCGACCGGGTCCACCTTCGGATCCCTGGAATGCACCGCCAGCTTGGTCCGATACCCGGGTTCCCGGGCAATTCCCTTGATCTCGATCGTGCCATCCGAAATTTCGGCGACCTCGAGCTGGAACAACTTGATCACGAACATCGGATCCGACCGGCTCAGAATGATCTCCGGTCCGTGCGCCGTCGTCTCGACGGCCTTCACATACGCCCTCAGGCGTTCGCCGGTCTGATACTCCTCGATCGGCACCCGCTCCCGGTTCGGCAGCAGCGCCTCGTACCGGCCAAGGTCGACCACGACATCCGACCGTTCAAAGCGTCGGACCACTCCGCTCACGATGTCGCCGACCCGATCCTTGAATTCTTCCAGAATCAGCTGCTTCTCCGCCTTCCGAAGCTGCTGCATCACCGCCTGGCGGGCGTTCTGAGCCGCGATCCGGCCGAAATCCGAGGGGGTCACCTCGATCTCGACTTCGTCCCCGATCTGCGCATCGGCTTTCAGCCTGCGCGCGTTCTCCACCGAGATCTGGTCATGTTTTGAGATGATCTTGTCGCTCACGATCAAGCGCGCGAAGGCCTTGATGGTGCCCGTCTTGGGATCGATGCTGCACCGAAGTTCCCGCGCCGGTCCCACCGCGCGCCGGGCCGCCGAGACAAGGGCCTCCTCCACCGCGCGAACAAGAATGTCGCGGCTGATTCCCTTTTCCCGTTCCCAATATTCCAGGACTGCCAGCAGTTCTGCGTTCATAGGTCGTCGGCTGGACGTCCCCCAGAGAACAAAAAAGTCGGTGGATAACCGACTTTGCTCGCTGGTGGACCAGCCAGTTGTCCAAGATGCAAAGCAGGCTAGGTAGGCGAAGAAACCAGCGTCAAGCGTCAATTCCCCCCCGGACTTGCCAAGCCTCCAACCGCCATTTCAGTTTCGCTCGCCCCCCGACATCGTGCACGCTCCCCGGGTCTTGCGTCCTCCCCACTTCCCATGACCCCCCGCTCCCATATCCCCGAGCCGACGAACCCGCAAAACCGGCAGAATTTTCCGCTTCCCGAAACCGACCGCCGAAACTTCCTCCGGATCGCCGGCGCCACCACCGCGGGACTCGCGACCGCGGCCACGCTCGGCGGATGCGCCTCGCCGGCGGCCCGTCGTCGGGGCGCGTCCTCCTCCCAACGCGCCGCATCCTTACCCCTCATCGTCTCCACCTGGCCTTTCGGAAAACCTGCCAACGATAAAGCTCTCGCCACGCTTCGCGACGGCGGAAAGCCCCTCGACGCCGTGGTCGCCGGAATCAGCGTCGCCGAACTGGATCTTTCCAACACGTCGGTCGGCGCCGGCGGCGCTCCCAACGCCGAAGGAGTCGTGTCCCTCGACGCCTGCATCATGGACGGCCCCACCCACCGCTGCGGCAGCGTCGCCGGCGTCGAAGGCATCGTCCCCGTCATCGGCGTCGCCCGGGCCGTGATGGAACGGACCCGCCACGTCCTCCTCGTCGGCGATGGCGCCCGCCGCTTCGCGCTGGCCCAGGGCTTCCCGGAGACGAACCTCCTCACCGAATCCGCCCGCCAGGCGTGGCTCGAGTGGAAAATGAAGCAGTCGTCCCCGGGCGCTGGAACCGCTCCGCCCGACAATCACGACACGATCGCGCTCGTGATCCTCGACTCGGATGGAAACCTCGCCGGAGGCTGCGCCACGAGCGGGCTCGCGTACAAACTCCCGGGCCGGGTCGGGGATTCCCCCATCATCGGAAGCGGGCTGTACGTCGACAACGACGTGGGAGCGGCCGGCGCCACCGGCGTGGGTGAGAACATCATGCGCTTCTGTGGATCATTTCAGGTCGTCGAACTGATGCGCGCCGGCGCCTCGCCCGCCGACGCCTGCGCGGAGACCATCCGCCGCATTCAGAAGAAACATCCGCCGGGCGCCCCGCTCGACATCAATTTCCTGGCGATCGACAAGTCGGGCCGGTTCGGAGCCGCCGGCACCGGCAAAGGCTTCCCGTATTCGGTGGCGTATCCGGGGTTCAGCGAGGTGCTTCCCAGCGTCCAGGTGGCTCCTCGGCAATAGAGGCCGGGCGGGACGGATCTCCATCGTGTGGGTGGTCCCGCAACACGGGACTTCCCATTCCCCCAACCGCCCCGGCAGCCTGAATCCATGCGCAGCGCCGTCACGATCAGTCTTGTTCCCGAGGCCCACGCAGGACCTTTCGTGTTCCATGGAGACTTGGACGGGGCTTGTGCCCGGGCCCGCGCCCTGGGATTCGACGCGGTCGAAGTCTTCCCACCCAGCGCCGAGGCGCTGGACGCCCGATCGCTTCGCCAGATCCTCGACCGCCACCACCTCTCACTCGCCGCGGTCGGAACCGGCGCCGGCTGGCTGACCCGGAAACTCACGCTCACGAGCCCCGACCCCGCCGTCCGCCACCACGCGCAGCAGTTCGTCTCCGCCCTGGTCGATCTGGCGGGAGCGTTCGGCGCCCCGGCCATTCTCGGGTCCATGCAGGGGCGGGCCGAAGGCGCCGTCACGCGCGACCAGGCCCTCCGCTGGTTGGCGGAGGCGCTCGAACAACTGGGCCCGCGCGCCCACGCCCACGGGACGCCGCTGCTCCTCGAACCCCTCAATCGCTACGAGTCCAACCTGCTGAACACGCTCTCGCAAACCGTCGAATTCCTGGAACCCCTGGCGACAAGGAATATCCGGATCCTGGGGGATCTGTTCCACATGAACATCGAGGAGTCCTCCATCCCCGAGGCGCTCGCCGCGACGGGAAACCGGCTTGGACACGTCCACTTCGCCGACAGCAACCGCCTCGCGATCGGCATGGGCCACACCCCGGTCGAACCGATCGTCGAAGCCCTGCGGCGAATCGGGTACGCGGGATATCTCTCAGCCGAAGTCTTTCCGCGGCCGTCGTCGGAGGATGCCGCCGCCCGAACGATCGCCAGTTTCCGCCGGTGCGTTCCGTCCGCGTGAAGTGACGTCCCAGCCTACTCGACTAGGCCAGGATCCCCTTCACGATCTCGCCGTGGACATCCGTCAGGCGATAGTCGCGTCCCTGGAACCGGAACGTCAGCCGTTTGTGATCGAATCCGAGCAGATGAAGGATCGTCGCCTGGAGATCGTGGACATGCACCTTGTCGCGCACCACGCCGAAGCCGAGTTCATCGGTCTCCCCGAAGGTGATTCCACCCCGAATCCCGCCGCCGGCCAGGAACATGGAGTAGCAATCCGGGTAGTGATCGCGCCCGAGGTTCGATGAGGCCGCGGTGCGCCCCTCGCGGAACGGGGTCCGGCCGAACTCGCCGCCCCAGAGAACGAGCGTTTCATCCAGGAGCCCCCGTTGGCGGAGATCCTCGATCAACGCGGCCACCGGCTTGTCCGTCCGGGACATCTTCTGAGTGAGGCCGTCCCGGATGTCTTCTCCCGGACCGGTTCCATGGAAGTCCCAGCCCCAGTCGAACAGCTGGACATAGCGGACGCCCTTCTCGATCAGGCGCCGGGCCAGCAGGCAGTTGTTGGCGAAGCTCGCCTCGCCGGGTTTGGCGCCGTAGGCCTCGGTGATCGACTCGGGCTCGCGCGAGATGTCCATGACTTCCGGGACGCTCGCCTGCATGCGGAACGCGAGTTCGTACTGCGCGATGCGTGTGGTGGTCTCCGGATCGCCCAGTTCGGACTCCTGCAATTCGTTGAGACGCCGCAGGGAATCCAGGGTTCGGCGGCGCATGGAACGATCCATGCCGGGCGGGTCCGAGACATACAGAACGGGTTCGCCCTTGGACCGGCATTGCACGCCTTGGAAGACGGAGGGAAGGAACCCAGTTCCCCAACAGCCCTGTCCCCCGCTGGGCTGGACGCCGTTCGAGATCAGGACCACGAACCCGGGAAGGTCGCTGTTCTCGGAGCCCAGACCGTACGTCGCCCACGCGCCCAGGCTCGGGCGACCCTGCCGGGGGGATCCCGTGTAAAGCAGGAGTTCGGCGGGAGTGTGGTTGAACTGGTCGGTGTTCATCGACCGGATCACGCACAGCTCGTCGGCCACTCTCTGAAAATTCGGGACGGCGTCCGACATCCACGTGCCGCCCTGACCGTACTGGGCGTACTTTCGCGGCGTTCCCATCAGTTTGGGCGTCCCCCCCGTGAACGCGAACCGACGACCGCGGGTGAATTCATCGGGACAGTCCTGGCCATCGCGCTTCACCAACTCCGGCTTGTAGTCGAAGAGGTCGAGGTGGGGAGGCCCACCGGACATGTGGAGGTAGATCACCCTTTTCGCGCGCGGCGCGTAATGAGGTTGGCGCACGGCCAGCGGGTTCACCGGGTCGGGCACGATGTCCAAAGCCCGCGCCGCCGTTCCTCCACCGCGAAGCAGGCTTTGCAAGGCGATCGCGCCCAGGCTGAACTGACCGGCGCCCGCCAGGAACTGGCGCCGGGTTTGGATTCGCAATCGTTCGAGGTTCGGGTTCACGTGGGTTCAGCGTTTCATCAAGGTTTCGTCGAGATTCAGCAGCACATTGGCCACCACCGTCCAACTCGCCAGATCCGCGGCGTCCACGCCTTCCAGCGCCACACCCTTCCCCTCCCCCGCCATCGCCGCGGCCCGTTTCGGATCCGCTGCGAAGGTTTCCCGCGTCTCAGCCGCCAAGCTCGTCAGTTCGGAGATTTCGCGGCTCGACGGTTCCCGGGACAACACCCACTCGAATCCCCGGGCCAGGCGCGACTCGGGACTTTTTCCAGCCGCGCACATCCGGCGCGCCAGCCCCTGGGCCGCTTCCACGAAGACCGGATCGTTCAGCGTCACGAGCGCCTGGAGCGGGGTGTTGGACCGGCTGCGCCGCAGGGTGCAGACCTCCCGGCTGGGAGCATCGAACGTGGCCATCGACGGATACGGACTCGTCCGCCGCCATTCCGTGTAGATCCCCCGCCGGTACCGGTCCTCGCCCGGGCTCGGCTGCCAGTCGAGGTTCCCGCCGAACGCCGCGCGCAGGTCCAGATTCGGACGCGGCGGCCGAACCGACGGTCCGTACATGCGCTCACTCAGCAATCCGGCCGCGGCCAGCGCCTGATCGCGCACCATCTCGGCGCTCATCCGGAATCTTGGTCCGCGCGACACGAGCCGGTTGTCGGGATCCTTCTCGAGCGCTTCCGGCGTCACCCGCGACGATTGCCGATAAGCGGCGCTGGTCACGAGGAGCTTCAGGAATCGCTTCACGTCCCACCCACCGTCCCGCAGTTCGCACGCCAGCCAGTCGAGCAACGCCTGGTTCACGGGGGGTTCCCCCTGCGACCCGAACTCCTCGCTCGTCCGCACGATCCCATGGCCGAAGATCTGCTCCCAGAAACGGTTCGCCACGACGCGCGCCGTCAGCGGGTTTTCGTCGCTCATGAGCCAACGGGCGAGCGTCAGACGGTTCCGCGGCGCGTCTTCCGGCAACGGCGGCCAAACCGCGGGAACTCCTTCCGTCACCTCGTCGGTCGTCGTCAGGAAGTTCCCTCGAAGCTGGATCTTCGTGGTCCGTCGCTCCGTCCCCGCCAATTCCCTGAGAATCGGCACCGTCAGGGGTTTCAACCCGTCCCTTTCCCGAAGGATAGCCAGGTAGCGCTCCCGCTCCTTGCCGAATTCCGGCGCCACTTCGCGCACGAAATAATCCACCACGGTCGCCTCCGCCTCCTTCCCGCCGAACCCGTTTCCGTCGAGGGCAAGTACGGTCCGGATGGAAGGCGGAGTGTCCACGTATTCCGCAGCCCTCGACTCGCCGGTCACCGACACCCTGAAACGACCCAGCATCCTCCGATCGACGGACGCCTTCTGCTGGATCGACACCGAAAGAGTCGCTCCCCGCGGGATTTCCACCGCCCCCGCGGTCGCCAGGAA
Organism: Limisphaerales bacterium; assembly: GCA_050250555.1. Taxonomy (GTDB): domain Bacteria; phylum Verrucomicrobiota; class Verrucomicrobiia; order Limisphaerales; family CAIMTB01; genus CAIMTB01. The sequence goes on from JBFWOK010000187.1 coordinate 10,657, forward strand.
AAGCGCGTGATCCCTCCCGGTCGCCCCGCCCGCCGACCAACCCTTCTCGAGGCCACCCGGCTTCCGGTACCTCGCCGACCGTGGCGAGTCCGTCGCCACCAGCGCCTCATCCAGTTTCTCGTCGTTCGAGTCGGCCGATGCGTTGACGAATTCCACGTCCCTGGGACCGGTCAGATCGAGCGCGAGATCCCGTTGGTTCGAACTCTTCCTCCCGGCTGGCTTCTCCCACACGAGTTGGCGGCGTTCGTCGAAGGCGACGACCCTCAACGCATCCCATCCCGGATTCTTTTCGGCGGCATGCCAGAGGACAATCCGCTCGATCGGACTCACCCGGCCCAGGTCCAGTTCCCACCAGGCTCCCGCGTCCTCCCCCGTCAGGGCCACGGTTCCCGACGCCTCGCCGGCATCCGTCCGACCGTCCACGGCGCGGTTGGCCACCGCGTCCCCACGCGTCGCATTCTGGGTCGCGGTTCCGGCGATCGCCACGTTCTCCCCGCCGCTGAACGCCTGCACCTCGGCCAGCCGCAGCCCTCCCGAACCCGGGCGTTCCACCCGGATGAAACGTGTCGGCGGTCCGGCCTGGTTCGGGACGGGCAGAATTCTCGCCCGCACTTCGCGCACCGCGAAATCGCCACCCAAACCGGGGCCCCGCCGCTCCAGGGATTCGTGGGCCAAGGCTTCCAAACGCAGTCCGGTGATCGTCGACGCGGTCTCGACGGGAAGTTCCACCGTGTAGACGTCGCTGAGAACCACGTTGGTCCCCTTCGTCGACACCAGGATGCTGTCGTCGCCGAGCACCGTGAGTTCCGCCCCCGATTTCGCCGTCATTCCCACCGGTCGCGGTGTCCGCCAACGGAGATCGGTCGGGAACAACCCGGCCCACCGCAGAGCCGCTTCCCGCAGGTCGGGATGCGACGCCCGGAATCTCGAATCGAGTTCGGCGATCTCGGAAGACAGCTTCGCCTTCCGGTCGCGCACTTCCTCCGAGTCAAAGGTCAGGACCGGGGCTTCGTCGGGTCGGTCGGCGTCCGCCGTGTTGTTCAGGAAGGCGAAGAGCTCGAAGTACTCCTTCTGCGAGATGGGATCGTATTTGTGCGTGTGACACTGGGCGCACGCCATGGAGGTCCCCATCCAAACCGCGAACGTCGTGTTCACCCGGTCCACCACGGCGACATTGCGGAACTCCTCGTCGCTGGTCCCGCCCTCGCTGTTGGTCATCGTGTTCCGATGGAACGCCGTCGCCTTCAACTGCTCCTCGGTCGGGTTGTCCAGCAGGTCGCCCGCCAGCTGTTCGATCGTGAACTGGTCGAACGGAAGATTCCTGTTGAATGCCCCGATCACGTAGTCGCGGTACGGCCAGATCGTCCTCGGCGGATCGTCCGCGTAGCCCGCCGAGTCCGCGTACCGCGCCAGGTCCAGCCACATCCGGGCCCAGTGTTCCCCGAAGGTCTCCTTCGCGAGCAACCCGTCGACAAAACGCTCGAACGCCCCCGGCTCACCGTCCCCGACCCAGCGGCGGACTTCGTCCGGTGTCGGCGGAAGCCCCGTCAGATCCAGCGA
>JBFWOK010000188.1:0-12098 GCA_050250555.1 Limisphaerales bacterium
AGCCGCGGCTGCCGGGGAAGAACCGCCGGGCCAGCCGCAGGACGAGATTGCGGTCGGGTTCCACCTTCGTTTCGCCGCCGAACAGCATGCGGACGCCGGTGACGACCAGGAACCCTCCGAGGACGTAGAGGAGCCAGAGGAACTGTTTGATGAGGGCGGCCCCGGCGAAGATGAGTGCGCCCCGCATGATGATCGCGCCCAGGATGCCCCAGAAGAGGACGCGATGCTGGAAACGAAGCGGGACCCCGAAGTAGGAGAAGATGAGAGCGATGACGAAGACGTTGTCCATCGACAACGAAAGCTCGATCAGATAGCCGGTGAGGAACTGAAGGCCGTCCTCCTTGCCCCGGGAGCGGTAGATCCAGAGGCCGAAACTGAGCGCGAGGAGAACCCAGAATCCCGTCCACCCAGCCGCCTCCCGGATTCGCACCACCCGCGCCTTCCGGTGGAAGACGCCGAGGTCGAGGGCGAGCAGGAAAATCACCGCGAGCACGAACCCGGCCCAGTGCCATGCGGTGATTTTGCCGTCCATGGGAACGAGGCCTGGCTAGGCCCGCGCCGGCGTGGGCTGCTGAATCTGGGGCGCGGCTCCCGATTGGATGGGGCCGATCACCGGACGATGGCCCTTGTGCCACCAGAGAACGACCGCGCTGGCGATGTAGATCGTCGAGTAGGTTCCGGTCAGGATGCCGACGAGGAACGTGAAGGCGAAGTCGTTGATGACGCTCCCACCGAAGACGTAGAGCGAAAGGGTCGCCAGGAAAACCGTGCCCGACGTGATGATCGTACGGCTCAGGGTCTGGTTGATCGCCAGGTTCATCAGGTCTCGGAAACTCCCCTTGATCCCCAACTTCAGATCCTCCCGGATCCGATCGAAGATCACGATCGTGTCGTTGATCGAGAAACCCACGATCGTGAGGATGGCCGCGACCATCGGCGCGCTGAGCTGGCGGTCCGTCAGGAAGAACCAGCCCGCCGTCATGAGGATGTCGTGGGTGATCGCGATGACGGCGCCGATCGAGAACGAGAATTCATAGCGGAACGCCACGTACACAAGGATTCCGAAGAGCGCGAGCAGGAGCGATTTCAGCGCCGATAGCTGGATTTCCGCGCCGACGGCGGGACCCTTGCGGTCGGTCCATTTCACGGACATGCCCGAATTGGGAAACGCCTGGGGTATCGATTGGGCGACCTGAGCGCCCAGCTTTCCGTCCGGGCTGAAGGGGACGATGACCTGGATCGTCGGGAGCCCGCCGCCAGGGCTGGCTTTCGGGACGATCTGCGCGTCCGCGATGCCCTGCTTCGCGAGGGTGTCCCGGATCTCCGCCACCGAGACCTTCTCCTGGTAGCTGAAGGTGATCGCATCGCCGCCCGCGAAATCGACGCCCAACACGTCCTTGCCCCGGTAAATCCCGTACCCGATTCCCACCAGGATCAGGGACCAGGACAGGATGAAGGCAGGCTTCGCGAACCGCATGAAGTCGATGTTCGTCGCCTTGATGAGCGACATCATCTTGAGCTCGCGAATCATTCCGCGGTCGACGAGGAAATCGAAGATCAACCGGGTCACGACCAGCGCGGTGAACATGCTGACGCAGAGACCGATGGTCAGCGACACGCCGAAGCCTTTCACCGGGCCGGTGCCGAGCCAGATCATGATGACCGCCGAGATCAGGGTTGTCAGGTTCGAGTCGAAGATCGTCCAGAACGCCTTCCCGTAACCGGCGTTGATCGCGCCTTTCAGCGATTTGCCGGCGGCCAGTTCCTCGCGGATGCGTTCGAAGATGAGGACGTTGGCGTCGACCGCCATGCCCGCGGTCAGGACGATGCCCGCGATGCCGGGCAGCGTGAGGGTGGTGTCCACCGCGCACATCACTCCCAGCAGGACGAAGATGTTCAGAAGCAGCGCGACATTCGCGATCACACCGGCGAGGAGGTAGTAGACGAGCATGAACGCCACGACCAGGACGGTGCCGATGACCGTCGCCCGAACCCCGCTCGAGATCGAATCCGCGCCGAGGGTCGCCGCCACCGAGTTCTCCTCGATGATCGAGACCGGGGCTTCCAGCGGGTTCATCAGCACATTCGCGAGTTCGAAGGCCTCCTTGATGTCGAAGTTCCCCGTGATGACACCCCGACCGCCCGCGATCTCACCCAGGATCCGCGGCGCCGAGTAGAGGACACCGTCGAGAACGATCGCCATCCGGTAGTACTGGGTGCCGCCCGGGCCCCCTTCACGAGGACTCCATCGTCGGGTGATGTCGGCGAAGATGCGCGCCCCTTCGTTGTTCAGCTCGAACTCGATCTTCGGTTCGCCCGTCATCGGGTCGGGAATGGCGTCGGCCCGGGTGATGTATTTCCCGGTGAGCCCGTCCTCGGGCTTCTTCTTCACCAGCACCGCCTGCGAGGAGGTGGTGCCGTCGCGGTTGCGCTCGACCTCGGTGAGGATTTCGTAGCCCGCGGGAATCAGGCCCTCCTCGAGAAGGCGGGCGTTCTCCGGGTGGACCATGCGGAACTCGAGAAACGCCGCACGCTCGATCTGTTGCTTGACCTCAATTTTCTCGGCGTCGGTCAGACCCGGCATCTGGATCTCGATGCGGTCCGAGCCGGATTTCTGGATCGTGGGTTCGGCGACGCCGTACTTGTCGACGCGCCGACGGAGGATCTCGACGGCCTGATCCAGCGCGCGTTCCAGGGCGTCGGTGTCCTTGAACTCGTTGGTCTTCATCTGGACCAGGAACGACATGCCTCCCTGGAGGTCGAGGCCCAGCTTGATCTGGCCCAGCGCGGCGCGCTGAACGTGGTTGAGGATCGTCCGATTGGTTTCGGCGCCGACGGGAATCTCGATGCGCGGAAAATAGCGCTCCAGGCTGTTGGTCCCCGCGGCGGTCAGGAGGCTGTTGAAGGAGTTGATCCCTTTCGATTCGTTCTCGCGCGCCTTGGCGAGGATCTCCCTGAAAACGGGGTCCTGGGTGTTTTCGGCATCCCGTTCCACCTGCGCGAGCAGGGGACGGCCGGTGGGCGGGTACAGTTCGTAAGCGGACCACAGGAGGACGACGACGACGGTGATCAGCCAGGGAAAAGGATTCTTCATGCGGCGGAACGGGATCGGGGGATCAGGGGATCAGAGGGATCAGGGATCGGGCGGGCGGGATTTCGGATGGGACGGAACGACTCGGGGTCGGCGGGGTTGGAATCGGGATCAGGATCAGGATCAGGATCAGGATCAGGCTTTGGGCTCGGTCACGTCCTGGATGGCGCTCTTCAGCAGTTCGAGTTTCGTGTCCTCGGAACGGATGGTGACGTGATGATCCCGGATGCCGACGACGACGCCGAGGATGCCGGAACTCGTCACGACCTTGTCACCGGGTTTCAGGGCCTTGAGAAGCGCGGCATGCTGCTTGGCCTTCTTCTGCTGGGGCATGATCACCATGAGGTACATCACCACCAGAAGGAGGACGAAAGGCACCAACTGCGCCCAGGGCGGCACCGTGCTTTGGGTGCCAGGCGCGGCCGGCGGGGCGAAGCCCAGAATGACTGAAGAAACAAGGTCCTGCGTCATGATGACCAATAATAGAGCGGCGAACCTGCGGGATGGGCGAACTTGTGGCAAGCCCAACGTGCGGCACAACAAGCGTCCTCCCCGGCACCCACCCGCGCGTTCGGAAGGTTCCGGCCCCGAAAACCGCTCTCAGACCCCGGCCAATTCCCCACCCGCGAACGGCAGGGGAACGATCACGGCCGTGGCCTCCCCATCCGGCGATCCCACCTTCAGGGTTTCGCCCGGGCCGTTGCATTCCTTGCGCACATATCCCAGCGCGATGATCCCTCCTCGGCGCGGCGAACGCGTCGCGCTCGTCACCCATCCGACCTCCTTGCCGTCCTTGAACAGCTTCGTCCGATGCGGAGGGAGGCCCTCGATTCCATCCAAGATCAACAGCCCGCGCAGCGCCTTGGCGACCTGACCGTACGTCCGAATGCGCGCGATCACTTCCTGGCCGCTGTAGCAGCCCTTCGTGTAGCTGATGCCTCTTTCCCCCAATCCCGCTTCGGGAGGAAGCGTGGTCTCGTCCATGTCGACTCCGAAACGCGGCGTACCTGATTCCACACGAGCAACTTCCAAGGCCGCCCATCCGGCCGGACCCCCACCCGTTTCGCGCGCGACGGTCAGCATCGACTCCGCCACGGCGCCGAGCGCCGCCACCGGGACGTAGACGTCGAACCCTTGCGAGCCCGCCCGAGGCAGGTTCATCAGGTAAAGCGTGCCCAGGCCCGGTGGGTTCGCCGTCACGGATCGGTAGGCGGCTTCCGGCACCGATGGAAATAACCCGAGCGCTTCAGCTGCGCGGCGCGCCCGCGGACCTTGAAGGCTGAGCAGGCCGTAGTGGGGCGCGGCGTCCACGACCTGGACGTCATCGGCGACGATGAACTTCTCAAGTCGTTCAGCCGTCGGAGCGGCCAGACCGGGTTCGAGATCCAGCAGGAGTTCGTCGGCCAGGGCGTGGACGTGCATGTCCGCCAGCATCTTCGCCTTGGCGTTCACGAGGGCCGCGTAGCAACCGGTTCCGGGCTGAAGGTCCTTGATGTTGTTGGTCACCTGGCCGTTCAGCAGCTTGTGCCGGTCCGCCCCCAGAAGGACGAGACGCCCGCGGAAGGACAAATCCAGGAAGGCGCAGGAGCCGGTCAACGCACGATGCTCCCCGTCCACGGATCCATAGTGGTCGACGACCTGGAATCCGTTGATTTCCAGAAAGCTGGATCCGAGTTGGCTGTGAAAGTGCTCCAGCGGCAACGCCGTCATGGGCGCAGACTGGCACAACGTCGAAGGCGGGCAAACGGCGAACCCGCCGCCGCTGCCGCCGGGTACGGGTATGTCATTGCCAACGTAAGCGGAGTCCCTAGTTTTCCCCGGCCAAGCCCGGCCCCGTGATCGAAGTCAAAGTGCGGAATCGGGCGTGGCGATTTTTCAACTCCCCGACAAGTCCATGACCCAACCCGCATCCACCCATCGTTGGCGCTTCTTTCGCGCCGGGGGGCTCGACCAAGTCCGTTTCGAATCCGCAGCGGACTACAAGCAGCTCGAAAACCTCGACCAGAAGCTCTGGGTCGCCCTCGCTTGTCCGGTGAAGGGCATCGAGTTCGATGAAGGCACTCTCGCCCTTCTCGACGCCGACAAGGATGGCAGAGTCCGGGCGCCCGAAGTCATGGCGGCGGTCCAATGGGCCGAGGATCGTCTCAAGGACCTTGGCGCCCTCAAAAACGGGAGCGACACGCTTCCGCTGGACCAGATTAACGACCAGACCGATTCCGGCCGGGCCATTCTCGCGGCGGCGCGGCGAATCCTGACGAATCTTGGCAAACCCGACGACGCCGGCATCTCGTTGGAGGACGTCGGTGACACGGCGAAGATCTTCGAGCAGACGAAGTTCAATGGCGACGGCATCGTTCCCGCCGACGCCGCTCTCACTCCCGAAGTCCGGAAAGTGGTCGAGGACATCCTCGCGACCCTGGGAAGCGAAACCGATCGCAGTGGAAAACCCGGAATCAACCAGGCGCGGGCCGACACTTTCTTCGCGGAACTCAAGGAATTCGACGCCTGGGCCAAAAAGGCGGAAACCGAGGCCGCCACCATCCTGCCGTTGGGCGACTCGACCGCCGACGCCGTGAACGCCCTCAAGGGGGTTCGCGCCAAGATCGACGACTACTTCGGCCGTTGCCGTCTCGTGGCGTATGACCCGCGGGCCGCGACCGCCCTCAACCGCAGCGAGGAGGAGTACCTGGCCATCGCGGCGCGGGACTTGAACATCACCGCCCAGGAGGTCGCCGGTTTCCCCATCGCGCGAATCGAAGCGGGTCGTCCCCTGCCGCTCAAGGAGGGCGTGAATCCCGCCTGGGCCGACGCCCTCTCCGCGCTCGTCACCTCGGCCGTCACCCCGCTCATCGGCAAGGACAAAACCGCGCTCACGGAACCTGAGTGGCTGGCGCTGAAGGGCCGGCTCGGCCCGTTCGAGGCGTGGATGTCAGCCAAGCCGACCGGCACGGTTGAAACACTGGGCCTTCCCCGCATCCGTGAGATCCTCGCCTCCAAAGCGCAGGACGAAATCAACGCCCTCATCGCGCAGGACGTCGCGTTGGAAGCCGAATCGAACGCGATCGGCACCGTGGAACGGCTCATCCGGTACTACCGCGACCTTCACCGGCTGCTGAACAACTTCGTCAATTTCTCCGATTTCTATCAACCCGACTCCGTCGCCAGTTTCCAGGCGGGCACGCTGTATCTCGATGGCCGGGCCTGTCGCCTCTGCGTCCGGGTCGGCGACGTCGCGAAACACGCGACCCTGGCGGGCCTCGCCAAGACCTACCTCACCTACGTCGATTGTTCCCGCGCGACCGGCGAGAAGATGACCATCGCGGTCGCGTTCACCGACGGCGACGGCGACAACCTGATGGTCGGCCGGAACGGGCTGTTCTACGATCGCAAGGGCCGGGATTGGGACGCCACCATCTCCAAGATCATCGAAAACCCGATCAGCATCCGGCAGGCGTTCTGGGCGCCCTACAAGAAGCTCGTTCGGGCCATCGAAGAGCAGGTGGCCAAGCGCGCCGCCGCCGCCGATGCCGCCGCCGACGCCAAACTCGCCTCCGCGGCCGCGGCAACCGCCAACGTCGACAAGGCAAAGCCCGCCGAGGCCAAGAAGATCGACGTTGGAACCGTCGCCGCGTTGGGAGTCGCCGTGGGTGCCATCGGTGGCGCGATTGCCGCGATCAGCGCCAAATTGATGGGCCTGATCCAGCTGCCCTTCTGGATGGTCGTTCTCGCCGTGATCGGATTGCTTCTCGTCGTCTCCGGTCCGTCCATGCTCATCGCCTGGCTCAAACTCCGGCAGCGCAACCTCGGCCCGATCCTCGACGCCTCCGGATGGGCGGTGAACGGCAGGGTCAAAGTCCCGGTCTCCCTCGGCCGTTCCCTGACGTCGGTCGCCAAACTGCCCCCTGGAACGCTCCCCGCCGCGGACGATCAATTCGCCGAAGCCCCCGCGGTCTGGCCCAAGCTTCTGGTCTTCGCGATCGTCCTCGGCTTCGCCTACAGCCTCCTGAACCACTTCGGCTTTATCCACAAATGGACCAAGGGCCAGTGGGGCACCCCGAGCGGCAAGGCCACCGTGCCGTCGCTGACCGAGCTTCTGAAGGTTCCGGTGGAACCCCCGGCTCCGGCTCCGGGCGCCGCGGGAACCGCACCGGCTCCCGCCCCCGCGCCGGCACCCGCCGCCCAGTGACCTCGGCGCGTTCTCCATGACCGTGCATCTAACCACGAAGCGCACGAAGGACACGAAGACTGCCCGAAGGGAGGGCATCCAATTCATCCGTCTTCTTCGTGATCTTCGTGCCTTCGTGGTGAAATCCTCCGCCGTTCATGGATCCAACGCGCGAGTCGCAACTCGTTGATGCTCCCCATGACCGCCTCGCCCCCCCTACGACACGCCGTGATCACCGGCGCCGGATCCGGCGTCGGACGCGCCACCGCCATCGCCCTGGCCCGCGAGGGTTGGCGGGTCGCCCTGATCGGGCGCCGACCCGAAACACTCGAGGCCACCGCCGCGCTACTGAGCGGCGCTTCTTCCGCCCCGGCTCCCATCGTGTGTCCGTGTGACATCAGCGACGAATCCCAGGTCACAAGCATGGGGCAGGGGATCCTGCGCGAAATGGGTCACGTCGACGCCCTGATCAACGCGGCCGGAACCAACACGCCCCAGCGCAGTCTGGAGGTTCTCTCCCCGGCGAATTACCGCCACCTGATGGGGACGAATCTGGATGGCGCCTACTGGTGTCTTCAGGCGTTTCTGCCCTCGATGCGCTCCCGCGGCCGAGGGGTCGTCGTGAATGTCATTTCGGAAGCCGCCCGCCAGGCCAGCCCCAAGGCCGGCCCGGCCTATTCCGCGAGCAAATCCGGCCTCCTGGGTCTGACCCAGGCGATCAACGCGGAGGAACGGGCCCGCGGCATCCGCGCCTGCGCGCTGCTCCCGGGTGACATCGACACCCCCCTTCTCGACAAACGCCCCGCGCCTCCCGGCCCGGACGCCCGCGCCCGAATGCTCCAACCCGAGGACGTGGCCGCGTGCGTTCTCTTCGTCCTCAACCTCCCCCCCCGGGCGGTCGTCGAGGAACTGGTGGTCCGGCCTGCATGAACGGGTTCGAAACCCGTGGGGATCCCTGACCTTCCCCACAGGAATGCCGCCCAACCCGACGCCGATCCCGATTGTCCAAAGCTCACGCCCATACTCATGTCCGACGCGATTGAACGTTGGGAACGACTTCTCGAAGCCCAGCCGAACCATGATCTTGCGAGGTTCAGCCTCGGAAAGGCGTACTTCGACTCGGGTCGCCATGCCGAAGCGTTGCATCACCTGAATCTGGCCCTGGCGAAAAAGCCGGACTGGATGGTCGTGCAGATCCTCGTCGGGAAGTGTCATCAGGCCCTCGGCGATCTCCCATTGGCGCGCTCAGCTTACGAGACGGCCCTGAAGCTGGCGATCGATCAGCATCACGAGGGCCCGCAGATGGAGATGGAGCAGATCCTGGAGGAACTCGGAGCTTAGAGCCTTCACGTTCGGACCGGCCACCGGTGGCCGCGGCGGCCCGGCCGCCTTGCCACCGGCCCATCTCCTTCGTCCCTCCGGGACTCCCGACCGGAACGACCACTACCCAACCCATCCACGGGAATCATCGAGGAACCGGTGCGCCCCACCCTGACGGGTGCACAATACAATGCTCGGGACCGACCCCATTCCGACGAAAATGGACACTTGCATTCGTCGGTCCGATGTCCCACTTTGCCCGCGCCTCACGGCACGGGAGCGAGAGTAGCTCAGCCTGGTAGAGCGTCACCTTGCCAAGGTGAATGTCGAGGGTTCGAATCCCTTCTCTCGCTCCAATTTTCTTCCCCTGGCATCCTTCCGAAAACCCGGATCTGCCGTCGCTTCTCAAGGTTCGGTGATCTGGTAGTCCTCACCCGGCAGCGCGGGTGGCAGGTGCATGCGCTGCTGGATCGCTTCGAATTCCGTCGCCAGGAGCATCGAACGGACCCTCGTCTTCGCCAGTTCGTTCGCCCGCTTCTGCAACGCGGCCACGGTGTCCGGATGGGCTTCGGCGACGTTGGTGGTCTCCGAAGGATCCGTGGCGAGGTTGTAGAGTTCGGGAATCGAGGGGATCGGAGCCCGCCACACAAGTTTCCAATCGCCCTGCCGGACCCCGGCGCGGAAGGCTTCGATGTTGTAAATGATCTCGGTGCGCGGGGAAGGGCGGCCTTCACTCATCACGGGCCAGACATCGACCCCATCCAGCGGTTTGCAGCGCGCCATGGAGGCGCCCGCGAGTCCCGCCAGCGTCGGGTAGAGGTCGACCACGTGGATCATGCCGTCGACCGCGATGCCGGGGCGGATGCGTCCCGGCCAGTTGGCGAGCGCGCACACCCGGGTGCCGCCTTCGTAGAGCGAACCTTTGCCCTCCCGAAACGGACCGTTGTCGCAGGGAATCGTGACCTTCGACATGTCACCCTCGCCGGCGAACATCTTGTTGAATGTCCCCCCGTTGTCGCTGTGGAACAGGATGAGCGCGTCGTCGCGCATGCCCTTCCGCTGAAGCGCGTCGACCACCCGGGCGATCTGGTCGTCCATCGCGCTGATGCTGCCCGCGTAGGCCCTGCGGTTCGGATCGGCGATGTGCCGGTATTTCTCGAGATATTCCGGCGGCGCCTGATACGGCGTGTGGGGGGCGTTGAACGTGAGATACAGATACAGGGGAACCGCGGGATCGTGCGCGTCGATGAGCCGCACCGCATCGTCACCCAGGAGCGTTGTCGTGTAGCCCTTTTCGATGATCCGCTTGTTGTTCCGATACCAGTCCACCACGCCGTGTTGTTTGTGGGTGAAATAGTCGAGCTCGCCGATCAGGGGGCCGTACTGGTGGTCGAAACCCCGCTGGCGCGGCCAATACTTCCGATCGCCGTGGCCCAAGTGCCATTTGCCCACGATCGCCGTCGCATATCCCGCTTCCTTGAGCGCCTGAGGGAGTAGCCATTCATCCGTCGGAAGGCCGTAGGTGTGGGCGGAGAGGATGACGGCCGTTTGCAGGCCGTAGCGGAAGGGATATCGCCCCGTCATCAGGCAGGCGCGGGTCGGCGTGCACATCGGTTGGGCGTAGAATTGCTCCAGGCGCGCGCCACCCGCCGCCAACCGGTCGATCGCCGGCGTTTGGATGTCGGAGCCATGAAATCCGACGTCCTTCCAGCCGAGATCGTCGGCGACGATGTGGACGATATGAGGCCGGCTGGCCGCCGCTCGCGCCGGGAGACCCATCAGCAGGAGGGCGGTTGCCAGCCAGAAAATGCGGGGAGCCAGGGTGGATTCTCGGAAGGCACGGGATTTCATGGGTCAGCTGAAGGAGTGGATCGGCTCCGAAGGGACGGGGCTGCGAACGCGCCTCAGTCGACCAGCGTCACCCGGCGGGTGAACGGACGGGCCGGATGCGCTTCAACTTCGTCGACTTCGACACGGGAGACGGTGGGTCGTTGGGTCGCCATCGGAACCGCCGCGATCTAGGCAGCCGGTCCCAAGCCGCGCAAGCGCCCTTTCCCGCCGTGCCAGTCGTCCCGTCCACTTTCGAGTTGGCCTTCGGTGCGTGAAAACCCGGATCCCAAAAAGGTTTCTTATTGCCATGCTGAAACGAGGCACCATTTTCTTCCCTCGTGGTCGGAGTCTCCCACGAATCGGACGGTGCCCGAATGGAGTCGCGCGCCGAGTTTCCCGATACCGATTGGTCCCTCGTGCTCCATCGGACCGGGGATCGCACCGATGTCGCGAGCGACGTGCTCGAACGGTTGTGTCGCATCTACCTTTCGCCTCTTTACGCCTACTTCCGGGTCGCCCTCCAGGCTTCGCCGCACGACGCCGAGGATCTCGCCCTCGAGTTCATTCGGCAGTTGGGTGACCGCGTCGCGAAACTCCGCGATCGTGACGAGCCTAGGAAGGTCCGGTTCCGCGATTTTCTCCGCGCCTGCGCCCGGCATTTCGCGAGCAACGCCCGGGATCGCCGGAATGCGCTCAAACGCCGACCGGAGTCCGGCCTCGTCTCGTACGAAGCCAACGCCGCCTGGCTCGACGGCGCGACCCCATCGGGCGGCGACTGGCGGGATGCCGACATGGCCTTCGATCGCGAGTGGGCGGTTGCCGTGGTCCAGCGGGCGCGGGGGGCGCTGGCCGACGAATACCGACGCGCGGGAAAAGCGGATGAGCACGACGCTTTCGTGCCGTTCCTCACGGGCGTTCCGCCGGATGGCGAACACGACGCCATCGCGAGCCGTTTGGGCATTCAGAAGGATGCCAGCAAGAAGCGGCTTGAACGCGTTCGAGGTCGATTCCGCGACCACCTTCGATCACTGGTCCGAGGAACGCTCCAGGATCCGTCCGAGGTCGACGACGAACTGAAATACCTGATGCGCGTCTGGCTCGCCAGCGACGGCGACCCAGGACCCGCGCCGTGATGGCCCGCGCCAGGCGCCTTCGACGGCTCGTCCCAACGCCATGAACGCCCGGTGTCCCACGTGCAACGCGGAACTCGGCGACGACAGCCGATGCGTCGCCTGCACTCTCCGTCTCGGAGTGAACGCAGACTCGAACGCCTTGGCGTCGGGATTCGAGGCGAAGCCGTCCGACGTCCCCTCGCCCAAACAGGGGCTGAAAGGTGGCGAGGGTCCTGGTGACACCCTCGGGGTCTACCGGCTCATCGAAGTCTTGGGAGAGGGTGGCATGGGCCATGTCTGGCTGGCGGAGCAGTCGACGCCCCTGCGGCGGAAGGTCGCGCTGAAGGTGATCAAGCCGGGCCTGGACTCCACCCAGGTCCTCGCCCGGTTCGACGCCGAACGCCAGGCGCTCGCGCTGATGGATCATCCGAACATCGCGCGGGTGCTCGATGCCGGCTCCACCCGGAACGGCCGTCCTTATTTCGTCATGGAATGGGTGCAAGGGGAACCGCTCACCCGATTCTGCGACACGCGACGCCTCCCCATCGCCGACCGCCTTCGCCTCGTCATGGCCGTCTGC
>JBFWOK010000189.1:0-12069 GCA_050250555.1 Limisphaerales bacterium
TCGCCGGAGAGATAACCGCTCGACCAGAGGCGGGCGGAGATGGCCTGAAGCTGTTCCTTGTTGGTGGGTTCGGCGACGAGGACGACGAACGTCGGCAGGTTGGCGTTGATGGAGCCGAGGCCGTAGCCGACCCAGGAACCGAGGCAGGGCCGGCCCCCGATCTGGTTGCCGGTCTGCATGTGGGTGATGGCGGGTTCGTGGTTGATCGCCTCGGTGTGCATGGAGCGGATGAAGCAGAGGTCATCGACGCACCGAGCGGTGTACGGGAGGAGTTCGGTGTTCATCCAGAGTCCGCACTGGCCCGCCGGACTGAACGTGTACTTCGAGGGTGCGATGGGGAACCGGGCCTGTCCCGAGGTCATCGTGGTCAGGCGCTGCCCCATGCGGATGGAATCGGGCAGGTCCTTGTCGTACCAATCGGCCATTCCCGGCTTGTGATCGAAGAGATCCATCTGCGACGGGCCTCCGACCATGTGGAGGTAGAGGACCCGTCGGGCCCTGGGAGCGAAGTGGGGCAGGAGGGGTTGGGAAGCGGTGTCGTCCGCGGCCCAGAGGTTAAGGCGGTTGCCGAGAAGGGAGGCGAGTGCGGCGTAGCCGAGCGCGTTCTTTCCGCGCGCGAAGAACTGTCGGCGTGTCTCGAGAAGGCTGTATTCCTGGATCGGATTCATGGCGGTGGGAGGATGGAGGAGCGCGAATTCGTCTCCCTCACTTGATGAGGGCCTCGTCGAGGTTGAGAAGCTGATTGGCGACAAGCGTGAGCGCGGCGAGTTGGGCGGGTGGCACCGAGGGATCGGGCACGGATTCGCCGACATGAAGCAGTTGGGAGGCTTCGTCCGGATGTCCCGCGTAGAATGCCTGGGCGGCTTCGAGCATGGACGCGACCTCGGCGAGTTCGCCGGGTTTCAGCGGGCGGACGAGGATCCGGTCGGCGAGCGCGTCGAGGGAAGCGGCGAGGCGGCCGTGGGTTTCCGTGAAGGCGCGCTCGGCGAGCACACGGGCGGCTTCGACGAATTGGGGATCGTTGAGGGTGGCGAGGGCCTGGAGGGGGGTGTTGGTCCGTTCCCGTCGGACGGTGCATGTCTCGCGGCTCGGGGCGTTGAACAGGTCGAGGAACGCTGGCGGGGCGGATCGCTTCCAGAAGGTGTAGAGGCTTCGCCGGTACAGGTCGGATCCGGAATCCCGCTTGTAGTTCCGTGTGTTGCTCTCGCGCATGGCCACCGCTTCCCAGACGCCGTCGGGTTGGTACGGCTTGACGCTGGGGCCACCGATCCGGTCGCCAAGGAGCCCGGAGGCCTGGAGGGCGTAGTCCCGAAGCATCTCAGCATCCATCCGGAATCGGGGACCGCGGCTGAGAAGCCGATTGTCAGGGTCCTTCTCGAGTTTCCCTGGGGAAATGGCTTCGCCCTGACGGTAGGTGGACGACAGGACGAACAGTTCGAAGAGGTGTTTGACGTCCCATCCCCCGGCGGCGAACTCGACGGCGAGCCAATCGAGCAATTCGGGGTGGACTGGAGGTTCGCCCATCACTCCGAAGTCCTCGGCGGTCTTGACCAGGCCGACTCCGAAGATTTCCTGCCAGAATCGGTTGACGGTGACCCTGGCGGTCAGCGGGTTCGCCGGGGAGACCAGCCACTGGGCGAGGCCCAGGCGGTTGGTGGGCGCCCCCGCGGGGAAGGGATGGAGCACCGCGGGCGTGCCGGCGACCACTTTGTCCCCGGGGCGATCGTATTGTCCGCGGGCGAGGATCGCCGTCATGGGGATCGAGTCCGACTTCTCCCTTTGGACATGGGTGACCGGGTAACGGAGGCGGATCCCCTCGGTCTCGGCTTCGAGGTTGGCGAGGTGTTTTCTCGCGTCCTGGAACGGCGCGTGGGAAAGCAGGAAATAGTCGAAGACCTCCTGACGGGACTCCGGGTTCCAATCGGCGAACGGAGTCGCGAGAAGCTGACGGACGTCGTCGATTCGCGCGAGGGCGCGGACTTCGGGCGCCGCGAGGACCCTGGTGTGAATCCGGAGGTCTTGAAGGGCGCCGCCCACGAAGGAGGAGCCTTTGCTGCGCCGGCCGAGGCGGAGCGGGGTCGTGGTCCTGAACGATTTCTGCACGCGTCCCGGGCCATCCCGCTCGGTTTCGGCGACCGCGCCGTCGACGAAGATCCGGATCCCTTCCGGCCGACCGGAACCGTCGTGGGTGACTGCGACGTGCTGCCATTCACCCTTCCGAGCGAGTCGCTTCTTGGTGCGGACCTTGACGGCGTCGTCGGGCCAGCGGTGGACGAGGTGGGTCGCGAATTGGCCCTGTTGGATCCAGAGGTCCCAACCGCGGTGATCGGCGTCCTCGTCCATGCGGGCGACTATCGCGGCGGATTCGTTGTAGGAAGGCGGAACGAAGACCCACGCCGCGACGGAGAACGGTTGGCCGAGATCGAAGTCGGCGACATCCCCCAGGTTGACGGTGCCTTCCTTTTCGAAATGAAGGGACGAACCCCGGTGGCCGTTGGTGGACCAACGAACCTCGCCTTCGGTGGGAACCGTCACCTCCCGGCCACCGGCCGTGATTTGGATTGGACGATCCGCTCCGTCCTCGAGGAGCGCGTGGACGGTGAGGTCGGCGCGAAGATCGCGTTCGACATCGGCGATCGTGAGGCGACCGGCCCAGGCTTCGAACGGGGTTTCAGCATCCTTGCGGCGGGTGTCCACATCGGTCTTCGCCGTTTTGACCAGGGCCGGAAGGGCGCTCCAACGGGCGCGATCGACGGGATCCGAAATCACCGGGATCGCGGCGTTGGCGCCGTCCTTCACGTTGCCGTCGAAGCCCGACTGGCTCGTGTTCCGGAAGAACGCGGCCATCGAATAGAAATCGCGCATGGTGATCGGATCGAACTTGTGATCGTGGCACGCGGCGCAGTTGGCGGTCAGGCCCAGCCAGACCCACGCGGTGGTGGTCACGCGGTCGTTGGCGTAGTTGACCTGGTTCTCCTCCTCGATGGTGCCGCCCTCGTTGGTGGTGGCGTTGCAGCGGTGGAACCCTGTGGCGATCAGTTGATCGTCCGTGGGGTCGGCAAGGAGATCCCCGGCGATCTGTTCGATGGTGAATCGGTCGAAGGGTAGGTTGCGGTTGAAGGCCCGGATGACCCAGTCGCGGTACGGCCACATCTCGCGGTAGTTGTCGAAGTGGAGGCCGTGGGTGTCGGCGTAGCGTGCGGCATCGAGCCACGCGCGGGCCCGGGCCTCGCCCCACCGGTCCGAGGCCAGGTATTTCCGGACCGCCCTTTCGTAGGCGTCGGGACTGGTGTCCGCCACGAAGGCTTCGACCTCGGCGGGGGTCGGAGGGAGCCCGGTGAGATCGAGAGCGACCCGGCGAAGGAGCCTGCGTGGATCGGATTCCGGGGACGGGGAAAGTCCGTGGGATTCGAGGCGCTTCAGGACGAAGGCGTCGATGGGATTGCGAATCGTGAAGTGGGGGTGGCGCCCGGCGAGATCGGTGGTGTCGGGAACGGCCGGGCGGCTGGGCGGATCGAAGGACCAATGTCCCTGCCAGGGCGCGCCCTCGAGGATCCAACGTTTCAGGAGATCGCGTTGCGCCGGTTTGAGTTCCTTGTGGGAGTCGGGTGGGGGCATCACATCGTCGGGGTCCGTCGTGACGATGCGTTTCCAGAGATCGCTGGCCTCGGGTTTTCCGGGGATGACGATCGCGGCGCGTTTCGGAGTGGCTTCGAGAAGGCCGTCGCGTGTGTCGAGGCGCAGTCCCGCCTTGCGCGTGCCTGGATCGGGCCCGTGGCAGGCGAAACACTGATCCGAGAGGATGGGTTTGACCTCGCGGAGGAAGTCCACGCCGGCGCCCGAGACCGTGGGAGTAGCGACGACGACTCCGGCGAGGGCGAGGAGGGCGGCGACGGCGGCCGGGGCGGGGATAGGCGGACGTTGGGATGCTGGAGTGAACATCGGAAGAGGGAAAAGAATGCGGTCATGATTCTCGGCTCCCGGAAGGACTGCAAGGCCTCGGTGGCGAGTCTTCGAGTCCCAGTGGGTGCATCGGGTTCCTCGATGATTTCGGTGGATGGGTCGAGATCACCCTCCCCCTTTGGAGTGCGGTGCTCCGCACCGCTTTGGTTGCGCCCGCCGGTCTTTGTTACGCCCTTTCAGGGCTCGACGTTTTCACGGCGAAGGACCCAGGGCGGCGTCCCGCTGGCGCGGGACTTGCCCTGGGCTATCCCAGGTCGCCCCGTTGGGGCTTGGCCCCGTGCTCGACCATTCGACCATTAACTAAGGGACAGGTCCTTTGGAGAGTGCTGTGCTCCGCACCGCTTGGGTGGGGCTCGCCAAGTTCCGGCGCTTTGCGGCGATCCAAAGCGGCGCCAAGCGCCGCACTCCAAAAATTTTCGCACTAAGGGACAGGTCTTTTGCTTGGCATTTCGCGGTCCTTGGCAGCGCTTGGCTGGAAGTGGTATCAAGCCGACATGGCAAGTCATGCTCCACGAATCGGATGGCTGACCTTGTTCTGTTTCCTGGGCCTGAATGCTTTCCCGCAAGGCACGGCGTTCCAGTATCAAGGTCAGTTGATGAAGGAAGGCCAGCCGGTGAACGGGGTCTTCGACTGGAGGGTGGGCCTTTTCGACGGGGAGCGCTCCCGGACGCAAATTGGAACGCTCCAGACGAATCTCGGCGTCGAGGTCGCGGGAGGGTGGTTCACGATGACCCTCGATTTCGGTCCGAAGGCGTTTCTTGGCGATCCGCGCTGGATCGAACTCGCGGTGCGATCGTCGGCGGAGAAGGAATTCACTCCGTTGACGCCACGGCAGGCGCTCGCGGCATCGCCCTATGCCTTGTTCGCGTTGACCCCTGCGGGGCCCGCCGGACCTGTGGGGCCCGCGGGACCCCAGGGAGCTGTTGGGCCGCAGGGACCTGCCGGGCCGCAGGGACCTGCCGGGCCGCAGGGACCTGCCGGGCCGCAGGGACCTGCCGGACCCCAGGGACCGCAGGGGCCTGTGGGGCCTCCGGGACCTCCGGGGTCCGGGGGATCTGGGAGCGGATGGGCTTTGGAGGGGAATTCGGGTACGGACGCGAACGTGAATTTTCTCGGAACGACGGACGCGGTCCCGCTGGTGCTTCGGGCGGCGAATCAGCCGGTGTTGCGCCTGGAGGCCCAGACGAGCGGCGTTCGGATCATCGGTGGGCGGGGCAACTCGATCGACACGGGCTCCACCAACTCGGCGATTCTGAGTGGTCGCGAGAATGAGATTGGTGTCTCGGCGCATGAATCGGTGATCGTGGGGGGCGTGGACAACGTCATCGAAAGGGATCAGCGGTCGGCTTTCATCGGGGGAGGGGCTCGAAACGAGATCCGGCAGGACAACCAGCATGCGGTCATCGTCGGGGGACGGGACAACCGGATCGGGACCAACGCGGTGATCAGCCTGGTGGTGGGTGGCGGGGAGAATGTGATTGGGAACAACGTGGACGGCGCCCTGATGATCGGCGGGTTCAGGAACGACGTCCTGGGTTCGAGCAACCCCAACCGGCGCGAGATCGCGCCGCTCCTCGTTGGCGGATCGGACAACGAGATCGGGCGCGAGAGCAACTGGGCGACGATTCTTGGCGGGGACAACAACCGGATCGGGACGAATTGCGCGAGTGCCGTGGTGCTGGGGGGTACCAACAACCTGGTGGCGGACAACTGCGGGCATTCCGTGGCCGCGGGGCGAAGGTCCCGAGTCAACCATCAGGGCGCCTTCGTCTGGTCGGACAGCCAGAACGCGAGCTTCTCTTCCGCGGGAGTGAATACGTTCAATATCCGGGCCGAGGGCGGGGCGCATTGGTCGGGGGATACCTCGCTGTTCTTCGGGTCGAGCACCCGGCAGATGCTGAATCTCTGGTCCGACAACTACGGAATCGGGGTGCAGAGCTCGACGATGTATTTCAGGTCGGACAGTTCCTACTCCTGGTACCGGCTTGGGACACATTCCAACACGCAGAACAGTCCCGGGTCCGGGGGGACCGAACTGATGCGGTTGAACACGGGTGGTTTGCGGGTGAACGGGAC
Source organism: Limisphaerales bacterium (assembly GCA_050250555.1). GTDB lineage: Bacteria > Verrucomicrobiota > Verrucomicrobiia > Limisphaerales > CAIMTB01 > CAIMTB01. Next base: position 6,041 of record JBFWOK010000189.1, read on the forward strand.
GTTCGTCAGCGCGTCGGATCGCAACGCCAAGGAACGTTTTGAGGCCGTGGATCCGGAGGCGGTGCTGGCGAAGGTGGTGTCCATGCCGATTTCCGAATGGAGCTACAAGGACGACCCGGAATCGCGGCATCTGGGGCCGATGGCGCAGGATTTTCATGCCGCGTTCGGCGTGGGACCGGATGACAAGCACATCGCCACAGTCGATGCGGACGGCGTGGCGTTGGCGGCCATCCAGGGGTTGAACCGGAGGCTGGTGGAACAATCGGCGGCGCTGCGTGACCGGGAGGAACGCATCGGCCGGTTGGAGGCCGACGTGGCGGAACTCCGTGACCAGGTGCGAGCCCTTCTGGCGGTGAGGGAGGTGGCGCCGTGAAGCGGGTTCTTTGGGTATTCGGGATCGCGGGGCTGGCGTCGTTGTTTCTGGCGGATCGCGTTCTGGGGCAGGCGGCGGGCGGGGGGCTTCAGCTCCTGGGGCAGGTCGTGGGAGGGGGCGGGCTTTCGGGAGGTGGCGCGTATGTCCTGCGCGGCGCGGTTCCGTCGAGCGCGAGCGGTCGGTCGTTGAGTCTCGTCGACCCCGGGACGGGCGAAGCGCCCCTCGTGCTGATTGGCGGTCTGATCGGCTCCGGGCCTTCGACACCACCGTTACGGCCCGCGGTTCGGGTCCGATTCACGGCGGACAAGCTGGCCGAGTTGTCCTGGGACGTGGACATCGGCGGGTACGTGCTGGAGTTCTCGCCCACCGTGGGCGAACTGGCGGACTGGAAGCCGGTGGATCCACAGCCCGTCGGGAACACCTTCACGACTCCGTGTGCCCAACCGGCGCGGTATTTCCGATTGCGGAGCCTTTGAGCCGACCATCCAGAACACCGCTATTTGGTCATTGCCGGGCGGGGGCGTGGTTTGTGGAGGGCGAGGACATCGGTCTGGTGTCGATTGCCGTGTCGGTGGCCTCCGTTCTTGGCGTGGCTGAAGTACGGCGAGTTTTCGGTGTTGGATGGTTTCCCAGTCTTCACCTCGTCGACCAGTTCCGCGACGCTGTGGAGGATTCGGCTGGGTTGGTAGACATAATCGCCGACGTCCTCGAGTTGGGTGGAGCCGGTCAGGACGAGGTAGGCGAGGAGGCCTGTCTCCACGGCGCCGCGGATGTCGGTTTCCATTGTGTCCCCGATCATGGCGACGTTCTCGATGCGGTTGAGGGCGGTGTCGGCGAGGCGTTGGCGCGCGCGGTGGAACATGTAGCCGTTGGGTTTTCCGAGGTAATAGGCGCGGCGGCCGGTGCTGGATTCGAGGTAAGCGGCGATGGCGCCCGCGCCCGGGCGGGTCTTCTGGCTGGCGACGGGACACCAGTTGTCGGGGTTGGTGGCGACGAGGCGCGCGCCTTTTTCGATGAGTTCGTGCGCCTTGGTGAGTCGTTCGGTGGTGGCGGCGCCTTCGCCGACGACGACGTAGTTGGGATGGATGGCGTCGTTGGCGATCTTGCGTTCGTGGAGGGCGGCGAGCAGGCCGCCTTCACCGACGACGAAGGCCGTGCAGTTGGGGTGGGTTTCGTCGAGGAAATCGGCGGTGTTCATCGCCGATGTGTAGAAGTGCCGGGGAGTGAGGCCTTGGACGCCGAGATGTTTCAGTCGAACCGTCAGGTCCTCGCCGGTCGGAGCGGAATTGTTGGTGAGGAACAGAAACGGCGTGGCCGTCGTCATGAGCGCGGTGACGAAATCGGCGGCTCCGGGAATCAGTTGGTTTTCCCGGTAAATCACACCATCCATGTCGATCAAGTATCCAATCTTCATGAGCAGGTTCGCTTCAAGCCGTTGTCGTGGGAGTCGATCGATCACCGTGGCCTTGGGATCAGGTGACCGGCCGGGCCAGCGGGATGGGCGCCCGACCCGCGGAGGATGACGGGTTCTTCCCTGGGACGCAACGGACGTTCTCGGACGTTCTCCGGGCGGTTCAGTTCGGTCCGGTTCCCGTCTCGTGGCCTGGGCGGAGCAGCGATGCGGCCCCGACGATTCCCGCCGTGTTGCCGAGTCGGGCCCGCGAGATTTCGACGGCGGAGGCGGTGAACTGGGTCGCGCGGGAGATGCGGTTTCGCATCGGCGCGACGAACCGTTCGAACTCGGTGTCCATCATGCCGCCGCCCAGGATGAGCCGCCGCGGAAGAAGGGTGTGGAAGATCGTCCACGCGGCGGCGCACGCGGCGTCCACGGCGCGGTCGACGATGGATTGCGCCGCTTTCGATCCCCCGTCGGCGGCGGCGAAGACTTCGCGCGCGTCGTTCAGGCCCAGCGCCTTTCCGGCTTCGCCGAGGGCCGAGCCCGATGCGATGGATTCGAGGCACCCGGAGATGCCGCAGTAGCAGGCCGGCCCTTGGGGATCGACGGGGACGTGTCCGAGTTCCGGGTGTTCTCCCCCGACGCCCCGCACGAGCTGACCGGCGACGACGGCCGCGCCGCCGACGCCCGTTCCAAACGTGAGCATCACGACCGGAGACGCTCCCATTCCGGCGCCGACCCAGCATTCGCCCAAGGCCGCGACGTCGGCGTCATTCTCGAGCCGAACCGGAACTTCGAAGCGCCGTTCGAGTGGTCTCACGATGTCGCACCGATTCCATCCGGTGAGGGTGAAGGGGTTGTTGATCAGACCACGAAGGGGATCGACGGGTCCGGCGCATCCGATGCCGATACCGGCGATGGTCCCCATTCCGCTGTCGCTCGCGGCCCGGGCGGTCACTTCGTCAATCGCTTCGGAAATTCGTCGAACCGCGGTGTCGAATCCACGTTCGGCATCGGTGGGGAAATCGCACTGGGCGACGATCCGGCCGGTCGGATGAACGGCCGCGACGGCGATCTTGGTTCCGCCGATGTCGACGCCGATGAGTGGGCGGATGGATTCGGGGTTGGAGGTCATCAGGGAGGCGGTGGTGCGGTGAAGTGGCGTTGATCGGCGCCGGGACCCTGAATCCGGGAGACTTGTCCGCCCGGCCATCGAACTTCGACTTCGTCGACCCGGGAAGCCCGACCCAATCCGAACCGGGCGACAGGGGCCGCCTGGGAGCGGTAGCCGGCGCCGGTGACGAGCGTCCGGACCTGCTGTTGCGCACCGTGCCGGATCCGCACCATCGCACCGAGGGCGGCGGCTGAACCCACGGAAGGATCGGGCTGGATTTCAATCCAGTGTCCCTCGGGCGCCAGGGTGTTTTCGAGGAGCCGAAGCGTCTGCAGGGGCGCGGGCCAGACATCGAACGTGCTGACAAGAAGATCCTGGTCGCCGTCCCCGTCGAAATCGTCGGCGAGCACATTGCGGCAGTCGTTTTCAAGGGCAAGGCCGAGGACGTGGGCGGCTTCGACGAAGCGCGTGCCGCCGAGGTTGAGGTAGAGGCGGTTTTTCTCGTAGCCACCGTACGACCAGCCCTGGGCGCGGGTGGTGGCGAACTTGGAGGAAAAATAGGCGTCCACCTCCGGCCTGGGTGTGGAATCGCCCACGTAGATGTCGTGCAGCCAGAATTCGCGTTCGTAGTCGCGGACCGACGCCCTGGTTTCGTGCCCGTTGATCACATGGATTTCAGGGAACCCGTCGTGGTTGAGGTCGACATCGGCCGCGCTCCAGGCCCATCCGCCGCGAGCCACCTCGGAGCCCACTTCCCGCTGTAGCCATCCCGCGCCACCACTTGCGCCAAAATAGAGTCGGTTGCCAAACGTGATTCGCGCGCGTTCGTGCCGCCATGATTCGTGGCCCGGCCTCTCCGCGCCGATCGCATGGAGGCGGTCCGCGGTGGGTTGGGGCATGCCCGCCACGAAACAATCCAGGGCGCCGTCCGCGTCGAAATCCGAGAACAGGTGGGACATCCCGAACGCGCGTGGATCGTCGATCCAGGTGCCGGAACGGTCGGCAAATCGGCCTCTGCCGTCGTTTTCGTGGACGTCGACGCCGGCGAAATCGCTGGTGACGAGCAGATCGAGGTCACCGTCGGAGTCGAGGTCCACGAAGGACGCGGCGTAACTTCGCCGGTGCCGCTTGGGGGCGAGTCCAGCGGCGGCGGTGGTGTCGTCGAAGGTACCGTCGCCGCGGTTTTTCAGGAGAAATCCGGGAGGCCCGTCGAGGGCGTCAAAAAATGGGCGGGGCATCTGCCCGCTCTCGTACGGGGTCCGATACTGCCCCAGGAAGAGGTCGAGGTCGCCATCGTGGTCGATGTCGCCGCAGGTGATGGCCTGGGCGTAGAGGAGGCGTTCGGGGGCGGTCCAGGCACGGAGGGCTGGCTGTTCGAACCCGAGCCCGGCGTCGCCGGGAAGAATGAGGATGCCGCTTCGGACAACGCAAAGGAGGTCGTCGTGTCCGTCGCCGGTGAAGTCCCCGAGGAGCGCCGTGAAGATCAGACCGGGATGGTGGGGGCTGAGGGCGGTGGCGCTCCATGCGCCGTCCTCGCCGCGGACGACCCGCAGGTTCCGGGCGGCGAGCAGAAATTGATTCGGGCGGCGCTCCTTGGAGGCAGGGGACGCCGCGATGAGGGGATCAATCCAGGTGGTTTTGGGAAAGGGCGGGATCTCGAGACGCGCGGCTTCCTGAAAAGCGACTTCGCCGTCCCGTCGGAGGATGTCCCAGTGTTCGACCGTCCAATCGCCGGCGGATGGTCCGTCGGGCGCCGGGGATGGGGTTGGCCAGTCGATCCGAAGGCGGGCATCGATCTGAACCCGAGCCGGCGGGGACGGACGGGAGAGATGAAGGCGCACATCGAAACGGCTCGCCGGCTTTTTGGTGCCGGTGCCGGTGTCGGGTTGGAATCGGACATGACGCCACTCGCTTTGGTCGAGTCCCCAGCCTTCGGCACGCCACTGGGCGACGCGTGGATCATCGAGGGCAAGGGCGGTGGGCGGAATGTTGGAGGCGGAAGTCCACGCGGTGATGCCGAGAGGGAGATCGAACGATCCCGCGGCGGGCGGAGCGGCCAGCGATCGAGCCGGTGGAGCGAGGAGGGGTTGGAGTTCGCCACGCCGTCGATTCAACTGGTCCCAGAACGCCTCGATGCCCACGGCCCACGCCTGGGCGGCTTCGTCGGCGGCCCAGGTGGTGCGGGCGGCTTCGGACTCGCGGGCTTCGATGGCGAGGAATTCGCGCAGGACCTCGGGGGGCAGGGTGGAGGCGTTGGGCGCGAGCGAACCTTGACCCGGGTCCGTCACCGGCGCGGCGGGCTGGCGGCGGAGCAGCGACTTGGCGGCGAGAAGGGCGAGGAGGAGGGCAGCGACCAGGATGACGAATCCGGGAGGAAACCGGGACCGGGGAGGAGTTGGGCGTCGGTCGCGCATCGCATCGGACCTCGCGGGGAAGGCGAATCAGGCGGCGGACGCGGGTTTTGGGAGGGGGCCGGTCGCGCGCTTGACCTCGATGGCGCGACGGAGCTTTCGGACGGCGGCGGTCATGTTGGGTTGGCCGAACAATCCCGTTCCGCTGACGAACGTGTCGGCGCCCGCGAGGGCGCATTCACGGGCGGTTTCGGGAACGATGCCGCCGTCGACCTCGATTTTGTAGGCGAGTCCGAGTTCCTCCCGCCAGCGGGCGGCCTGTTGGATCTTGGGAACGGTTTCGTGGATGAAGGCCTGTCCGCCGAAACCGGGGTTGACCGTCATGACGAGGACCAGGTCGGCGAGCCGGAGAAACGGCTGCACCATGCGCATCGGGGTGGGAGGATTGACGGCGACGCCGCACTGAAGGCCGAGGGATTTGATCTTCCAGAGAAGTGGTTCCACGAGGTCGTTGAGTTCCGCGTGGACGGTGATGAGGTTGGCGCCGGAACGGGCGAAAGGTTCCAGGAGGATCTCCGGCCGCGAACACATCAGGTGGACGTCAAAGAACAGGCGTGTGAGCGGGCGGACGGAACGGACGATGCCGGGTCCGAACGAGATGTTGGGGACGAAGTGACCGTCCATGATGTCGAGGTGGAGCCAGTCGGCTCCCGAGCGGGACGCGCGGGCGACTTCCTTCTCGAGTCGCGAGAACCGGGCGGCGAGGAGTGAGGGGGCGACGATCACTGGCGTGAG
>JBFWOK010000190.1:0-12052 GCA_050250555.1 Limisphaerales bacterium
ATTACATGCGGTTTGCGGTCGAGGCATCCCCGGAGCGGCCGGTGCTGGTGGACAAGTTCCTGGAGGATGCGACCGAGGTGGACGTCGACTGCATCGCGGACGTCGGGAATTTCGAGGATCCCGCGGTGGGAACGATCGTCATCGGCGGGATGCTGGAGCACATCGAATTCGCGGGGGTGCATTCGGGGGATGCGGCGATGGTGCTTCCGCCGCACACCCTGACGAAGGACGTGATCGAGACCATCCGGAGGCACACGCACGCGATGGCGAGGGAACTGCGGGTGAGCGGTTTGATGAACGTCCAGTACGCGGTTCAATCGGGGAAGGTTTACGTCCTCGAGGTGAATCCTCGCGCGTCGCGGACGGTTCCGTTCGTGAGCAAGGTGATCGGGGTTCCCCTGGCGAAGCTGGCGGCGAATGTGATGGCGGGTAAGAGCTTGAAGGAGTTGGGGTTCACCACGGAGATCTGGCCGTCCTATTGGGCAGTGAAGGAGTCCGTGTTCCCGTTCAACAAGTTCCAGGGGCAGGACATTCTTCTTTCTCCGGAGATGCGGTCGACGGGTGAGGTGATGGGGTTGGACGCCAACTTGGGAGTCGCCTTCGCGAAGAGCCAGATGGCGGCGAGTTCCTCCCTGCCGCTGCAGGGTCGCGTCTTCATCAGCGTGAGCGATGCCCACAAGCCGAAGGTGGCGGAGGTCGCCAAGCTGTTCGCGGACCTGGGATTCGATCTGATCTCGACCGGGGGCACGGCGGCGGTTCTGGAAGCGGCGGGACTCAAGGTTCAGCGGATTCCGAAGTTGAACGAGGGACGGCCGAATGCCGTGGATTTTCTGAAGAACAAGGAGATCCACTTCGTGATCAACACCCCCAGCGGCGCCAATCCGCGGGTCGACGAGGTGCGGATCCGGACGACGTCCGTGATGACTGGAACTCCCATCATGACAACCCTTTCGGGGGCCCGGGCGGCGGCGCTGGGGATCGCCGCGCTGCGTGAGGCGGGGTACGGGGTGCGGTCGATTCAGGAGTACCACTGATCCGGTTCCGCCGGCGGATGGCTCGGTTGGCTCGGTTGGGAAATGGGAAGGGGGAAGGGGGAAGGGGGAAGGGGGTGGTGGGCCGGGATTCATGGGCGCCATGAACGGAATTCTCGTCTTCCTGAAGTGTTGGGCTTGAGTCGGATTGGAAGGGGAGCAAGCTTGGGCCGCGTGCTGCTGGACCGATACGAAGCGGGCGGGTTCTTCGACGAGATGGTGAACGAGGCGGGGGAGATCCGTCCCCACTACCGCCGATTTGTGGAGCGATTCAACCCGCTGAAGCGGGACGAATTCGACCAGAAGCGCCAGGCGGTCGACCTCGCGTTCCTTCGCCAGGGGATCACTTTCAATGTGTACGGGGCCCAGGAAGGGGCGGAGCGCATTTTTCCCTTCGACCTGATTCCGCGGATCATTCCGGCGGGGGAATGGGCGCGGGTGGAGTCCGGCCTGATTCAGCGGATCACGGCGCTCAACCATTTCCTGCACGACGTCTATCACGAGCAACGGATTCTGAAGGAAGGGGTCATTCCGCCGTTCTACGTGCTGTCGGCGCGGCATTTCAGGCGGGAGTTCGTGAATTTCCAGGTCCCGAGGGACATCTACATGCACATCTGCGGCACGGACCTGATCCGGGACCGTGACGGAAAGTACCTGGTCTTGGAGGACAACGGGCGGTGTCCGTCGGGGGTTTCGTACGTGTTGGAGAACCGGAGGGCGATGCGTCGGAGTTTCGCGGGATTGTTCGAAGCGGTGGGGGTTCGTCCGGTGGCGAACTATCCGGACATGCTGCTCAAGACGCTCGTGAACGTGGCGCCGGCGGGGGTTGCCGAGCCGACGGTGGTGCTTCTGACGCCGGGGCCTTACAACAGCGCGTATTTCGAGCACACCTACCTGGCCCGCCAGATGGGGATCGAGATCGTCGAAGGCCGCGACCTCGTGGTTCGGGACGACCGCGTCTATATGCGGACCACGAAGGGTCTGCGCGTGGTCCATGTGATCTACCGTCGGATCGATGATGATTTTCTGGATCCGCGGGTGTTCCGCCGGGATTCGCAGCTGGGAGTTCCCGGACTGGTCCAGGCTTGTCGCGCGGGGACGGTGACGCTGGCGAACTCGATCGGAACGGGCATCGCCGACGACAAGGTGATGTACTACTTCGTGCCTCGGATGATTAAGTTCTATCTGGGCGAGGAACCGATTCTGGACAACGTGCCCACCTACCTTGCGAGTGAGGACGACGACCGGCGGTACATCCTGGATCATCTGGGCGAGATGGTGGTGAAGGCGGCGAACGAGTCGGGCGGCTACGGAATGTTGATGGGGCCGAAAGCCACGAAGGAGGAGATCGCCGAGTTCCGGGAGCGGATTCTGGCGGAGCCAAGAAACTACATCGCGCAGCCGATGATCAATCTGTCGCGGCATCCGACCTGTTGCGGGGACGAGTTCGAAGGGCGGCACATTGACCTGCGACCCTTCATTCTGAACGGCGAGAAGATCTTCGTGCTTCCGGGAGGACTGACCCGGGTGGCGCTTCGGAAGGATTCCCTGGTGGTGAACTCCTCCCAGGGCGGCGGAAGCAAGGACACCTGGGTTCTGTACGGGGATGAGTGACGGCCGGCCCTGAAAGCTGGCGTCCGGTCTCCCGAACCGAAACCCTGCGAGCACCGCACGAACGGCCCAACACCCTGATCCCTGTCGACACATCATGCTATCGCGAGTCGCGAATTCGCTGTTTTGGATGAGCCGCTACATCGAGCGGGCGGAGAACACGGCCCGCATCGTCGATGTGAACCTGCAGTTGCTGCTCGATTTCAGGAACCTCGACGACCGCCGGTTGCGGGAGCATTGGGTTCCGATCCTTCAGAGCACCGGCGACGAGAAGCGGTTTTTCGAACTGTACAAGGCGGCCAACGGCCAGACGGTCACGGACTTCCTGGTCTTCTGCCAGGAGAACCCGAACTCGATCGTCAGCGCGGTGGCTCAGGCGCGGGAGAACGCGCGGATGGTTCGCGACCAGGTCACCGTGGAACTCTGGGAGGAACTGAACCGCCTGTACCTCTTCATGCGTTCGCCGCAGGCCCGGAACGTTTGGGCCGCGGCGCCGGACGAATTGTGCGGCGAGGTGAAGCGATCCTCCCTGATCGTGCAGGGGTTGGTCAGCAGCACCGTGCTGCAGAACGAGGGCCGGCACTTCATGGAAGCGGGACGTTTCCTGGAGCGGGCCGACAAGACCACCCGCATCCTCGATGTCCGGTACCAGACGCTGCCGGCCCGCGGATTGCCGGGCCCGATCAACGAGAACGACGCGCTCGAGTGGGTCGCGGTCCTGCGATCGTGCAGCGCGACCGACGCCTATCGCCAGACGTACGGCGCCGACGTCCACCCGGCCAAGATCGCCGAGTTGCTGGTGTTGTTCGACGAATTCCCCCGTTCCGTCCACTCGTGCGTTTCGCGGCTGGATTGGGCCCTGCGCAACATCGCCGGGACGCCGGCCCATCGATTCACGAACACCGCGGAGAAGCTTTCGGGCCGGCTCCTCGCGGAACTTCAGTTCAGCACGCTCGAGGAGATCTTCGCGCCCGGTCTCCACGACTACCTCGACCAGCTTCAGATCAAGCTGAACGCCATCGGGGAGGCGCTGTTCGAAGCCTACATCTTCCTGCCTTCCCTCGAGTCGGATCCTCCGGACCCGACCCCTGGACAATAGTCCCGCCGGAATCCAACCCATGAAGCGCATCGGCATCCTGACCGCCGGGGGTGACACCCCTGCCCTGAACGCGACCATCCACGGCGCTGTGACCCGCGCCAACCAGCTGCGGGTGGAGATCGTCGGTCTGATCAAGGGGTTCAACTGCCTGTTCAACCCAAGGGTTCCGCATGTGAACCTGAACCCGCTCTACCAGAACATCCCGGAGCTGGATCCGACCAAAGGGGGGACCCTGATCGGATCCTCCCGCGATTACATTGATCCGGAGAAGCAGGGCGACATCGATCTCATCTGGTCCCGCCTCGGCCGCCTCGGGATCGAAGGGCTGATCTGCGTCGGAGGCGACGGCACCCTGAACGGCCTTCAACCGCTGGCGGAGCGGCTGCCCACCGTCCTGGCCCCCAAGACGATCGACAACGATCTGGGCCTGAACTATCCGAGCGAACCCGACGAGATGGTCCGGGTCAACGACCCCAAGGCGAAGGGGGGATTCCGTTACAAGCAGGCCGAATCGCGCGCGGTCTTTCAGTTGGATCAGATCGTCAACTACGTCACGCCGGGCTACGCGACCGCGGTCTTCGTTTCCGCGTCGGGCGTCGAGCGCATCCGCACGACGGCGGAAAGCCACCGGCGGATCGCGATCATCGAGGTGATGGGACGGCACTCGGGCTACATCGCGCTGGGTTCCGCCTACGGCCGTCCGGATGTGGTGCTCGTCCCCGAACATCCGCTCGACATCGAGTTGCTGGTCGAACGCGTGAAGCACATCTACGACCTTCAGAAAAACGTCGTGATCGTCTGCGGCGAAGGCATCGTCGACGAGCAGGGGAATGATCTCGGGGCGGAGAGCCGGACCACCGACCCCGCGGGCAACATCCAGCTGTCGGGCGCGGCCGAGGCGTTGAGGGCGCGGTTGATCCAGATGATCGGCGACCGCTATTTCCAGCTGTACCGCCGGGGGGATTCCGCGCGGGAGGCGATCTTCACGCGCAAAGTCGGCCACACCCAACGGGGTGGGCGCCCGATTCTCTTCGACCGGTTTTACGCGGCGCAACAGGGCGCCTGCGCGGTCGATCTGCTGATCGAAGGACGCAACAACGCGGTCGCCGTCCTTCAGTACAACTCGAATCGGGGCTTTTTCGTCGAGGGCTACGACGCCAACCGGTTTCGCGACCGCTGGGGGCTGATCCACGCGCGCCGGATGCATCCCGCGCTGTACGATCCGCGGCTGATGAAACCTTCGCGGACCGGGATCGACTATCTCACGCCGATCTTCGGGGACGCCATCGGCGAGGACGACGTGGAGCACATGCGCCAGACCCTGTTCACCTCGGGCAACCTCACGCAGCCGTATCATTCGATCAACACGGACGTCAACAAGCGCATCCGCTTTCTGGCCGATCCTTCGTAACCCACCCTATGGCCATCCACGTCGCCCTCCACCATCGGACCACCTACAGGTACGACCGCCTCGTTGAGTTGGGGCCCCAGGTCATCCGCCTCCGGCCCGCGCCCCACGCCCGGACCCGGGTTCTCGGGTATTCGCTCCGGATCACGCCGGGGAAACACTTCCTCAACTGGCAGCAGGATCCCCAATCCAACTTCCTCGCGCGCGTCGCCTTCACCGATCCCACCCGCGAACTTGTCGTCGAGGTCGATCTGGTGGCGGAGATGTCGGTGTTCAACCCGTTCGATTTCTTCCTCGAACCCGAAGCCGAACGTTTCCCGTTCCAGTACGATCCCGCGCTCGAACACGAGCTGGCGCCCTTTCGCGTGTGCTGCCCGGCAACGCCGCTCCTGGCCGCGAGCGTGGCGCGGTTCAAGCAGGAGCTCCTGGGCGGCGCGCGGGCTCCGTCGAAGCCGGCGGGGGAAACCGAGTCGTCTTCCGAAGCGCCGCCGGATGGACGGCCTCGAACCATCGATTTCCTGGTCGCGGTGAATCAGCGCCTGTGGAAGGACACGCGATACCTGATCCGCATGGAACCCGGTGTCCAGACACCGGAGGAAACGTTGGGCAAGGCGAGCGGTTCGTGCCGGGATTCGTCCTGGCTCCTTTGCCAGATCCTGAGGCACTGCGGCCTCGCGACGCGGTTTGTCAGCGGCTACCTGATTCAATTGGCGCCGGACCAGCGGTCGCTGGACGGTCCGAGCGGACCCGAGAGGGATTTCACCGACCTCCACGCGTGGTGCGAAGTGTATTTGCCGGGGGCGGGCTGGATCGGATTGGACCCGACCTCGGGGCTTCTCGCGGGCGAAGGGCACATTCCCCTGGCGGCGACGCCGGATCCCCAAAGCGCGGCGCCGGTCTCCGGGTTGGTCGGCGAATGCGAGTGCGAGTTCGACGTGGAGATGCGCGTGACGCGGATCCACGAGTCGCCCCGGGTCACACTCCCGTACACCGACGCCGTCTGGCGCGAGATCGAAAAGCTCGGGCACCAGGTGGACCTCGATCTTGAACGGTACGATTGCCGACTGACGATGGGTGGCGAGCCGACCTTCGTTTCGATCGATGACATGGATGGCGCCGAGTGGAACACGCTCGCCTTGGGGCCGAACAAGGCGGGTCTCGCCGACAAACTGATCCGTCGGTTGAAGCGGCGGTTTTCCACGGGTGCCTTCCTTCATTTTGGCCAGGGGAAGTGGTATCCGGGCGAATCGCTGCCCCGTTGGTCGTACGGCTGTTACTGGCGGAAGGACGGGGTGCCGGTCTGGGAACGCGAGGATCTGTTGGCGGACAACACGCGGGACTACGGATTCGGCGAGGCCGATTCGGAGGCGTTCATCCGGGAACTCTCCCAACGCCTCGGCTGCGGGGATCGCTGGGTCGTGCCGGCCTACGAGGACGCCTGGTATTACTTGTGGAAGGAACGCCGGTTGCCCACCAACGTCGATCCCTTCGAGTCACGGCTTGAGAACGAGGAGGACCGCGCGCGGCTCGCGAAGGTGTTCGAGCAGGGTCTGGCCCGTGTCATCGGACATGTTATGCCCCTCCAACGAACGGGCCTGCCCGATCGGAGGTACTGGGTCAGCGGGCCGTGGCCGGTCCGGTCCCACAGGCTGTACCTGATCCCCGGGGATTCGCCGATCGGATACCGGCTTCCGCTCGAATCACTCCCCTGGGTGAGGCAGGCGGACTATCCCTTTCTGAATCCGCAGGATCCCATGGATGAACGTCGGCCCCTCCCGGGGAGGCAGGCTTTCCTGCAGGGGGCGGTTCCCCCGAGTCCCTTGGCGTTTTCGGCCACGCGGGGTGATGCGCGTCCGAGGGGCCAGGAGATTCGTTCGGACGGGCCGGAGGGACTGTCGGGCCTGGAGGAGGGCGGGACTGGAGGATCCCATCGTCCCGATCTGCGACTCCATGATCCGGTCACGGGGCGGTTGCTGGGTCGGCGGGAATCCGCGCCCCACATTGTGCGGACCGCGCTTTGCGTCGAGCCGCGGAACGGGCGCCTGCACGTCTTCATGCCGCCGACAGAGAACCTGACCGACTACCTCGCGTGTCTGGCGGCTGTGGAGGCGACGGCGGCGCATCTGGACCGTCCCGTGGTGCTCGAGGGTTATCCCCCTCCGTACGATCCGCGTCTGAGCACGTTGAAGGTGACCCCGGATCCCGGCGTGATCGAGGTCAACATTCACCCGGCGCATTCCTGGGACGAGATGGTCCGGCACACGGAAGGGCTGTACGAGGACGCCCGGGAAGCGCGGCTGGGAACGGAGAAGTTCATGATGGACGGCCGCCACACGGGAACCGGGGGCGGCAATCATATCGTCCTTGGCGGAGCGACGCCGAAGGATTCGCCGATCCTCCGGCGTCCAGACCTGCTCAAGAGCCTGATCGCCTACTGGCAGAATCACCCGTCGCTCTCGTTCCTGTTCAGCGGGATGTTCATCGGTCCGACGAGCCAGAATCCGCGCATCGACGAGGCTCGGCACGATTCGATCCACGAAATGGAGATCGCGTTCAAGCAGGTGCCGGACTTCGGATTCACGCAGCCGTGGATCGTGGACCGGTTGTTCCGGAACCTGCTCATTGACGCCAGCGGAAACACCCACCGGGCCGAATTCTGCATCGACAAGCTTTTCGCGCCCGAATCGCCGACCGGACGCTTGGGCCTGCTCGAGATGCGGGGATTCGAGATGCCGCCGCACGCGCGGATGAGCCTCGCCCAGCAGTTGCTGTTGCGGACCCTCATCGCGCATTTCTGGAAGCGACCGTACGAAAACCGGCTGGTTCGATGGGGACCCGAAATCCACGACCGCTGGATGCTGCCGCACTTCGTCTGGAGCGACCTAGGCGACGTGATCGAGGATCTTCAGCAGGCGGGGTACCCCATGAAGACCGACTGGTTCGCGCCGCACCTCGAGTTCCGATTCCCGATGCTCGGGGATCTGGATGTGAGGAATGTGCATCTCGAGATCCGGCAGGCCCTGGAACCCTGGCACGTGCTCGGCGAGGACGCGGGTCCCGGCGGGACGGTGCGGTTCGTGGATTCCTCCCTCGAACGGGTCCAGGTGGTGCTCCGTGGAGTGACGGACACGCGGCACGCGCTGTGTGCGGGGGGAGTCGAGGTGCCTCTGCACCCGACGGGAACCCAGGGAGAGCGGGTGGCGGGAATTCGCTACCGGGCTTGGCAACCCCCGAATTGCCTGCATCCCACGATCGGGGTGCACACGCCGCTCGTCTTCGATCTCGTGGACCGTTGGAACGGCCGCAGCGTCGGCGGATGCACCTACCATGTGATGCATCCCGGCGGACGGAGCTACGACACGTTCCCGGTGAACGCGTACGAGGCTGAGAGCCGACGGTTGTCGCGGTTCTTCCGGCAAGGACACACGCCGGGCCCGTTGAAGCCCCGGCGCATCGATCCGAACCCGGATTTCCCGTTCACGCTGGACCTGCGTCGCGCCTGAGTGAGCCGGGGGCCGGTACCGTCACTCGAGGGTGATGGCGACGCCGCGGGCGTGGGCGAGTCGGAGGGCGTCCGGAATGTCGAGGACCTGGAGGATGTTCAGGTAGTCGGGACCTTCCAGGAATGAGGGAGGAAGACCTTCTAGCCGGGCGCTTCCGACCTCCGGCAGGAAGAGTGAAGCCAGCAGGGCGTTCGCCGACATGCGCCCCGACGCCCGCAATTCGACGGGTTTCCCCCTGAGCGGGCCGCGGCCCACCGCGTTCACGGCGTTCAGGATGTCCCAGACCCGCATGCCATCCAGCGTCTGACCCAGGAGCATGAACCGCCGCCGGATCTGAATCTGATGGCGTTCGTCCCCCGACCACCGGCCTGAACCGAGCCCGCGGGGCGCGAACCACGCGAGCGCGGCGCCGGCCGGGACTTCGTCCGCGAAGGCGTCCGGACCCGAGTCGCGGAGCCGCGCCTCCCTTTCCTCCCACTCGCGATCCTCGACGATCCGGACGACGACCCGTTCGGCGGGCGGACCGTCGCGTGTGACGACATGAATCTCGAAGGGGACATACGGTTGGCTCTCGAACTTCCAGGACGACGAATGCCAACCCGCCCGGCGCAGTTCCCGGACCAGGTGGGGTTCGGGGACGGGTGAACGATCGGGCCAACCGGCGAAGGTACGAGCCTTCAGTCGGGCGATGGCGGCTCCCGGGTCGCCATGCGCGATCGATTGGCGCGATTCGGAAGTGGTCGCGGGGCCGAACCACTCGGCGGCAACGGTGTTGCGCTGATCGGTGGGCGCATCGCCGAACACCCGGAGGTCGAGCGGCGAGAACAGGCGCTCAGCCGGTTCCGCGATGAGCGGGTCCACGCCCTTCAGATGCTGGTTGAACCAGCGGAAGACCGGAACCTGGAGGTCCTGGGTGTCCTTGTGGGGTCCGGGGGCGGTGACGAGCCCAAGAAGCGACTCAGAACGATGCAGACGGTAGATCTCCCGGGTCGCGGCATGGATCCGCTGAACGCCGTCCAGGGGGAAGATCGTGTCCGAGTCGGTGTTGACGATGAGGAGTGGCCGAGGCGCGAGCAGCGCCGCATGCCGGGCGAAATCCCAGCGGAACGTGTTCACGAAGAACATGCAGTCGCAATGACCCTCGACCGTTCCATCGACGACATGGTTGTGAAGGTCGGTGATGCCTGCGACCGGGGCGGCGACGCGGATACGGTCGTCGAGCGCGGCCGTCGTCCACGAATAGCTGCCTCCACCACTGCGACCGGTGATGCCGATCCGGGAGGCATCCACCTCGGGGCGGGACACGAGGTAGTCGATGGCGCGAATTCCGTTCCAGGCCTCGACACCGGCGGGGGTGTAGCCGCGGCTGTTCCACCACCATTGACCGAGCCGGTGGGTGCCGTGGTGGTGCCCCTCGATCTCGCCGAGTTGCAGCGTGTCGATGAGGAGGCTGACGTAGCCGTGTCGGGCGAACCAGATGCCGTGGTGCTGGTACGCGGTCTTGTTTCCGCAACTCACGCCATTCGTGAAGACCCGGGCGTGCCCGCACACGTAGAGGATCGCGGGTAGGGGGCCGGATTGCGTCGCCGGCCGGTAGAGGTTGGCGGTGACATAGAGGCCCGGCTGCGACTGGAAGTGGAGTTTTTCGACGATGATGCCGGATCCTTCGAGTCGGCCCGTGACGGCGGGTCTGAGATCGGTGCGCTCCGGAAAGGGAAGTAGGCCGAGCATGTCCTGGAGTTCCTGACGGACGGACTCCCGCCCGGCCTGCCAATCGGCGAGGGAGGCGGGACGGACGGCGGATTTCCCGGCGACGTGCGCGGTCTCCGATCGGAAATAGTCCGCGAGGTCGCGATCGGCCGGCGTGGGTGCGGAGGCCGCGTGGGTGATGGGAACCGCGACGAGGAAGAGGACAAGGGCGAGGGCTTGGGTGACGAGGAAGAGGACGGGGATGGGGATGGGGAGCCGCGTCATGACTTCGGGATTCTCGGGAATCGGGACCGGAATGGGAGTCTGAATGCGGTTGGACGGGCGGGGCCACGACTAAGGGACAGGTCTTTAGTATGCGATTCGGAGCCCCAACGGGGCGAAAGAGGATAGCCCAGGGCGTCGTCCCGCTTCCGGCGGGACGGCGCCCTGGGTTCAACGCCCGTGAAACCGTTGAGCCCTGTAAGGGCGATAGAAGTGCCGGCGGGTTCCCAAAGGGCCCAGGGACGGGTCTTTGGAACGATCAGGCGACGACTTCAGTGCCGATGCCTTCGGCGGTGAAGATTTCCAGCAGGACGGAGTGCGGGACGCGGCCATCGACGAACGAGACTTTGTCGACGCCGGCGAGAATGGCGGCGACGGCGGAGTCGACCTTCGGGATCATGCCCTTGTCGATCACGCCCGCTTGTTTCAGTTCGGCGACTTCGGCGGTGCGGAGATGGGGAATGACGGTGGCGGTGTCGTTGGGATTCCGGAGCAGTCCGGGAACATCGGACATGAAGACGAGGCGCTTGGCTTTGAGCGCGATGGCGGTCATCGCGGCGGCGACGTCGGCGTTGCAGTTGTAGAGGTGTCCGTCGAAGCCGCGGGCTGTGGGACTGATGACCGGGGTGATGCCCTGGGCGATGCAATCCAGGAGCGGCGCGGTGTTGACTTCGACGACCTCGCCCACGAATCCGAGGTCGAGGGCCTGGCCGTTGGGTCCGGGAACGTCGATCCGGCGGGCCCTGAAGATGTCGGGGCCGGCGAAGCCCCTGGCGAGGCCGCCGAGGCGGTTGATGGTCGCGACGATCTCCGGGTTGATCTCGTGGGAGAGGACGGCGTTGGCGATTTGAACCGTCTTCTCATCGGTGACGCGTTGACCCTGGACGAAGCGCGTTTCGAGTCCGGCGCGTTCCATGGCGCGGGTGATGGCCTTGCCGCCGCCGTGGACGACGATGGGGTTGATTTCAACGGCTTCGAGGAAGACGACGTCGCGGGCGACGCCGGTCCGGATGACCGGATCGGGGGAATCCATGAAGGACCCCCCGTATTTCACGACGAAGGTGGCGCCGTTGAAGCGCTGGAAGAAGGGCAGGGCCTCCAGAAGGGTGGAGGCCTTGGCGATCAGGTCTTGCACGGGCCCATGAAACCGCGCGCGGGGCGGGGGATCAACCGCCGAGGGTGGTGGGGTCGGCGACGTTGCCCTTGTTGTAATCCACGTATTCCTCCGTCAGATCGGCGGCATAGAGGATGGAGTTTCCTCGTCCGAGATTGAGGCGGATATGGAGGTCGAATTCGTCGGGGCTCACCGCGGCGCAGAGGTCGGCGAAGGAGGTTTTCGTGGGTTGTCCCCGGCGGAGGCTCCAGACGATCTTCCGGCTTCCCGGAGCGGAGTATCCGATGTCGACCTTTTCCTCGACGACGGTGGCGG
>JBFWOK010000191.1:0-12046 GCA_050250555.1 Limisphaerales bacterium
TCCGGTGCCGGTGGCCGAGATTGGAACGGTGCTGATGAGGGAGTACGCCTTGCCGCTCCAGGTCATCGGGGTGGTGCTGACCGTGGCGATGATCGGGGCGGCGGTGTTGGCGATGCCCGAGAAAAGGCCCATGGGCGGCGCGAGGGGGCGGACGGTGATGGGGGCCGGGCGGGCGGCGGCGTCTGGGGCGCCGGCGGGGTCGCGGGGCCGGACAGTCGGAAATCGGTCCAACTCGGTTGCCGAGCGTCTGAGGGGGAGTCCCGAGGGAACGTCGGGGGGGAATCAGGCCGCATGACGCCGCTGGTTGCGCATCTTCTATTGGCGGCGACGCTCTTTGCCACGGGAATGGCGGGAGCCTTGGCTCGGCGCAACGGGATCATGGTTCTGATCGGGGTGGAACTCATGTTGAACGCGGGGAACCTGAGTTTCGTGGCCTTTTGGCGGTACGGTCCGAATCCGGACCCGAACACGGGATTGATGTTCGCTTTGTTTTCGATCGCGATCGCGGCGGCCGAGGCGGCGGTGGGATTGGCGCTGATCCTGGCAATGTACCGTCACCGGCGAACGACCCACCTGGACGCGTTGGAGGAGATGAAGGGCTGAATGGAGGCGATGCTCGCGAACGTGGGTTGGATCCCGGTGCTTCCGTTGCTGGCGGCGGGAGTGATCGCATTCTTGCCGCGCGGGGCCAAGGGGTTGGCGCAGGGATTGGCCCTTGGCGCGATGGCCGTGGCGCTTGTGATGTCGGTTGTGGCGCTGGCGGGTGTCGTTGCGAATCACGGCGGCGCGACGGTGACGAATTTTGGCTGGTTTCGAGTGGGTCAGGGTGCGGTCCGGCTGGGCTGGGTGGTGGATCCCCTGGCCGTGGTGATGCTGGTGATGGTGAGCCTGGTCGGGCTGCTGATCTTCGTGTTCAGCACCGGGTACATGGCTCATGACGCGAACGTGACCCGGTTCTTCTGTTTTCTGTCGCTTTTCGCGGCGGCGATGCTGGGCGTGGTGATCGCGAACAGCCTGTTGCTGCTGTTCATGTGCTGGGAGGTGATGGGCCTCGCGTCGTATCTCCTGATCGGTTTCTGGTTCCACAAGCCCAGCGCGGCCGCGGCCGCTCGGAAGGCGTTCCTTGTGACGCGCATCGGCGATCTCGGCCTGTTTCTGGGGATGCTCTGGCTCTACCGGGATACCGGGACCCTGCTGTTTTACGACGGCGGTCAGGGTTGCCTCGAAACGACCGCGCTGGCGGCGCTGACGTCGTCGGCGGGGATCGGCGCGATCAGCGCGGCGACGGCGATTGGCCTGCTGTTGTTCGTCGGTGCCGTGGGGAAATCCGGTCAACTGCCCCTGCACGTCTGGCTTCCGGACGCGATGGAGGGCCCGACACCGGTCAGCGCGTTGATTCATGCGGCGACGATGGTGGCGGCGGGCGTGTTTCTGATGGCCCGGGTTTTTCCGTTGATGACGGGCGGATCGACGGCGCCGCTGGCGGAAGGGGGACATCTCGGGTTGGGCGTGATGGCCTGGGTGGGGGCGGTCACGGCGGTTTTCGCGGCGCTGATCGCGGTGGGTCAGAGCGACATCAAACGAATCCTGGCGTACTCCACGGTATCGCAGCTCGGGTACATGTTCCTCGGGTTGGGCACCGGTGGCGTCGGTGTGGCGATGTTCCATCTTCTGACCCACGCCTTCTTCAAGGCGCTGCTCTTTCTTGGCGCGGGATCGGTGATCCACGGATGCCATGAGGAACAGGACATCCGTCGGATGGGCGGGCTCCGGCGGGCGATGCCGGTGACTTTCGCGACGTACGCCGTGGGAATGATGGCGCTCTGTGGAGTGCCCCTGTTGTTTTCGGGCTTCTGGAGCAAGGACGAGATTCTTCATTCGGCCTGGCTTTGGCGGCCGGGGCGGGGGCCGTTCGCGCTCGGGTTGATCGGAGCGTTGCTGACGGCGTTCTACATGACGCGACAGGTCAGCGAGGTGTTCCTCGGGCGGAACCGCGGCGACGGAGGGGTCGGCGCGGTCCACGAGAGTCCGCGGGTCATGACGGTGCCGCTGGTGATCCTGGCGATCTTCGCGGTGCTCCTTGGTTTTCTTGGGACGCCGGCGTGGCCGTGGCTGGAGGCTTTTCTCAGCGGGCACGAAGCGCACTGGGATCCGGGGCATCTCGCGGAAGCGGTGCCGATGATGGCTGTGTCGACGGGCGTGGTGCTGCTCGGGTTGGGATTCGGCTGGTGGCTGTATGGGAGGCACGGTCGGGTGACCTCGGGCGGGAAGGACCGGCTGGAAGCCCTGTTTCCGAAGGCGTTCGCGGCGATGCGCGGCCGATTCTGGGTGGATGAGATCTACGGCGCCACGGTGGTGTGGGCGTTTCGGTCGGTGGCGGATTTCGTGGGGTGGTTCGATGCGTGGGTGATCGCGGGGCTGGTTCGCGGGGTGGGCGCCGGGGTGCGGGGTCTGGCTTACGTGATGCGGTGGGTGGATGAACTGTTCGTGAATCCGGGGTTCGACAGCGGTTGCGGTTTGGCGGGTTGGTTGGGGCGCGTCGCGGGGCGTCTGCAGAACGGGCGGGCTCCCCGGTACCTTGGGCTTCTGGGCTTGGGGATGGTGGCTTTGGCGATCTGGATCCTCTGGGGGGTGGAGGGATCATGAGCATTCCGTGGTTGAGCGTGCTGGCGATCGTGCCGCTTTTGATGGGGGCTCTGGTTTCCTTCTGGCCCCGATCGGGAGTGGCGCAGGTGCGGCGGGTGGCGATCGCGGGTCACGGACTCGCGCTGGGATGGGTCGCGTGGATGAGTTCGCACTTCGACCTGGGGACGGGGGCGTTGCAGTTCGTGGAGCTGAGGTCCTGGGCGCCTTCGTTGGGCATTGAGTACCACCTGGGTTTGGACGGGTTGGGATGGGTTTCGGTGGTGCTGGCGGCCTTGGTGCCATTGTTGGCGGCGTTGGTTTCGGATCGCGTCGCGGCCGGTCGGGAGCGGTTGTACTACGGCCTCCTATTGTTTCTGGAGGCGGGTCTGATGGGCACCTTCACGGCGCTGAATTTCTTCCATTGGTTCCTGTTTTGGGAGCTGAGCCTGGTTCCGGCCTATCTGCTCGTGCGTTGTTTCGGAGGGCCGGGCGCGGGGGCGGCGTCCTTTCAGTTCTTCGTGTACACGATGGTGGGCAGCGTGGCGTTGCTTCTGGGGTTCCTGGCGTTGCGGATCTCCGCCGGGACTTTTGATTTCGTCGAACTTGCCCGGTTGGGTCGGTCCGGGCAGCTCGCGCAGGGGCTAGCGACGGCGTTGCCCGGGGTGGGTTCTGGAATCTCCGGGGAAACCCTGGCGCGCTGGGTGTTTCTCGGAGTGCTGTTGGGATTCGCGGTCAAAGTCCCGATCTGGCCGTTCCACACGTGGTTGCCTTCGACTTACACCGAGGCGCCTTCGCCGGTGACCATGATCCTGACGGGGGTGATGTCGAAGATGGGTGTGTACGGGCTGTTGCGGGTGGCCTTGCCGATCTTCCCCGATCAATTCCGCGAGATGCAGGGCGTCCTGGTTCTGCTGGCGCTGGCGACCGTGATTTTTCCGGCGCTGGCGGCCTGGGTTCAGAGGGATCTGAAGCGGGTTCTGGCGTACTCGTCGATCAACCATCTCGGGTACTGCCTGATGGGGATGTTCGTCCTGACACCGGGGGCGACGGGCGCCCTGTGGGTGGAATCCGCCGCGGCGCCGGCCTTGAACGGGGTGTTGTTGCAGATGTTGAACCACGGGTTGACGGCGGCGACGCTTTTCGCCGCGGTCGAGTATTTCGAGCGACGAACCGACGGGGTGCGGCGATTGGATCAGCTGGGTGGATTGCGGAGTGTGGCGCCGGTGTTCTGCGGATTGATGGGAATCAGCATGTTCGCTTCGCTGGGCATGCCGGGATTGAACGGGTTTGTGGGCGAGTTTTTGATCTTCCGAGGGGTCTACGCGGCGATGCCGTGGGTGGCGGTGGCGGGTGTGGTCGGGCTTTTGGCGACGGCGGTGTTTCTGCTCACGCTGATGCAGCGGGTGTTCCATGGGGAACTCGAGCGGACGTGGAACGGCTTCCGCGACCTGGATGCCTGGGAGCGGCTGATTCTGGGGGTGCCGGTGGCATTGATGCTGGTCCTTGGACTCTTTCCGGATCTGGTGTTGCGGTGGACGAATCCGACCGTCCTGGGGATGGCGGCGGGGAACTGACCTATGGCGCTGACTTGGACGATCTGGATTTCGATGCTGGGCGCCGCCGGGGTCTATGTCGCTGGACCGGGGAATCCAGGTCGATGCCGGATCGCGGCGCTGGCGGCGTCGGTGGCGGGTTGCGCCGCGGCGTTTTTTGGAGCCGCCCAAGTGGGTGTGAACTCCGAACTGGTGACGCTGGTTCGGATTCCGTGGGTGAGTTCGCTGGGCATCGATTTCCATCTGGCGGTGGACGGGGTCAGTGTGGTGCTGGTGCTCCTGACCGGGATCGCGGCGGTGTCGGGGGTGCTTTTTTCGTGGAACGTCGGTCACCGGGCCAACGAGTTCTTCGCGCTCTACCTGCTTCTGATCGCCGGGGTCTACGGGGTGTTTCTGAGCTTTGATCTGTTTCAGTTCTTCGCGTTTTACGAACTGGCGATCGTTCCGAAGTACTTCCTCATCGCGATCTGGGGTTCGACGCGCCGCGAGTACGGGGCGATGAAGCTGGCGTTGTACTCCTTCGTCGGCAGCGCGCTGGTGCTGGTGGGCGTGCTCGCGATCTATGTTTCGTCGGGGACGGGTTCGTTCGATCTGATCCGACTGGCGGGTTCGGGATTGTCGGGGGGCGTGCAGAGCTGGGCTTTTCCGCTGGTATTCGTGGGGTTCGCCATCCTGGCCGGCATGTGGCCTTTTCACACGTGGGCGCCCACGGGGCATGTGGCGGCGCCGACGGCGGCGTCGATGTTGCTGGCGGGTGTGGTGATGAAGTTGGGCGCCTACGGGGCGCTGCGGGTGGGAATGATGGTGATGCCGGAAGGGGCGGCCCAGTGGGCGCCCTTGATCGCGACGCTGGGCACCGTGGGGATTGTGTCGGCGGCCCTGGTGGCGCTGGTGCAGCAGGACTTCAAGTTCGTCGTCGGCTACTCGAGCGTGAGCCACATGGGTTTCGTGCTCCTGGGATTGGCGACCCTGAATCCGAGGGGTGTGTCGGGCGCGGTCCTGCAGATGTTTTCGCACGGGGTGATCGCCGGATTGCTCTTCGGTGTGGTGGGACGGATGGTCTACGATCGGACCCACACGCGGGAATTGACGCTGCTGGAGGGTCTGGGGCTGGCGCGGGCGCTTCCGTTCGCGGGGGCGACGTTCACCCTGGCGGCGGTGGCGTCGATGGGGTTGCCCGGATTCAGCGGATTCGTCGCCGAGATGCAGGTGCTGACCGGGACGTGGCAGGCGTATCCGGTGGCGGCGCTGGGCGCGGGGATCGGGGTTGTGCTCGCGGTCGCCTTCACGCTGCGTGTGCTTCAGATGGCGTTTCTCGGGCCGCCCACGAACCTGACGCCGGAGGATCCGTCGCCGATCACGGTCCCTGAGAAAGTGGGTGCCGTCCTGCTCCTGGGCACGAGCCTGGTCGTGGGACTGTACCCGCAGAGTCTGACGGGGTGGATTGAGGGCGGGCTGGCGTCACCCGCTTTCGCGACCCTGCGCAAAGCCTGGGGGTGGCCATGAATTACCTCGAACTGGCGCGGTTGAGCCTGGCGGAGGCGATGGTGGTGGTGACGGCGTTGGTGGTGCTGGGCGTCGATCTCAAGCTTGGGCCGGCGTCGGCGTTGGGCATGCGGCGGGCGTGGGCTTGTGGTCTGGGGATCGCGGGGTGCGTGGCGGCTGGGCTTTGGCTGGTCCTGGGCGCGCCGGAGGGATCGGTGCCGGGCGGGATGCTGGTGAGTGACGCGTTGGCGCGTTGGGTGAAATGCGTGTTGCTCGCGCTGACGGTCGGGACGCTGCTCCTCTCGGGGCGCGCGGTGTTTTCAGTCCATGTGGGGGAGTACGTCGCTGTTCTTCTCCTCGGGTTGGCCGGCATGCTGCTTTTGGCGGGGACCGAGAATCTGCTGGTCATGTTCCTGGCGTTGGAACTCGCGAGTGTTGCGCTCTACATCCTCGTGGGATTCAACAAGGGGGATGCCCGGGGAACCGAGGCGGCGCTCAAGTATTTCCTGTTCGGCGGGATGGCGGGTGCGTTTCTCCTGTTCGGTTCGAGTCTTGTGTACGGCGCGACCGGCGCGATTGAGTTCCGGGCCGTGGCGGCGAAGCTCGGTGAGGCCGGCCTGACGCCGCTGCTCGCGGTGGGTCTGGTGATGGTCCTGGTGGGGATGGGATTCAAGGTGGCCGCCGTGCCGTTTCATTTCTGGGCACCGGACGCCTACCAGGGCGCTCCGACGCCGGCGGCGAGTTTTGTGGCGGCGGGGTCGAAGGTGGCCGCCTTCTTCGTGCTGGCGAAGCTCACGGTCGTCGCGTTGCCGGCTGTTCACGGTCGGTGGATCGGCGGTGACGTCGAGCCGGGTTGGGTTCCGTTGCTCGCGGTGGTGGCGGCGGCGTCGATGTTGATTGGCAACCTGGCGGCGCTCGCGCAGCGGAACGTGAAACGTCTCCTCGCCTATTCGGCGGTCGCGCACGCTGGCTACGTGCTGATGGCGCTGGTGGAGGGCGGACCGGCGGGGTTTTCGGCAGTGACATTTTATGCCGTGACCTATGCGGTCACGGTGCTGGGAGCGTTCGGCGTCGTGTCCCTGGTGGAGGAAGGGGCCGGGGGGTCGGATTGGGAACACTTTCGTGGGCTGGGTCAGCGGGCGCCGGGCTTGGCCCTGTGCCTGGGGATCTTCGTCCTGTCGCTGGCGGGGATCCCGCCGCTCGCGGGGTTTTTCGGGAAGTTCTACCTCTTCCTGGTCGCGATGACGGTGGGCGGTGGCAATCACGGGCTCCTATGGCTCGTGGCCCTGGGAGCCGCTACGACCTGTCTGTCGTTCTACTACTACCTGAGACTGCTGAAGGTGGTCTTCGTGGAGGCGCCGTGGGGTCCGGGCAAACCTTGGCGGACGAGGGGATTGGATGCCGCGACGGTATGGGTGGCGGCGGCGGCGGTGGTGGGGATGGGCGTGGCACCGGCCGGGGTGCTGGGGCCCCTTCAAGCCGCCCTGGCGGCCGCAGGGTTTTAGAGCTGGAGATCAGCGACGGCGGTTCCCCGGCGCGGATCAGGCGAGCAGCGGTTCGAGCACTGTTCCGTGGACGTCGGTAAGGCGTCGGTCGATGCCGTTGTGGCGGAATGTGAGCTGCGTGTGGTCGATGCCGAGGAGGTGGAGCATCGTGGCGTGGACATCGTAGATTTGGGTGGGATTTCGGCGATCCGCCGGCTTGTAACCCCAGCGGTCGCTCGGACCGTACGAGATGCCGCCGCGGACGCCGCCGCCGGCCATCCAGGTCGTGAAGCAGTAGGGATTGTGGTCGCGGCCTTTTCCGCCCTGGGTGCTTGGCATCCGGCCGAATTCGGTGCTCCAAAGGACGATCGTGTCCTCGAGCAGTCCGCGTTGTTTCAGATCCTGGATCAGGGCGGCCGTGCCCCGGGCCATGCCACTGGCAAGGGGACCGTGGTCCCTTTCGACGTCCTCATGGGAATCCCAGTTGCGGCGGGGGAATCCGTTGTCGTTGCCCGACCAGATCTGGACGTACCGGACGCCGCGTTCGAGGAGGCGCCGGGCGACGAGGCATTTGCGGCTGAAGATGTCGGTCTCCTCGAGGGCGTTGATTTCCTTGTCGAACGAACTCCGTCCGTGATCGAGGCCGTAAAGCTTCAGGATGTGGGCCGGTTCTCCGGAGAGATCCATGGCTTCGGGCGCGGCGAGTTGCATGCGCGCGGCGAGTTCGTAGGCGCGGATGCGGGCATCCAGGCGGGCATCGCCCTCGCGCAGGCTGGCGTGTTCGAGATTCAACCGGCGAAGGACGTCGCGTCCGTCCTTCTCGGAATCCGGGGTCAGGTAGTCGGTCGGATCAGGGTGGAGATGGGCGATGGGACGGTCGGTGCCCGGGTAGATGGCGACGCCCTGGTGTTGGGCGGGCAGGAACGCGCTATCCCAGTTCTTCGTGCCGTTGGATGCGAAGCCGCGGTGGTCGGGAAGGACGACAAACGTCGGCAGGTTCTCGTTCATCGAGCCGAGGCCGTAGCTGACCCAGCAGCCGGATCCCGGGAATCCCGGCAGGGCGAACCCGGTGGTCTGCAGGAACGTGCCCGCGCTGTGGACGCCGCTTCGGCCGACCATGTTGTGGATGAAGGCGATTTCGTCGACGACGGATCCGAGGGGAGCCACGGGCTCGCCGAGCAGTTTCCCGCATTGGCCATGGGGCTTGAACGGCCAGACCGGAGCTTTCCAGGGGCCGAGGCCGTCCTGGAACGCCTCGACGGGTTCGCCGAAGTCGGACGGTTTTCCATGGTGCGCGACGAGGTCGGGCTTGAAATCCCAGAGGTCGATATGGCTGGCGGCGCCTGCCATGAACAACTGAACGACGCGTTTCGCCTTGGGAGCGTGGTGGAGTCCGCCGTCGGGACGTGGAGCCAGCGGCGAGCCGTCGGGGCCCGCGAAGGCCCGGTGGGATCCGAGGAGGTGGGTGAGGGCGATGCCGCCGAGGCCGCCTCCGAGGTTCCACAGGAAATCGCGCCGGGTGGTCGAGGGGAGGTTGGGCAGGCCCGACGGTGAGTTCGCGAGGCGCCGCCAGTGGCGGTGGCTTGGGGATTCGGAGGGGCTCATGGCAGATCGTTCCTCAGTCGACGAAGACGAATTCGTTCAGGTTGAACACCAGCCTGCAGACGGCCGCGAGTCCATGCCGCTTCGCGAAGGGAACCAGGAGGGACCGTTCGGAAGCGGTGGGATCGCGTTGAAGGGCGAGTTGGAGGGCGTGTCGGACGCGGGTTTCCTCCGAGGCTTCGGGGCCGGTTTCCCGCTCCACGCGTTCGGCGAAGTGCCGGGCCATGGCGACGGAGAGCTTGCCGTTCAACAGGGCGAGCGCCTGGAGCGGAGTGAGCGTCTCGTTGCGCCGATCGACGCGCATGGAAGGATCGGCGCAGTCCAACGCGGTCATGAAGGGTTCCAACTGGGAACGAACGAGGAATCGGTAGATGGAACGTCGGTGGGTTCGGACGTCCTCGGGGTCGTAGAGATGGTATTCGTAGTGCGGCGAGTGTTCCGGCTTTTCGATCACGAAATCCTGAAATCCCGGGCCGTAGGGAGTGAGGTCGAGTTTTCCGCTGACGGCGAGCAGCGAGTCCCGGACGGCTTCCGCTTCAAGGCGGCGCGGGGTCATGTGGGAGAGCCACCGATTGTCGTCATCCCCGGCCGCTGAATCTCCAGGGGACGAGCGAGGGCGGGAGGATTGCTGGTAGGTCTCGCTGGTGAGGATCAGGCGGTGGAGGGATTTCAACGATTGCCCGCCCTCCAGGAATTCGAAGGCGAGCCAATCGAGGAGTTCCGGATGGGAGGGGCGGCCGCCCATGCGACCGAAGTCGTTCGGGGTGTCGACGATGCCGCGGCCGAAGTGATACTGCCAAACCCGGTTCACGATGCTCCGCCAGGTGAGGGGGTTTCTTGTGTCGGTGAGCCATTGCGCGAGGGCGGCGCGGCGCACGCCTTCGGGATGATTCTCCGAGAGGGCGAAATCGGCTGGAAGCGCGGCGACGCAGCTCAGGGCGCCGGGCTGGACTTCGCGGCCGGGTTGGGTGACGTCGCCCCGGTTCAGCAGGTGGATCGGACGAGGGCGTCCGCCGGAGGGGCCGGTGCCCTTGAAGTTGCCGGAGCCGTGGTGGACGGCGCCGACGAACACTTTGGACGGAGCGGGGAGTTCCTCGACCCGTTTCCGGGCGACAGCCAGGGCGTTGGTGGTCGAGGCCAGTTCGCGCAGCAGTTGGGCTTCGACGCGGGTGCTGAGCCAATCCTCACGTTCCTGTTGGAGACGCGCGATTTCCTCGGGTGCCACGGCGGGACCGGGGGCCCGGCCGTCGATGAGATTCGCGCGCGCCCAGCGCGGAGGGGCTTCGATGGAATCGAGCGACGAGACGGTGGCGGTGGCGTTGCGGGCGCGGTTCGTGCCCTTGGCGTCGAAGGCTTCGAGTTCGGCGAGCGCGAAAATGAAATCGCCCTGGCGCGGGGCGAGGCGGGTGGCTGTCACGCGGATGAATCGCGCGGGATCGCCGGACGCGGAGTGGGTCCGCCGGACGATTCCTGGATTCGCGACGTCGGCGCCGGTGTGATCGGCGATGATTCGGCCTCCCTTGGAGAATTCCGCGTCGTTGCCGATCTCGATCCGGTACCTCTTCGGGAATCCAAAGCCTTCGCCGATGTTGTTGAAGGAGTCGCGGCAGGGGGCGAGCACGACGCGATCGAGGGAGACGGGTTCCCCAAGGTCGATCTGGACCCATTTCTCCTCGAATTCGGTGGTCGCGACCTGGCTGTGCCAGCCATGTTCCGAAGGCTGGGTTTCGGACGCGGATTTGCGAGCGGCGGCGATTTTCTCGTCGAGTTGCCGGAGGGTCTCGCCGCCGGCGGTGGCGACCGCGTCCCGGTATTCCTTTTCGCGCCGGGTCAGCGTGTGGACCCGATCCTCGCGTTCCTTGCGGAGTCGGTTCAGGGCGGGATCGGCGTGATAGCGGCGTTCGGTGCGGTCGACGGCGGCGAACACGGCCTGCAGCGCGTAATAGTCGGCTTGCGGGATGGGATCGAATTTGTGGTCGTGGCACTGGGCGCAGTGGACGGTGAGACTGGCGAACGTTCCGATCGTGTTGGCCACCATGTTGTCTCGGTCGAGGTGCCGGGCGATGCGTCCGTCCTTCTTGGTTTCCGGAACCTCCTCGTGGCCGATGAAATCCCAGGGCCCGGCGGCGATGAAGCCGAGGGCCTCGATGCCTTCGGCGGTGTCGGGGAAGAGGATGTCCCCGGCGATCTGTTCCTGGACAAATCGGTCATAGCGTTTGTCGGCGTTGAAGGATCGGATGACGTAATCCCGGTACGGCCAGGCATTGGGACGGGGCTTGTCCTTGTCGTAGCCCTGGGTGTCGCCGTAGTGGACCACGTCGAGCCAATGGCGGGCCCATCGTTCGCCGTAGCGGGGCGACGCGAGAAGCCGATCCACGAGCCGTTCGTAGCTCCGCGGGTCCGGGTCGGCGGCGAATGCGGCGACCTCCTCGGGGGTGGGGGGCAGTCCCGTGAGATCGAAGGTGACGCGTCGGATGAGGGTTCGCCGATCGGCGGCCGGAGCGGGCTTCCCGCCTCCTTCCCGGGCGAGACGGTCCCGGATGAAAGCGTCGATGGGATGGCTGGCGCCCGTGCTCTCAGGAACGCCGGGCCGATGGAGCGGTTGAAGCGACCACCAGTCCCGTCCGTCGTCGAGACGGGTCGAGGCGGAATCGGGCCAGACGGCACCTTGGTCGATCCAGGAGCGGAGCAGGGCGACCTGGGAGTCGGAGAGGCGGTCGCCCTTGGGCGGCATCACCGAATCGGGTTCGAGACCGGCCACGAACCGGACGAGGGAACTGGTCGAGGCGTCGCCCGGGGTGATGGCGGCCCGACCGGAGTCGCCGCCTTTGAGGGCGATTTCCCGGACGTCGAGCCGGTAGTTGCTCTTCTGCTTTTCCGGTCCGTGGCAGTCGAGGCAGTGCTCGGCGAAGATCGGCTGGATTTCGGCGACGAAATCCACGGCCCGGACGTGGGGGGAAGCGGTATCCCCGGCGGAGGCACGAGGGGTGGGGGTGGTGGCAAGGAGCGCGACGGTCCCGGCGGCAAGGAGACGAGCGACCCGGCGGGACAGGGAAAGGAGTGTCAGGAAACGTGGGGACACGACCCCCGTGTCTAACGGCCTGGCGGGCATCCGGCAATTTCAGAACGACCGGTCGGCGAATCGGCCCTGAGCGATTAAGGGACAGGTCTTTAGTTTGTGATTTCTTCGCGGTTCCCACGGAGGGGGTGGACGGCCTAGGCTTCGCGCCATGCGCTGGAAGGAAGCTCTGGCATGGGTGTTGGCCCTGATGACGGTCGTCGGCGGGGCGGGTTGCG
>JBFWOK010000192.1:0-12041 GCA_050250555.1 Limisphaerales bacterium
CACTGGGACCAGCACAAGCGGCAGGAGGTGGAGACCCGCGACTGGCTGCCGTGGGGTTCCCTCACGGTGGGCGTGACCGCCGGCGCGAGTTGCCCCAACAACCTGATCGAGGAGGTCATCGAACGGTTGTTCGAACTCAAGGGAGTCGAGATTCCCGGCCTGCCCTCGGCGACCGCGTAGCGACCGACGCATGACGAGGTCTATTCCGGTGGCGAATCCGACGTTCGCCTTCAAATCGTTTTCGACTTCGGCGCTGAGTTCGACTTCGACTTCGACATTGGCCTCGGCTTAGCCCTCGAATCCGTCCATGCCGGTTTCCCGCATTGATCTGGAGGCTCGCGAGGACGCCTGGCTGGCGCCGTATGCGCAGCGGAGTTCGGCGACGCGCGGACGCCTTCGCGCCGAGGCGGCGCCCGAGTGGCGGACGCACTTCCAGCGGGACCGGGACCGGGTGATCCACAGCCGAGCCTTCCGTCGGCTGGAGTACAAGACCCAGGTTTTCCTGAATGGAACCGGCGACCATTTGCGCACGCGATTGACCCACACGATGGAGGTGGCCGGGATTTCGCGGAACATCGCGCGCGCCCTGCGGCTCAACGAGGACCTCGCCGAGACGATCGCCCTTGCCCACGACCTGGGGCACGCGCCGTTCGGGCATTCGGGGGAGCGGGTGCTCGATCGGCTGATGCGGGGACGGGGTGGATTCGAGCACAACCGTCAGAGCCTGCGCGTGGTCGACGAGCTGGAGAGGAAGTACCCGGGGTTCCCGGGACTGAACCTGACGTGGGAGTCCCGCGAGGGTCTGATGAAGCACGCCAACGCGAGCGAACTCCCGGGCCCCGACCCCGGGTTCAATCCGCGTTCACCGTCCCTGGAGGCCCAGGTGGCCAACCTTGCGGACGAGGTCACCTACTACAGCCACGATCTCGACGACGGTCTCGACAGCGGTTTGCTTTCGGAACGGGACCTGGCGCGGGACGTCGAGGTCTGGGGCCGGGCGGCCGGGTGGGTCCGCCGAAAGCACGGCCGGCTTCCCGATGAAACGCGGCGGCTTTTCACGATCCGGGTCATCATCGACGAGCAGGTGAAGGACGTGGTGGGAACCACCGAGGCGGCGATCCGGTCGGCGAAGGTCGCGTCTCCGGATGACGTTCGCCGCCTGGCGCGTCCGCTCGTCCGGTACAGCCCCGACTGCCGGAAGCGGAACCTGCAACTTCGGAAGTATCTGTACCGCCAGCTGTACTACAACCCGGTCGTGCACGTACCCAATCAGCGCGCGGTCCGGATGCTCGAGGAGCTGTTCCATCATTACCTCGAACATCCGATCGAGCTGGGCGAGGGCGCCCGACGGCGCCTTCGCAAGGACGACTTGCACCGGGCGGTCTGTGATTACCTCGCGGGAATGACCGACCGGTTCGCGATGCTGGAGCACCGACGATTGTTCGGGTAGTCAAGTCAGGGCGTGGGCGTCCGGGTCCCCGCCAGGAACTCGGGGTACAGGGCGAGGCTCGAACCCAGAACGGAGTAGTCCCGCTGCAACTCGGCTTCGGTCCGGTGGAGGACGATCGGACGGCCCTGGGGATCCGTCATTTTCCCGCCCGCTTCGGGCAGGATCAGGCAGATGGGCGCGATATCCCAGATCTTCGCCTTCAGATTGACGCATCCCCCGAACCGGCCGTCGGCCGTGTAGCAGAAATCCAGGAGGCAGTTCGTCGTGCGGATGTTGCGGACGCGCGTCAGGACCCGGCGGAGCATGTCCACGTTGGCTTGGTTCAAGTCTTCCTTGGCGTCGGGATCCAGGCCGAAGGCGCAAAGGACGTTCTTGATCCGGGTCTCCCCGGTGACGCGGAGGGGTTCGCCGTCGCGGAAGGCTCCGCGCCCCAGCTCGGCCGAGTAGAGCGTGCGGGTGAGGGGCAAATACATCGCCGCCGCCACCGGCTGATCGTGTCGCAGCACGGCAATCTGGACTCCCCACCACGGAAGGCCCGCCACGTAGTTCGATGTGCCGTCGAGCGGGTCGACGACCCACGTGTATTCCGATTGGCGGAGGCTTCCGCCGCTCTCCTCGGCGATGATGTCGTGGTCCGGGAATTCGGACCGGATGTGCGCGAGGATGAGAGCCTCCGCGGCGTGATCCGCCTCGCTGACGACGCTCGAATGCTCGCCCTTCTGGCGGATATCCCGGACCCGCCCGAAATGCTGCACGAGGACTTCCCCGGCGGCGCGGACGCAGTGGAGGATGCCGTCGCGAACACGGTCCAGGGTCGGTGTCATGGCCGGGTGAGCAGGTGGGCGGCGAGCGCTTCGAGGCGGTCGGTGTTGATGAGATCGACCCGCGCTTCGGCCTGGGCGCGCCAGACTTCCGGTCGATCGGCGGCGGCCCAGAACCGGATGCGTCGGCCCTGGGAGTGCGCGCGACGGACGAGTTCGTGGAGCTTGGCCTTCTCCGATTCGGGAAGGGGGCCCTCCCCGTTCCATTGGAAGTGGGAACGCCAGTTGTCGCTGACCAGCGGGACCAGGTGGGGACTGGGGTTGGTGTCGAGGTCCGGAAGGCGCCCGTCCAGTCCGGCGAGCCGTTCGGGTTCGCTGGCGAGGGTCTTCCACGGGCGGTTCCCGGAGATCACGATCGTGACGGCGTTGGTCACGGTTCGGTCGTTGCTGAACACCGTGAGCATGGGACGGTAGGCGGCCAGGACTTCCCGGAGACGGGCGTAGGTCGTGTCCGCGTCGCCTTTGAAGTCGATCAGGAGGGTGACGGAGGGTCCTCCGGGGTGGACGCGGCCTCCGTGGGCCTTCACGCGGGCCTGGAGCGGGTCGAGGTAGAGCGCCTGGAGGGTGCGTTCCGGCCGGACCTTGGGCCGGTCATGCGCGACGAGGAGTTCGCCATCCACGAGGTAGATGTCGGCTTCGACCGAACAGAACCCCTGGTCGAGCGCGTCCAGGAGGGGACGCGTGTGTTCGTAGTCGTTGTGGGAATGCGCCGTGGGAAGGGGAATCGGGAGGGGCGGCGAGGCGGCGGAAACCCGGCCGATCATAGTCGGCAGGGTCAGCGTAAGGAAGAGGACGAGGATGGGGACGACCACTGGAAGAAACCCCGTGGAACGGGTGGCGGTCGTCAACGAGGTGGGTTCGCGATCGGAACGGGTCACGGCAGGGAAACTGACGGCAAAAGCGTGCGATCGCCAGTGGGAAGGCGCGGTGGGGAGTCGATGTAAAGGACGACCGCGGACTACGGCGAGCCCACGAAAGGGAGAGAGCTCGGATGCGGACCAAGGAACATTCCATTGGCTGTCAAGCCGGGCAGGGAAACCGAGTCGGATCTCCGATTCACTTCCAGCATGGTACAAACAGTGAGATGCCTGCGCTTCCTCAAGCCTGTTTGCTTTCGTCGAGCGCAAGCAGACAAGCAACTTCAGCAACTAGGCAAGCAGCCATGCAGATCGGGTTGCCAGCGCAGCCCAGGATGCAAGCCTTGGCCGCCAGTTCGCAGGCGACCGTACCCCAGAAGCAACTCGCAAACGCGAGTATCTCGATATTTCCTCGAAGATACCGTTCCGCGCCAATGGTGTCTTCGATCACGGCAATCAGAGGCTTTAAGCTTTGCGTGAAGCCAACAGGGAACGCGACCGTCAGTGGCTTGGCCTTGCCTTCTCCCAGATCCACCATCGCCGCCGAGTTTGCCGTTCCACCACACGAGCACCCCTGTCTTAGGACGCGACTCGGGAACAGATCGAAACCATCCGCCTGACCATGAACGAAGGTGTTTGAGCGTGATCCTTCTGCGACTAGGACGAGTGACTTGATGTCGGGTACGGCGGCGCCGAAGTCGTAACGGACAGTGACCTGCCCTTTGGAAACTCCATGGGTTCGCTTGAATACTTCACCCAGCTCTCGATGGAGCATAATCTCGTGCCCGTTGATCGTCCTGCCGGTCTTGATGTCTACCTTGGCGTCCATGGTCAACGACAAGTCCCCGGCGGCAAACGCCCCCGTCAACACGAGGCAATCACCCGCTTGCGAGACCACGACATTGCCGGGTCTGGAGCTACCGACCGAGGGAGCCGACTCCGTTGGCGACGTACCGACGGCCCCTGCATTTGGAATGGAACCCGTCGCGTGAATCGCACCCGCGCTCGATAAGGTGTCCAAGTCGGCGCGGACTGCATCGAGCATCTTCTTTATCCGACTTAGTTCGATTTCAAGTTCATTAGGCATGCTCACGATAAGAGTATATTGGTCTGATAATGTCAACACCGACGGTCCTGCCATTGGACCCAATGGTGCCACGGGAAAGGTCCCGCGATTCCGAACAGAAGGGCATCCTGGCCCGGGTTTTTTGCGGCATTCCGGAGGGCTGGGAAAAGTCCGAGAATGCGGATCGGGTTATTCGTTCCGCTCGAGAACGTGGATGGAACTAGAAATCACTCCCCGCAAGTCCGCCGAAGAAACCGACCGCGGAGCCCGGAGGACCCATGAAAGGGGCGGGGCGGGATTTGCGCTTCGCGGCATCGAAGGTCCCGGCCACGATGTCCGGCAAGAGAATGAGCAAGCCGACGGACATCCGCGTGGTGGGCACCCGGTTTTATCTGCTTCCGATTCCGACGCGTGTGCCCTTGAAGTTCGGGACCGAGACGCTGAGCCACGTCACCTGCGCCCGGGTGTGGGTGCGGGTGGAGGATCGTTCGGGTCGGACGGCGGAAGGCTGGGGGGAAACGCCGCTGAGCGTGCAGTGGGGGTGGCCTTCGAAGTTGGGCTACGAAACACGGCTCTCCGCGATGGTGTCGCTGGTGGAGCGACTTGGCCGTGCCTGGGTTGCGCACGGCGAGTTCGGGCATCCGATGGAGATCGGTTGGGATTTTGTGGAGCAGGTGTTGCCCGGATTGCTGGACGCCCTGAATCGCGAGCGCGGTGGCGAGCCCATGCCGTGGCTGGCGGGATTGATCAGCGCGTCGGCCTATGATGTGGCGATTCATGACGCCTTCGGAAGGCTGGTGGGGCGGCCGGTGTACGCGACCTACGGGCCCGACCTGCTGAACCGCGATCTGGCGGCGTTTTTCGGAGGGAACGAAGGCTTTGACGGGAAGCACCCGGTGGACTACCTGAACCCGCGCCGGGACCGGATGCCGGCGTGGCATCTCGTCGGGGGTGTGGATCCGATCTCACCCGTGGAACGGACGGGTTCCGAGCCGGACGACGGATACCCCGTCTTGTTGGAGGACTGGATCCGGAGGGACGGGCTGACCTGTCTGAAGGTCAAGCTCCGGGGAAACGACGCGGCCTGGGACTACGCCCGGTTGGTCGGCGTGGGAACGGTTGCCGTGGCCCGGGGTGTGATCTGGCTGACGGCCGATTTCAACTGCACGGTGGGCGAGCCCGAATACGTGAACGCGATTCTGGACCGTCTGCGGGACGAGCATCCGCGCCTGTACGGAATGCTCCTGTATGTCGAACAGCCGTTTCCGTACGACTTGGAGGCGGCGGGGATCGACGCGCACAGCGTGGCGGCGCGGAAGCCGTTGTTCCTGGATGAAAGCGCGCACGATTGGCGGCACGTCCGGATGGGCCGCGAGCTCGGTTGGACGGGGGTGGCGCTGAAGACCTGCAAGACGCAGAGCGGAGCCCTGTTGAGTCTGTGTTGGGCGAAGGAGCGGGGGATGACGCTGATGGTGCAGGACCTGACGAACCCGATGCTGGCCCAATTGCCGCATCTGCAACTGGCCGCGCACGCGGGCACGATCATGGGGGTGGAGACGAATGCGATGCAGTTCTACCCGGAAGCGTCGGCGCCGGAGGCGGAGATCCATCCCGGTTGCTACCGGCGTCGGGACGGTTGCGTCGATTTGTCAACGATCCAAGGCCCTGGAATGGGGTATCGAGCCGATGAGATCCGACGCGTCCTCCCGGAGCCCGTCTCGACCGAGGGCAAGGCGGGGTAAATGCGGAGACGCCGAGACATGAATGAAAAAGGGCCCGGGGTTGCCCCCGGGCCCATCCGTTTGCGTTGTGGTTTGAGGTGTTGTCGCGATGGTTGTGGCGACAACACCGGCCCCTGACGGACCGATCGTTTCACTCCGACAGGCTGAGCCACTCGGGGGAGGATTCGTGCACTTCGGCCTGCCGGATGGCATAGAGCCGGGCGTGACGGATCTTCTCCTCGAGCAATCCCGGAAGGACCAGCAACGGGAACGGGGTGAGCCACGCAAGTGACTCCGCTTCCGATGCGGCCCTCCTGAAGCCTGCCTGCAGCCTGGGATTGTTCGTTCCGGCCAGCAATGGCCGGAGCAAACGCCCCCGAAGCCGGGCGAGTGCCCTGTCCTGGGGACTCCTGTTTAAGGGGAGGACCCTGGATGGGCGACGACCGAGCCGGCCTGGTGCCTTGGCTTGGTTCGCCTTCATGGCGCGGCAGTGGTAGCACGCCGTGCGGGTTAAGCAAGCCGCCGGCGGAGTTCCAAGGCGGTTGCCATCACTTTAAGCGCTTGACTTGAAGAGCTTTGCGAAGTGCGGGCAGCGGCAGGGTGTTGATGACGTCGCTGGCGCTCAGCCAGCCTTTCCGGGCCACGCCGGCGCCGAGTCGCAGGAATCCGGCGTGCTCCAGGCGATGGGCGTCGCAGTTCACGACGCACTTCACCCCTTTCTGACGGGCGTGGTTCCAGAGCCGCCAATCGAGGTCGAGGCGGTACGGACTCGCGTTGAGTTCGATCCACGTCCCCGTTTCAGCGCAGGCGTCGATGACGGCGTGAAGGTCGACCGGGTAGGCGTTGCGTTCGAGAAGGAGGCGCCCCGTCGGGTGGCCCAGCATGTGAACGAACGGATTCCGGGCGGCCGCAACCAGGCGGCGGGTATTCTCGGCTTCGCTGCTGGCGGGGACGTGCAGGCTGGCCACGACCACCTCCAGTTCGGCCAGGACTTCGTCCGGGTAGTCGAGACCTTCCTTGAGAACATCGACTTCGGTGCCGGCCAGGAGGCGGAAGTCGGATCCCTCATCCTCGAATTGCCGGTTCAGCGCGTCGATGGCGGATCGCTGGCGGCGGAGCCGCGCGACATCGAGACCGTTGGCCTGGAAGGATGCGCGGGAATGATCGGTGATTGCCCAGTACGCGCACCCGAGTTCCCTCGCGTGCGCGGCGACCGATTCGAGGGTGTTGCGGCCGTCGCTCCAATCCGAGTGGTTGTGCAGGGAGCCCTTCAACTGCGTCCATTCGAGCAGACGCGGAAGGCGATGATTCTCCGCGGCCTCGAATTCCCCCTGGTCTTCGCGGAGTTCGGGCGGGATGTAGTCGAGGCCCAGCTCCCTGAACAAGTCCTCCTCGGAGGAGCAGGGAATCCGGAGCGCCGGATCCCGGGTCTCCTCGGACGAGCGGAACAATCCGTATTCGTTGAGTCGAAGTCCGCGGGTGATGGCCCGCTGGCGCATGACGATGTTGTGCTCCTTGCTTCCGGTGAAGTACGCGAGTGCGGACGGGAATTCGGAGTCGTCGACCACCCGGAGATCGGCCTGGAGTCCGCTCCGCAGGATCACGGAGGCCTTGGTCGGTCCCTGGGCGAGCACGCTTTGGACGTCGGGTTGCTTGACGAAGAACTCGAGGACCGACGCCGGTTCTTGGGACGACACGACGAAGTCGATGTCGCCGATCACCTCCTTCCATCGGCGCAGGCTCCCGGCGGGGCTGCATCGGAGGACATCGGGATGGGCGCGAAGGCTTTCGAGGATGGGTTCGGCGGCGGCGAGGGCGTCGGAGAGCCGGTGGCGGGATGCGAACTGGCGTCGGAACGCGATGCCTTCGAGGATCTTCTGCTGGGACTTTTCGCCAAAGCCCTCGAGGCCGGCGATTTTTCCGGACTGACAGGCGGCTTCGAGCTGTTCGACCGAGGCGATTCCGAGTTCGTCGTGGATTTTTTTGACCTTCTTGGGGCCGAGACCGGGCAGGTCGAGCATGGCGACGAGACCTTCGGGGACGGACGCGCGAAGCTCGTCGTAGTAGGGGAGGGCGCCGGTGGTGACGAGGGTGGCGACTTTGTCCTGCAGCGCTTCACCGAAGCCCTTGAGCTGGCCGAGGCGTTTTTCCGCGACAATCGCTTCGAGCGGTTCGTCGAGGCCTTCGAGGGTTCGGGCCGCGTTGTGGTAGGCGCGGGTCTTGAACGGGTTCTCACCCTTGAGTTCGAGGAGCACCCCGATTTCCGACAGGATGGCGGCGACCTGATCCTTGTTCATCCGGGGCGGGAGGTTAGGGGGTAACCGCGTTCGCGGCTACTCCCGCGGTGATCCCGCGGTGATCCCGCGGCCGGGGCATTCCGGGGACGGAAGCAACCACGGAACACACGGAGCACACGGAATCGAAAGGGGAGGGGAGGGGAGGGGGGGCGACGGCGGTACGGACGTTGGCCCGGCACCGGGTTCGCCGGTTCCGATTCCGATTCCGGTTCCGATTCCGACCCCGACAGCGCGCATCGCGCATCGCTGGCAGGCGTTCATTGGGAGAGCGCGGAGAACTCTGAAATGTGCCCGCCGGAGGCGAAGAAAAAATTTGCCAATCGCCAATCGGGCTTCGGAGCGGCAGTATCCCGCCCCTTTCGAATGAAGCGGACGCATCATTGCAACGAACTCCGCCCGATCCATCTCGGGCAGGAGGTGACTCTCGAAGGCTGGGTTCATTCCCGGCGCGACCTTGGTGGAGTGATCTTCATCGACGTGCGGGACCGGGAAGGGCGCACCCAGACGGTGTTCGATCCCTCGGACCTTCCCAAGGACCTCTTCGACCAGGCGTCGGGCCTGCGAAGCGAAAGCGTGATCCGGGTTCGGGGCCGGGTCCGGGCGCGTCCGGAAGGCACCGCGAATTCGAAGATCGCGACGGGTGACGTCGAGGTCATGGCGCGCGGTCTGGAGGTTCTGAACCTGGCGGAACCGTTGCCGTTCCAGATCGACGAACCGGAGGCGGCGGCGCGGGTGAGCGAGGAGACCCGGCTGCAGTACCGGTACCTGGATCTGAGGCGACCGGAGATGGCGCGCAACCTGCGCTTGAGGCACAAGGTCGCGAAGGCCGTCCGCGACTACATGGACGACGAGGGTTTCCTCGAGGTGGAGACGCCGACGCTGTTCAAGTCGACGCCCGAAGGGGCGCGTGAGTTCCTGGTGCCCAACCGGCGGGAGGCGGGGACGTTTTACGCGCTGCCGCAGTCGCCGCAGCAGTTCAAGCAGATCCTGATGGTGGCGGGTGTGGAGCGGTACTTTCAGCTCGCGCGCTGTTACCGGGACGAGGACCTGCGGGCGGATCGCCAGCCGGAGTTCACCCAGGTGGACATTGAGATGAGCTTCATCGATCGGGAGGACATTTACCGGCTGATCGAGGGAATGATGGCCAGGGTTTGGAAGGCGGCATTGGGCCGCGAGATCACGACTCCCTTCCCGAGGATGCGGTTCGAGGAGGCGCTGAACCGGTACGGGATCGACAAGCCCGACACCCGGTTCGGGATCGAACTCGTGGACCTGACGGAGGATTTCCGGGCGAGCACGTTCAAGGTCTTCAGCGGCGCCATCGCGGCGGGCGGGGTGGTGAAGGCGATCAACGCGAAGGGGCTTGCCTGCGCGACCCAGGGCCAGATCGAGACGATGACGGAGTACGCCAAGAGTTTCGGAGCGAAGGGGCTCGCGTTCATCAAGGTGGAGGGCGGTGAATGGAAGTCGCCCATCGTGAAGTTCTTCTCGGAGGCCGAGAAGGCGGCGCTGAGGGCCAAGCTGGCGATCGAAGAGGGCGATCTGATCCTGTTCGCCGCCGATCAGTGGCTCAACGCGTGCGAGATTCTCGGCAAGATCCGGTTGTATTGCGCGGACGTTCTCAAGACCCAGGGAAAGCTCTCGGTGGATCCGGACCGGTATGATTTCCTCTGGGTCGTCGATTTCCCGCTGCTGAGCTACGACAAGGAGATGAACCGGTGGTATTCGAGCCATCATCCGTTCACCGCGCCGGTCGAGGAGGATGTTCCCCTCTTGAAGAACGATCCGAAGAAGGTCCGAGGGCAGCACTACGACATTGTGGTGAACGGCGTTGAACTCGGGGGTGGATCCATCCGTATCCACCAGCGGGAGGTCCAGCGGACCATCTTCGAGGAACTCCTCGCGATCAGCCCGGAAGAGACCCGGCTTCGGTTCGGCTACATGCTGGACGCATTCCAGTATGGCGCGCCGCCCCACGGTGGGATCGCGCTCGGCTTCGACCGTCTCTGCGCGATGCTGTGCGGCACCCCGAGCATCCGGGACGTGATCGCCTTTCCGAAAACGGCGAAAGGCGTCTGCCTGATGACGGAATCGCCCACGGCCGTATCCGGGCGGCAATTGAGGGATCTGTACCTCGAGGTCAAAGCCGCCAAAAAGGAGGCGTAGGAGTAGGAGGCTAGGCCCTGGCGAAGATGAACCGGGGGCGCGGGAGGTGGCTCTCGTCTCGGCCGTGCGCCGGTTCGCGATCGGCCGGCCGGGTGGGAAATGGGATCGGCGGGTTCTCCGGCTGCGGCTGGCTTGTCGAGGTGGGAATCCTGGTCAACTGGAACGTTCCCAACAATTCGAGGAACGCGGCTTCCATCGCTTCGCGTCGGGATT
This sequence comes from Limisphaerales bacterium, assembly GCA_050250555.1. Lineage (GTDB taxonomy): Bacteria > Verrucomicrobiota > Verrucomicrobiia > Limisphaerales > CAIMTB01 > CAIMTB01. The sequence goes on from JBFWOK010000192.1 coordinate 10,592, forward strand.
CGACGGCCGTCGCCGTCACAAGCACCCACTGTCCCTGATCCTCGATCAAGGCGAGTCGCACGCTCAACCGTCCCCTCGGGGCGGCCTGGGTCGCCCGGCAACCCGCCACCTCGCGCCGCCCCGGGATCTGAATCGAAGCCGACTCGAGGACCTCGAATCCGAACTCGCGGCAAAGGTACGCCAGCCAGCGCGCGGGGGAACCGGTGGCATGCGCGGGCCGCGCGGCGACCGTCGCGATCACCGAACCGGCTTCCTCCATGTACGCGCCCAGCACGGCAAAGGCGGCGGGATCGGAGAAGTCGGGTTCCGCGGAAGGCACGGGGAGCCGCTCCCAAGACGGTGGAACGACGCACCGGAAGGCCGAATCGGAGGCGGGGGGCAGGATCTGGACCACCCGGAGATTCGCGTTATTCGAAGGATTCCCTTGGCTCATGTTGCCAAGGTATAGCGGACCGGCCCGATTTTGGAATAGGACCTCAGGCTCAGGGACTTTCGTCGTAGAAAGTAGGGCGTGGCCCGGGGGGGGGCGCGTCTTCCGTCGACCGGCGATTCGGCGGCCCGGCCGTTTTGAACAACCGCGGGGCGCGTTTCGGACGGACCGGTCGAGTCAGAATCGCGCCGCGCCCGCGGGGTCCGGGGACAACCAGGATTCCGGACGGGGTTCGAGGGAGGACGCGTTGCGGGAGGACCAGGCAAGCAGCAGGTTGCCCTGGCATCGGATCGCCGCGAAGTCACGGGTCTCATTCCTCGGGCCCGTCCAAGCCGAATCGGCGGCGGTCGCACTCTCCGCCATCCCAAAGAAATTCCGGTAACCCTGGGCGGCCAACAAGGCGCCGTTCCTGTCCTCGAACCGCGCGGCCAGGAACGTGGTTCCCGACGGGAAGATCGCGAGGCGCGCTTTCCTCGCGGGGTAGAGGAACTCGGGGAAAGTGATGCGGGCATCGAGCACATCGGCCGACGCTTTCCACGACTGGAACGCGCTGTCGATGGGGTCGGCGCTGGACGGTTTCGATTTGGCCGACGCGGTGGATCCGCTGATCGGCGAGTGGCGGGACCAGCCGAGTCCGAGCAATCCAAGGGTGAATGCGATGATTCCGACCCAGGCGACAGGCGCGACCGGGAGGCCCACCCGGGTGGAAGCCGAGAGCGCCAGTTCCAAGGCAAGCACTCCGACGAGGAGGAGAGCGATGAGGACTTTTGGACCGGGCCTCGTGGGTGCGGAAACCTCTCGCAGCGTCTTCACGGCTTCGAGGTTTAGCCGATTTGGCTTAGCGGAAGGAATAGGACCTTGGGATTAACCCTAGGGAATTATTCGTGTCGGGCGGGGTCGAGGATGGTGATTTCCACGTCGGGCTTCTCCCCGGTCATCAGTTGGGCGACGAGATGCCCGGTGATCGGCGCGAGGCTGAGTCCGAGCATGGCGTGGCCGGTCGCGAGGGTCAGATTCGAA
>JBFWOK010000193.1:0-11934 GCA_050250555.1 Limisphaerales bacterium
TAGCTGGCTGCCGAAGCAGCGGGGGTTTGATGGAGTCCCTGGAACGACCCGCCGCGATCGGGTGGAAGGCAGCATCCCGGTTTGGGAAATGGGCCGGATCAGGAAGCGCGCTGTTCATCGTATTCGCTCCAGGAACAAACAACCACGGAACTGCCTGAAGGCACGGAAGAGCGATCGCAGGGACGTGCCCAGGGACGGTTCGTCTTCCCACTTCCTCTTCCTTCCGTGTTCTCCGTCGGATCCGTGGTTGTCTTATTATCCGAAAGGAACCGTAGCCACGAAGGGGTCAGTTCTTTTTATTGTCAACCAAGGCCTGATTCGGGGGCCGGCCGAACGCCCGAATTGCGCATCGCGATCTGCTCGCGGATCGGTCGCCGAAGCCTGGTCAGCCCTTGCGCCGATCGTGCTTCCGGGACCGCCATCCGAAGAATGCGCTGGCGCAAGACCCCGGCCAGGGTCACTTTCCTGCCGACTATGAGCGAAGTCGCCCTCATCCGGGAAACACTTCGACGCGCCGCGGCGCGACGCCGACTCGAAAGCGCTCTCCGCGGTCTTTGGTTGGGCCTGTTCGCCGGGGCCACCCTTTGGTTGGCGACCCTTCTGATCTACAAGCTTCTTCCCCTCCCGGATTCCGTCGCCGCATGGGCCTGGGTCGCCGCCCCCGCCGGGGCCCTGATTGGATTCCTGGCCGGCGGTCGGAGACGCGTCTCGCTCGAAACGGCCGCCCGCGTCATCGAGGGACGCCAGGCCCTCGCCCAACGGCTCAGCACGGCCCTCGAAATCGCGGGGACCGAATCACCGTCCTCCGCCGCTTGGACACGACTGATCGTGACCGACGCGGCCGCCGCGATCCGCGGATTGGACCTCGGGAAGCTCCTTCCGCTTCGCATTCCGCGGTTCGCCCGCTGGATTCCCGTTCTTCTCGCCTCCGTGATCGGGCTCGGCTTTGTGCCCGAGTACCGATCGGCGAGCCACCTTCAGAAGAAGAAGGACGCCGAAGTCATCCGGGACACCGGGAAGAAGATGGCCGAACTCATACGGCGGGAACTCGAACGACGCGCGCCGGTCGCGGAACCCGTCCGGGAGGCGCTCGATGCGGCGGAGGCGCTGGGGAGCCGTCTTTCCCAGGCCAAACTCACGAAATCGGACGCGCTTCGGGACTTGGCGAACGCCCGCGATCGCCTCGAAAGCGAGGCTCGGCAACTCGACAAGGACCCCGCCCTTCAGCGCCTCCAACAGGCTGCCCGAACGCCGCCGTCCGGTTCCGGCAGCGCGAACAGCGCGCTTCAAAAACAGTTGGAGAAGATGCAGAAGAGCCTCAACGGCGCCACGTCGGACGCCCTGGACAAGCTCGCCGAACAACTTCAGCAGGCACAAAAGGCGGCCGCCGGCATGCAGGGTGCCGCGCCGGATGCCGCGGCCCAACAGGCCCTATCGCAGGCCCTCGCCCAACTTGCCCAGAGCACCCAGAACCTGGGGCTCAGCCTTGGAGGCCTCGAGAAGGCCCTCGAATCCCTCGCCAACCTCCAGATCGACCGCCTACTCAAGGACCTCCAACAGGCGGGCAATGATCTCGAAAAAATGCGCGACATGGCGAAGAAACTCGCCGAGATGCAGCAGCAGATGCAGCAAGCGGGCAAGGATCTCGCCGAACAACTGGACCGCGGCCAGGCCGACAACGCGGCCGAAACCCTCGAAAAGATGGTCGAGCAACTCCAGTCCGCCGGACTGACTCCGGAACAGTTGGATAAGCTCGTCGCTGAAGTCTCGAAGGCTCTGAAACCCGCCGGCCAGTACGGCAAGGTGGCGGATCTTCTCAAGGCCGCCGCGGACGGGATGAAGGCCGCCCAGGGTTCCGACGCGGCCAAGAACCTCGCCGAGGCCGCCAAGGAGCTGAGGAAGCTCGCCCAGCAGGCCCAGGACATGAACCAGCTCGCCGACGCCCTCAGCGCCATGGAAGCCGCCCAACTCGCGATCATGAGCGGCAAATCATGGCAACCCGGAACGTGCCAGGGTGGCGCCTGCACCGGGTGCGGCCTGCACCCGAACGGCCGCATCGGCGCGGGTCGCGGCGGCAAGCCAGGACGCGGCGTCGGAATGTGGGCCGACGAGAACGGCTGGATGTACTACCCGGAGATTTCCGAGCGCTGGGACAACACCGGCATCAATCGCCCGGATGTCGCGGCGCGGGGAATCACTGATCGCGGGGACGGGAAGCTGAGCGAGAACATCGCCCCCACCAAGCTCCAAGGGCAGTTCACGCCCGGCCCGATGCCCAGCATCCCGCTCCGCGGCGTCAGCATCACGGGCAACAGTTCGGTGCAATACCAGGAGGCGGTCGACGCCGCCCAATCCGACGCCCAGAGCGCGCTGAGCCAGGACCAAATCCCCAGGTCCTACCGCGGCGCCGTCAAAGGGTACTTCGACGACCTCCAGTGATCCCCCATGTCCATCGAGCTCCGCATCGCCGAATTTCGCGACGTCTTCTCAAAACTCCGCGCCGAGATCGGCAAGGTCTTCGTTGGCCATGACAACATCGTCGACGGCACCCTGATCGCCCTGTTCGGGGGCGGACACGTGCTTCTCGAAGGCGTTCCCGGCCTCGGGAAAACGCTTCTCGTCCGCACACTCGGCCAGGTCCTCGACCTCTCCTTCAACCGGATTCAGTTCACGCCCGACCTCATGCCGGCCGACATCGTCGGCACCAACCTCGTCGTCGAGTCCCCCGACGGCCGCCGGGCGTTCGAATTCCAGCACGGCCCCATCTTCGCCCACCTGGTCCTCGCCGACGAAATCAACCGCGCCACGCCGAAGACCCAGTCGGCGCTCCTGGAAGCGATGCAGGAAAAGCAGGTCACGGCGGGCGGGGAGATGCGGAAGCTGGAGGAACCCTTCTTCGTCCTCGCCACCCAGAACCCGATCGATCAGGAGGGCACCTATCCCCTTCCCGAAGCGCAACTGGACCGGTTCTTCTTCAAACTTCTCGTCGGCTACCCCTCCGCGGCGGAGCTCACCGAAGTGCTCAACCGGACCACCAGCGGGGTCGAATCCGGCGTGTCCAAGGTTCTGGACGGCGCCGCGCTCCGGGGGCTCCAGAAGCTCGTCCGCGAAGTGCCGGTGGCCGCGCACGTCAAGGACTACGCGGTCCGGTTGATTCTCGCGACGCATCCCAAGACCCAGACCGCGGTGCCCATCACCAATCAGTTCCTGCGATTCGGAAGCAGCCCGCGCGGTGCGCAGACCCTGATTCTGGCCGCCAAGGTCCGCGCCCTCGCCGAAGGCCGGTTCAATGTTAGTTTCGACGATATCCGCTGGGCCGTCCCCTCCGCCCTCCGCCACCGTCTGATCCCGAATTTCGAAGCCGAAGCCGAAGGAATCACCACGGACCTGATCCTCGACAAAATCCTGGCCGAGGTCTCCCCGGACCCGGTCGCCGTCACCCCCTGAGCCCGCCCGAATCGCAGCCCCTACCCAACCCATGAATCCCACTCGCAGCCCCATTCTCCTCGCCGTCGCGTCCACTCTCTTCTTGGCGTCCGCCAAGGCGGACTGGCCGAATTACCGCGGCCCCAACCATGATGGGAAGGCCTCGGAGAAGCTGGCGTCCCATTCATTCCCAAGTTCCGGCCCTCGCGAAGTCTGGAAGACCGACAGCCCTGGCGGATTCGCCTCGCTGAGCGTCGCCGACGGCCGCGCCTTCACGCTCGTCGGTCGGTCCATCGACGGCGCGCCGACCGAGGTCCTCGTCGCGCTCGACGCGAAATCCGGCAAGGAACTCTGGGCGGTGAACCTCGCTGTCTCCAGGTATAGAGGCGGCGGCGATGCCGGAACCCCCGACAACAAGGGTGGCGACGGCCCCCGCTCGACCCCCACGGTCGATGGAGGCTTGGTCTACGTGCTCGACGGCCTCCTCAATCTCGTCTGCGTCGAAGCCGCCTCTGGGAAAACCGTCTGGCGCAAGGACCTCCTCCGCGAACACGCCGGCCGGAACATCACCTGGAACAACGCCGCGTCGCCGGTCATCGATGGTGATCTCGTCTTTGTCGCCGGCGGCGGCGAAGGACAGTCCCTGCTCGGAATCCACAAGAAGACGGGCGCCGTGGTCTGGAAGGGCGAGGATGATTTGATGACGCACGCCACGCCGGTCGCCACGACGATTCACGGCGTGCGCCAGATCCTCTTCTTCACGCAAAAGGGACTTGTCTCCGTCGCTCCCGCCGACGGACGGGTCCTATGGCGGCAGCCTTTCCTCTACAAGACTTCGACCGCCGCCTCCCCCATCGTCGCGGGCGATATCGTCTACTGCTCCGCCGGCTACGGTGTCGGCGCGGGCGCCTACCGAATCTCGAAGAGCGGCGAACGGTTCGAGTCCACCGAACTCTGGCGCATGAACGGCAAACTCCAGAATCACTGGAGCACGCCGATCCATCACCAGGGCCACCTCTACGGAATCTTCGGGTTCAAGGAGTACGGCGAGGCCCCGCTCCAGTGCATCGAACTCGCCACGGGCACGGTCAAGTGGTCCCACCCCGGCTATGGCCCAGGCAACGTCACGTTCGTCGATGGTCACCTGCTCGTCCTGGGCGACGCCGGACAACTGGCCATCGTGGAAGCCACTCCGGAAGCGTATCGGGAGAAGGCGAAAGCGGACATCCTCGCGGGCAAGTGCTGGTCGACCCCGTCCTACACCCAGGGCCGGGTCTACGCCCGAAGCACCACCGAGGCCGTCTGCATCGACCTCAACTGAAGGGCGGCGCAATCCCGGATGTCTTGCACGGGTGAGTGCGGCGCGGTCCATGACGCCGCATTGAACCACGAAGCGCACGAAGGACACGAAGACCGAGCGAAGGGAGGGCATCCAATCCATCCTCCTGCTTCGAGATCTTCGTGTCTTCGTGGTGGAAGCCTCCGCGGTTCATGGACCCAATGCGCGAGTCGCAACCCGGTGATGCCGCCCATGAATGAATCGCACCCGGAGCGGCGGAAGTCAGTCCACGCCGTCAACGGGGCGAGAATGTAATTATCGCGTGCCGGGGAACACCGCGCTCCAATCGCGTTTCATGTCCACGATCGTCCAACCGCGGCGCGGGCCTTCATCCAGGCCGCGGACGAGACGGCCGATGTGGCTGTCGCGGTCGTAGGCCCATTCGCGATCGGCGTCGGTGTGGTGGACGATCAGGCCGAAGCGGGGCCCGGGTCCCGCCGTCGTCCATTCCAGCATCTGGAAATCGCCATCGCTATTGCCGAACGCCATGAGCGGCCGGCGTCCGATGTGCAACTGGATGCCAACCGGCTTGCCCTCCTTGTCGTCAATGAAGTTCAGCTCCGGCAGACGTTCGATGTAGGGCTTGCCATCATCCCGCACCCCGTACTTCGTCTTGATGCTGCTGCCGACGACCTGTTCCGGCGGAATCCCATAGACCCGTTCCGCCCACGGCCGCATGAACTCGATGCCGCCGCCGGAGACGATGAAGGTCTTGAACCCATTCGCGCGCAGGTAGGCGAGCACCTCGAGCATCGGCTGGTACACCATCTCCGTGTAGGGCCTTCCCGTTTTCGGATGCCTCGCGGTGGTGATCCAGTCGTTGACGACTTTTTCGAACTCGTCCGTGGTCATCCCGGAATGGGAGGCCATGACAATCTCGGTCAGGGATTTGACGCCCCCCGCCAACGCCGCCTCCACGTTCCCTTTGAGCAGGGAGGCGAACGGTTCGGTGGTCTTCCACTCCGGATGCGCGGGCGCCAGAGCCTTCACGCGATCGAGCGCGAAGAAGAGCTGGAAGTACATCGGCTGCTCCGCCCAAAGCGTGCCGTCATTGTCGAAGACCGCGATGCGTTCGGCCCGTCGGACGAAGTCCGGCGACCCGCGACTCGTCACCTTCTCGACGAAGCTGATGATCGCCTTCTTCGAGGCGGTGTCGTTCCACGAAACCAGTGGATCGGCGGCGCGGACCGGGAGGGCGAATGCGAGTGTCGCCAGGAGAACGAGACGGTGGACGGTGTTCATGGGGTGTATCAACGCTTTGCGGCTCGCGGGTTGGATCCATGAATCGCGGAGGATTCCACCACGAAGGCACGAAGATCACGAAGAAGAAGGATGGATCGGATGCCCTCCCTTCGCTCGGTCTTCGTGTCCTTCGTGCGCTTCGTGGTCAAACACCGGTTCATGGAGATTCGATGCGCGGCGCCGCGCGTCATGATGGATGGGATGGGCGCGGATTCAATGCGGGCAATGCGCTCGCGCCACCGTGCCGCGCGCGATGGCGCCTTCGAAGATGCGCCCGGAAGCTCCCAGCCAAGGGCTGGCCGTGCCACCGCCCCGGCCCCTGCCCCGGCCGGGCGGCGCCGTAGAGGGAGCGTTCCAATTCGACAACGGCCCGGCGCAGGTCGTCCGGGAGCGGCGGCGAATCAGGCGCCCGCGCGAGCGTCCATCGCGTCCAGGCCGACAGCGCGCCCTCGGCGTCGGACCGTCGACAGGCCCGCAGCAGCCTTCGCGCGGCGACGTGGTCCGGGGGATTCCAACGCGCGCCAATCCACGCCACCCAACCTCGCAACCGGCGCCGCTGCCACGCACCCAGCAAACCCGCGCCCGCGATCACACCCAGAGCCAACGTCCAAGCCCCGTGCCGGGTCGGGAATCCCCGTGTCGCCGGTTGCGCCTCCGCGGGGGCCGGTGACGTGATTTCCAGCGTCACCTCGGGAAGCGTCTTCACTTCGAGCCGTTCCGTTCCCGGATTCCACCAGGCGTAACGGATCGCCGGAATGGTGTGCGCGCCGGGTTTCCGCGCGAGATAGGTCAGGGTCTCGATGCGTTCACCCCGGAACTCTCCGCGCTGAAGCTGGTCATTGATTCCCGGCGAACCCGTGTAGACCCGCAATCCGTCGAGATCCGGGATCGGAGCGGCGGCGAGCGCCATGCCCGGGATATCCGCGGCGCGCTGGGTGATCACACGTTTGAAGACGGCGCCAGGCTCGGCCGGGGAGGGCACCGGTTCCCAGGTTTCCTCCGCGTCGAAAGACGGGGTGCTCACCACGAAGGCCCCGGTCGAGATCCCTGGCGGCCGTCGGATCGTCACGCTGACGGCCGGCACCTGAGCGCGGCGATCGATCCCGGGACCCGTGAATCCGTCGCGACTGGCGAAGCGCGCCTCGAACGCGGGGATCTCGATGGCGCCCTCGCGCTGGGAGAACACGGCGAACTCGACGGTTTCCTGTCCGATGACGGCGGCGTTCAGCGCGGCGCGGATGGAATGGATGGATTCGCGGGTGTTCATTTCGCGCGATGACCTGGGCCACTCGGGGTCGTACCTGCCACGGAGGTCCACCGAAAGGAAAAAGCCGCCGCCCGTGCGGGCGGCGGCCGTGGAATCAGTATACTTACCGCCCGCCCAGGGAAGACTCGATCTGCTTCTGGATCTTCTCGAGGTTGAAGGATCCGGGCGTCTGGCTGGGTGGGTAGTCCTTCATCGACATGAGGAACGTCCCCGCCATCTGTTGCATGGGAACCAGCACGAAGGCGCGGCTCAGGAACCAGTCGTTGTAGACCGTCGCGTTGTGCTGGGCGCGTTCGAACGGATCGCGGCGCAGGTTGAACAGGAGCGGCACGCGCAACTCGGTGAACGGCTCGCGCCAGACTTCGAAGGCCATGCCCCGGTTCTCCAGGAAGACCGCTTTCCAGGCATCATATCGCATCGCCACGATCTGACCGTCGTCGTTCACGTAGATGAACTCCCGGCGGGCCGACTCCTTGGTCTTGCCCATGAGGTAGTCGAGCTGATTGTGGCCATCGATGTAGTTCCGGTACCGGCGGCCGTTGAGCGTGACGCCGTTCTTCAGCTTCGCCGGAATGTCCGCCCCGCCCCCGGCGGCGGCGAAGGTCGGAAGCCAGTCCTCGTGGGAGACGATGCCGTTGAGCGTGACGCCCGCCGGAAATTTCCCGGTCCAGCGGATGAAGCAGGGCACGCGGTAGGCGCCTTCCCAGTTGGAGTTCTTCTCGCTTCGGAACGGCATCGTGCCGGCATCCGGCCACGTGTTGTAGTGCGGGCCGTTGTCGGTCGAGTACTGCACGATCGTGTCGTTCGCGAGACCGAGATCATCGATCAGCTTCAGCAACTGGCCGACGTGCCCATCGTGCTCGATCATGCCGTCGGTGTACTCGTCGTTGCCCGGATGGCGGTTCTCCGCCTTCACGTGGGTGCGGAAGTGCATGCGCGTCCCGTTCCACCAGCAGAACCACGGCTTTCCAGCCTTGTTCATCCGCGTGATGAAGTCCTTCGCGGCGGCGAGGGTTTCCTCGTCGATGGTCTCCATGCGCTTCTTCGTGAGCGGGCCCGTGTCCTCGATCTTGCCATCGGCGCTGGCCTTGAGCACGCCACGCGGGCCGTACTTTTTCCGGAACTCAGGGTTCTGGGGGTAATCCTCGTTCTCCGGTTCCTCCTCGGCGTTGAGGTGATAGAGGTTTCCGACGAACTCGTCGAAGCCGTGCTGCGTCGGCAGGTGTTCGTCGCGGTCGCCCTGGTGGTTCTTGCCGAACTGACCCGTCGAATAGCCGAGGCTCTTGAGAACCGTCGCGATCGTGACGTCGGTCTTCTGCCAGCCCTCCTTGGCGCCGGGCAGACCCACCTTGGTCATGCCGGTGCGGACGGGCACGTTGCCGCCCAGGAACGCGGCGCGTCCGGCGGTGCAACTCTGCTGGCCGTAGTAGTCCGTGAAGGCGAGCCCTTCCTTGCCGATGCGGTCGATGTTGGGCGTGTGATAGCCCATCATTCCGCGGTTGTTGTGGCTAATGTTCCAGGTGCCGATGTCATCGCCCCAAATGACGAGGATGTTCGGCTTTTTCTCCTGGGCCTGGGCCGTCACGGCGCCGAGCACCGCGATCGCGAACACCACCGAGGTGACGCCAATCCGCCATGCACTTCCCTGCGATTTTCCTAGGGGTCTCATTATCTTTTTCCGTTGTTTTCGTTGGTTTCGGCCGCGCTGCCGCGAGTCCACGCGTGGCGACGCGGGAGGTCGGGCCATTCCCGTCCCCGCCCCACTCCCCGCGCTTGAATCGGAACGAATCGAGTCGAAGCGGTTCCGAGACGGCTCCGATTCCCTCGGGCCGGGAAACCACCCGCACTCCGTCTCCGTTCGTCGATTGCCACCGGCCCTGGACACGACTCAAAAAGACGAACATCCCACTTCCAGGGTTTTCTTGGCGAAGACGAGCGAAGGTTGCCGTCGACACCTTCGCCAGCAAGTCAAAAGCCGAATCGATCCTGGACGAGATGGGACGGGGCGGTGCGCGGTGCGGTGGTTCCCCCTGGGCGATTCCAACTTGACGAAGCCCTCCGAAATGGGGTTTCTCGGACCGTACCCATTGCAGTGATCGCGTTCCCCAGGGAACCACTCCTTTTTCCGGGAGACTCCGCCTCACCTGGCGGCCATCCGCCAAAGGAACGCCTTCACGACCGCAAATCCATACAACATCCCACATCCAAAAACCAATCCACATCTTGAGACTCATGAAGATGACCCCGTCCTTTCGAGCGGCCTCGTTGGCGTGGGCCTCCGTCCTCGGCGCCTTCGCGGCCCAGGCGGCGGCTCCCGCCAGCCCGCAGGGCCTGATCTCAGCCAAGGCCTTCCTCAATATCCAGGGCACCACCGTCGCCACGCTGACAGGCAACGCGAAGTTCCCGGATAGCCCCGACGTCATCCAGTACCCCGAATACTTCGAGTGGAACGCGACCGGCGACATCGGCACTCCCGCCGCCAATTGGGCGGACAACTACGGCACCCAGATCATCGGGTACTTCTATCCTCCGGCCACCGGCACCTACATCTTCTACCTCAGCGCGGACGACAATGCCTCCCTCTACCTGAGCACGGACGCGACCCCGGAAAACAAGAAGCTCATCGCCCAGGAAACCGTCTGGAGCAACCCCCGCGAATACTTCACGAGCGGCGGCAACAGCGTCCTGGCGTCCAAGGATTCCTCCCAGTTCACCGGCACTCAGTGGCCCACCACGGAACCTGGGGCCGGCGCGGTCATCACCCTTCAGGCGAATCAGCCGTATTACATCGAAGCCATCGCCAAGGAGGGCGGAGGCGGCGACAACCTGTCGGTCGCGGTGGGTGACTCCAACGGGACCATGGATTCCTCGGTCCCCATTCTCGGCCAGTACCTTTCCTCCGATCGCTCGAACGGCCCGGTCAGCATCACGCGCCAACCCGCCAACAAGTCGATCGGCGAGCGCGGTTCGGTGACCTTCAACGTCACCGCCGACGGCACGCCGCCGCACACGTTCCAGTGGCGGCGGAACGGCGAGGTCATCGCGGACGCGACGGGAGCCAGTTACACGGTTTCGGGCGTCGCGGTCGCCGACGACAAGGCGGTATTCTCGGTCGAAGTCACCGGCGCCCAGGGAACGGCCACGAGTTCCGACGCCGTACTGACCGTCCTCCCCGATACGGTTCAGCCCGCCCTGCTGAGCGCGAAGGGCCGAGCCTCCCTCACCGAAGTGGTGCTCATCTTCTCGGAGGGCCTGGACCCGACCTCGGCGGGAACAACCGCCAACTACCAGATCGCCAGTTCGGGCGGCAGCCTCGCGGTCACGTCGGCGACCCTCTCCCCCGACGGCACCGCGGTGACGCTTGGCACGGCGAACCAGGTGCTGGGGACGAAATACACGGTTCGGGTTTCGAACGTGAAGGACATCGCCGCGACGCCCAACACCATCGTCGCGGAGAGCAAGGCCGTGTTCTTCCCGATGGGGAAACTGGTGGAGAGCGCGGACGGCTTCATCGTGTTTGAAGCGGAGAATTACGACCGGAACCTCGACGGCATCTGGGTTGCCGACACCACCCGGGGAACGCCGTCAGGTGGCGTTTCGATGGTGAGTCCGAATGGCGCCGGGGGCAGCGAGGGCGCCACCAAGCTCGAATACGACGTCGAGTTCAAAAAGGCGGGCACGTACCAGGTCTGGTACCGCGCGAGCGGGGACAACGGCAACGATGACTCCTCGTGGTTCCATCTCAACGGGGCACGGCCCGAGGAAAGAGCCACCGGCAATCAGGCGAGCATGACCGGGTTCCAACCCCAGGCGGATTTCGTCTGGCGCAGCGACGCCCAGGATGCGCCGGATCCGTTCACCGTCGAGATCCCGTCCGCGGGACTCCACGTGGTGGGCCTCGCCCGGCGCGAGGACGGATCGTTCCACGACAAGTTCATTCTGACGACCGACCTGACCTACACGCCGACCGGCTTCGGGCCGCCGGAAACCCGCGAAGGCGTGCCCGCCGCGCCGACCGTCGCGCTGACGGCTCCGACGGCGAATCAGAAGTTCACACCCGGAACGCCGATCGTTCTGACCGCCACCGGCAGTGGGGACAAGGGCCTCGAGATCGCCCGCATGGAGTTCCTCGCCAATGGCAGCGTGGTCGGAGAATCGACGTCGAGTCCGTTCACCTACTCCTGGTCGGGCGCGCCCGAGGGCCTCTACTCCATGCAGGCGCGCGCGATCGATGAAATCGGAGGGGTCGCCTTGTCGGACACCGTGTTGATCGAAGTGGCCAGCGCGCCCTCCGGATCGAGCGCCCGCATCGCGTGGGTCAGTTTCCACCCGGCCGACGACACGCCTTCGGCCGCCGCCCTCGCGGCGGGCTTCACCAAGGCGCCGGACGTGGCCTACACCGACCTTCTCACGGCCAATGGACACAAAGTGACGCGGGTGGTGACCTCCGGAACGCCGGACACCGCGCTGCTCAACGCCTTCGACCTCGTCATCATCAGCCGTTCCGTTCCCAGCGGCGACTACCAGGATCCCCCGGAGACGCTGGCTTGGAACGGTATCACGACGCCGACGCTGATTCTTGGAGGCTATATCCTCCGGAACAGCCGCCTGGGCTTCACCACGGGCGGCACCATACCCGACACCATCGGGCCCATCCACC
>JBFWOK010000194.1:0-11908 GCA_050250555.1 Limisphaerales bacterium
ATCCATCGCGTGCTTGTAGCCGTCGAAGCCCAGGAACTGCTTGTCCACGGCGACCTCGACCCGGTTGGCGACGGGGCCGCGCTTGAGGGCGCGGTAGCTGTTGTCGAGCTTGTCCTTGTAGACATCGGCCATCGCGGTGATGCGAATCGGGCCGGACTTGTTGGACAGGGCGTCGACCACGGCTCCGCTGCCGCGTCCGCCGCAGCCGACAAGCGCGACGCTGAGGGTGCTGTCCTCGGCGGCGTGCACATGGGGAAGGGCGACTCCGGCAAGCGCCGAGACGGCGCCGATCTGGCCACTGGTTTTCAGAAACTCGCGTCGGGACGACGTCAGGTCGGAAGGGTTGGACATGCGGAAACGGTTTTGCCCGGCAGTCCCGCTGTCAACCGCGAAAACGCGAAAGGGAGGGGTGCTCGCGGCGCCGAGGGCGCCTTGCCACCCGCTCCAACCCCAGACCGATTCGCGTCCCTGAATCGAGGTCCGTAGGACCGGCCTGTTTATCGCAGCCGATGCCCGGCTTTGTGCCCCAAGCCCCATCGGGGCGGCCCCGGCGTCCAGTCCGTCCAACCCGGATTCGGAGAGTCGCTCCGGGAGGACCGGCCAGTTCCGACGCCGTTTCGTGCTGAAACCGAGAGAAGGTGATCTCTGCCCATCCACCGAAATCATCGAGGAACGGATGGACCTCGTCCCTTCACGACCCGTGGCGAGAAACCTCCGAGCCCGGATCCGATTGGGTCGGCGGGCGGGAGGCTGCTAGATGAGCTTGGCGAGGAGTTCGTCGTTCGTTTTGTACTTACGAACGGCGCCGGTGAGGGTTTCCATCGCCTCGACCGGATTGAGTTCCACCATCATTCGGCGGAGTTTTCGGACGGCCTCGATCTGTTTGGCGGAGAAAAGTTTCTCCTCCTTGCGGGTCCCGCTCTTGGGGATGTCGATCGCCGGGTAGAGACGGCGGTCGGAGAGCTTTCGGTCGAGGATCAGTTCCATGTTACCGGTGCCCTTGAACTCCTGGAAAATGAGTTCGTCCATGCGGGACCCGGTGTCGACGAGGGCGGTGGCCACGATCGTGAGCGAGCCGCCGTGTTCGATCTTGCGCGCCGCCGCGAACATCTTGCGTGGGATCTCCAGCGCCCGGGCGTCGACGCCGCCGGTCATGGTGCGGCCGCTTCCGCCGTGGACGCTGTTGTAGGCGCGGGCGACGCGGGTGATGGAATCGAGGAGGACGAAGACATCCTTTCCGGTTTCAACCATGCGCCGGCAGCGTTCGATGGTGAAACGGGAGAGGCGGACATGGGTTTCGAGGTCCATGTCGTTGGACGACGCGACCACCTCCGCTTTGACGGAGCGCTGGAAGTCGGTGACTTCCTCGGGCCGCTCATCGATGAGAAGGACGATGACGGTGACCTCGGGGTGATTGGCCGTAACCGAGTTCGCGATCTGCTTGAGGATGGTCGTCTTCCCGGTGCGCGGCGGGGCGACGATCAGCCCGCGGGTTCCCTTTCCGATGGGCGTGACGAGGTCGATGATCCGCGTTTCGAGCAGGTCGGGAGTGGTCTCCAATCGAAACTTCTCGATGGGATCGATGGTCGTGAGATTCTCGAACCGAACGGATTTTACGAATTCATTGAAAGGCATTCCGTTGACCCGGACCACTTCCCGAAGCTGGGGACTGACGCCGCGGTGGGGAGGTTGAAGGCGCCCGTCGACGAGGCAACCCTCGCGGAGAAAATGCCGTTTGATGGTGTCGGGCGTGACAAAGACGTCCGCCGGGCGGGGCTGGTAGCGGTGTTCCGGGGACCGCAGGAATCCGAAACCCTTCTCAGACACTTCAAGGTAACCGGAACCATATTCCGGCACGCTCGTGTTTGCGTTGTTCATGACTGCAGACTGCCGCATTCGATAGACAGATAGAGACCCACGGGAAGGACACCCAAAACGAGAACGGTTCGGGATCCGACGTATTGAATCTGGGAAACCGTCGCAGAGGCTCCCTGCCTTGGGCCGATCGAAGCATCCAACTCGCCTGCGACAGGCCTTGCTCTATCCCCGGAAACCCTTCAACGCAACTAGTTTTTCTGGATTTTCGGGGGAATTGGGCCAGTTCGGGCCGTTTCGGGCTCCGACATTTCCTTACTCCTGACGGGAGACGTCCGCGGCGCCGACCACGGTCTCCAGGTGCTGAATGATGGGGAGCGCGCGCGCCGCGGCGTTGTTGTCGGTCTGCCCCGCGAACGTCCGCATCTTCAGTCGGACGGCGAACATGGGATCCCCGTTCCGGTCGCGGATCGGATAGATCGCGGTGGACCGTTGCCGTGTGGTTCCCGCGAGGATGGTTCCGGTCCGAAGGGTGCGGGTTTCCTCCGGCGTGGCGCGCTGGCCGACCTCCTCCGAATCCGAGGAGGCCACCGCCCTGACTTCGCCGTTTTCCTCGCCGAAGACGGTGATGCCGAGCAGGCGCGGATAGCGTTCGAGGGCCGTTGTCACGAGCCGCTGGGGCAGTGTCTTGAGGGCCTCGTAAGTGACGCGAAGGCTCGCGAAGTGCGAGACGGAGTCGGACTTGGTCCACAAGGCGAGCTGCCCGGACATGAAACTCGTGTCGGTGAGGGGCGGAATGGCGTCGCGGTCGTTCAATTTGCAGCGGATCTGGTTTCCCTGGCAGGTGACTTCCAGGGTCTGCCACTCGTTGTCGGGGATTCGGATCTCGGGTCCGATCGGCGCGCTGCGGACGCCATCGACGAATTTGTAGAATCGGAACGTGTTGCCGAGCGAGCTGGCGCGGACCACGTAGTAGTTCCTCTCGTCCACGAGTCGGAACGCGAGCCCCGCCATGCGCTCGGTCCGTCCCTTCACGGTCCTGAACTTCAGCGTGGCCGTGAAATCACTGAATTTCTCGGGCGTGTAGATGAGCAGCGGGAAACGCTCGTCGGTCGTGTCCTCGGAGACCTGGGCCAGGACGGTTTCGGTGGCGAGCGCGGGGCTGGTCGGCAGCAGGGGGGGGAGCGACGGCGTGGCGGCGACCTGGAGGACGCGCCATTCGGGCGCGGGACCGCCGCCCGTGAGGCCGACTCGGAAGGTTTCGGGAGGCGCCCCGGTGGCCAGGCGGGAGAAGTCGAGCAGGAGTTCGCTGGCTCGGGTGCCCGCCGGGAGAAGAAGGAGGGCGATGAGGAGGAAAGACGTCCGCGGAAACGAACATCCATCCGCTCGATGGAAGGGGACCGTCCATCCGAAGGGGGCTGGGGAGCGGGGGATCATGCGATCAGATCGCGGACGACCTCCCCGTGGACGTCGGTCAGTCGGAAGTCGCGTCCGGCATGGCGGAACGTGAGTTTCTCGTGATCGAAGCCGAGGAGGGCGAGAAGGGTGGCGTGGAGGTCGTGGATGTGGACGGGTTTCTCGGCGGCCTTGAACCCGAACTCATCGGTGGAGCCGTGGACGTGTCCACCTCGGACTCCGCCGCCGGCGATCCACATGGTGAATCCGTGGTGGTTGTGATCGCGCCCGTTGATCTTGCCGGCGTTGGAACCGGGCGTGGGGAGTTCGACGGTGGGGGTGCGGCCGAACTCGCCGCCCCAGACGACGAGGGTTTCCTCGAGCAGCCCGCGCTGCTTGAGGTCCTTGAGAAGGGCACCGATGGCCTGGTCGCACTCGAGGGCGAGGCGACGGTGGTTGATTTCGAGGTCGTCGTGATTGTCCCAGGGCTGGCCGGCGCCGTGCCAGACCTGGACGAAGCGGACGCCCCGTTCGACGAGGCGCCGGGCGATGAGAATCTGGCGCGCCTGGCGGCCCTCGCCGTACATCCGGCGGATGGACTCGGGTTCCTTCGAGATATCGAAGGCGTCGGCGGCCTCCATCTGCATCGCGTACGCGAGCTCGAACGAATGGATCCGGGCTTCGAGTCCGGCGTCGCGTTCCCGCTCGATGCTGTGGCGTTCGTTCAGCTGATGGAGCAGGTCCAGTTGCGCGCGCTGTTCCGCGAGGGGAATGGACGTGTTGCGGATGTTTTCGATGAGCCGGTCGATCCGGGTGTGCTGGGAGTCGATGTAGGTCCCCTGGAAGACGCTGGGAAGGAACCCCGCCTGCCAGTTCTGGGATTCCTGGATGGGGTATCCCCCCGGGCACATCGCGATGAACCCGGGCAGGTTCTGATTCTCGGTTCCCAGCCCGTACGTGAGCCAGGATCCGAAACTGGGCCGGACCTGGCGCGCCTCCCCGCAGTTCATCAGGAGGAGGGACGGCTCGTGGTTGGGGACGTCGGCGTGCATCGACCGGATGACGGCGATGTCGTCGATGCTTTCGGCCGTTCGGGCGAACAACTCGCTGACTTCGATGCCGCTTTGTCCGTATTTGCGAAACTTGAACGGCGAGGCGAAGGCGGCGCCGGTTCGCCGCTCGGTGGGAAGGGTTCCCATGGGCAACGGCTTCCCGGAAAGCCGGTCCAGGGCCGGCTTGGGGTCGAAGGTGTCGACGTGGGAGGGTCCCCCGTTCATGAAGAGATGGATCACCCGCTTGGCTTTGACGGGGAATTGGGAAACCCGCGGAAGCATGGGGTTCACATACCCCGCGGCGCGGGCCGACGGGACGGCTCCCGCTCCCGATCCCAGCCCCGCGAGTCCGAGGAGCCCCATGCCCATCCCGGCGCGGGCGAGGAACTGGCGTCGCGTCAGGAAATGGTGCTCGAGGTTCGGCGCGTGTCCGGGGCGAGGGTTCATGGGTGGGGAAGTTTCTGCCGGTATTCGGTGGGTGATTCGCCCACGAGCCGCCGGAAGACCCGGTTGAAATGGGTCAGCGACTGGAAACCGACCTCATAGGCGATCTCACTGATCCGGAGATTCGGGTTCAGAAGGAGGTTCTTGGCCTTCTCGACCCGGACGCGCGCGACGTATTCGGTGAAATGAAGGCCGGTGGTCTTCTTGAACATCTTGCAGAAGTAGAACGTGCTGCAATTGACGGCCTTCGCGACCTGGGAGAGCGACAGATCTTCCGCCTGATGTTCGAGGATGAAATCCCGCGCGCGCGCGATCATGCGGGGCTCCGCGTTCTCCTGCTGCACAACGAGCTGATTGCTCACGACCGAGAGGTGTTCGGCGAAGATGGCCAGCAGCCGGACCATGGCCTCGTACTGTCGCGGCCCGATGACGCGGGTATGGAAGTACGCCTCCTCGACCTGGGCGAGATCGACCTTCATGCCCCATTCGACGAGCTGGCGCGCCGTGCGCGCGAACTGGGCGCGGGTCGGGCTGTTGGGGAACACCTGGCCGGTCTGGAGATACCCGAACACCGTGTTGCCGAGGCGGACGGGAACCACCGTGTCACAGAGTCCCGCGAAGCAGCGCACCGTGGTTGGCTCGGTCGCGCTCTGGGCGCGGGCCTGTTCCTGGACTTGCAGGCAGGCGGCGCACGTCCGGCTGCTCTTCGACATGATGGCGCAGAACGGGCTCTCCTTCGGGTGGGATCGCAACGCCAGTTGCCAGGCCTCCACCGGCTGCAGCGACAGGGGCAGACCCGTCGTCTCGACGAAAGCCTTGTCGTAGTCCTTGTAGATCTCCGATTGGCTCAGACGCTCGATCAGGTTCTTGCTCTGTTCCGGGTCCATCAAACGTGCCGAACCTGTCGCAACCGGTTGACCGCCGCAACTCCGGATCCGCGGGATCCGGAAGCGGGTCCGGCAAGATAGGGGCCGCGTCCGACAATTTTCGTGGGGCCGCCCGCCCGGCGATGACGTCCGATGCCCTCGAATGTCGGCTTTCACGGATGTTCCCCCAGGGGATGCGACCGAGTCCCGCGACCCTGCGGGACCCGGGGAGCCCGGGAATGCGCCCGCCTCAGCCAGCTCGGCCGGCTTCCGTCGGGCCACGGACGAGATGGCCCTGGGCTGCCCGCGATTCTACCTGGGTTCGTCCCGGATGGTGTACGCCGTGCTTTCGTCCCGCGCCCGGGGCTTGTCGCTTGGCGTGAACCTTAACCCGGATCAGTACTGCAACTTCGATTGCTGCTACTGCGAAGTGTCGCGTTCGAATCCCCTCCCCGCTTCCCCGTCCGCGGTCGACGCCCAGGCGCTGGCGTCGGAACTGAACCGGGCGCTGACCGACGTGAATCAGGGCGCGCTCCTGCGGCACGCCCCGTTCGCCTCCCTCCCGCCCGAGACCCTGCGCCTGGCCCATGTGGCCATCAGCGGCGACGGCGAACCCACCCTGTGCCCGAATTTCGCGGAGGCCGTGGAGTGCGTCGTGCACCTTCGGGCCGCCGGCCTCTCCCCGTACTTCAAGCTGGTCCTCCTCACCAACGGAAGCGTCCTGGACCAGGCCGCCGTCCGTGACGGTCTGCGGCTGTTCACACGCTCCGACGAGATCTGGATCAAGCTCGACGTGGGAACCCAGGCCGCGATGGATCGGATCAACCGCGCCTCCGTTCCGCTCGAACGGATCCTGAACAACATCGCGGACCTCGGGCGCGCGCGGTCCGTGGTGATTCAAACGATGCTGGTGGAGGTGGACGGCGTCCTTCCGGACCCCGGCGAACTGACCGAGTATGGTCGGCGTCTGCTGCGCCTCAAGGAACTCGGCGCCCGGATTTCCCTGGTTCAGGTCTATTCGGCGACCCGTCCCTTGCACACGCGGGCCTGCCGTCACCTTTCCCTGCGCGTCTTGTCCGAGATGGCCGGCGCCATTCATCAGATGACCGGACTTCGCGTCGAGGTCTTCTAGCAGGCGGCACGGCAACCGGCGGAGCGGCTCACGGGGCGCCCGAGTGGGTCAGGTCTGTGCTCAGGGAGTGACGTGGGTCGTCGACTGGGAATGCGACCCCGGGAGGCAGCAGGAATCGGATCGGGACAGGTCCGGACTCACCAGGGGAATGCCCAAGCCGAGGCCGCGGAGAACGAGCAGTCCGGCGACCAGGCCCATCGAGACGGGAGCCAGATGGCGGAGGCGAAGCCGGACCGCGACGGGGACCACGCGCCCGGAAAGGCTGATCCCCAGCATCATGGGGGTGGTTCCGAGACCGAAGACGAACAGGTAGGTGGCTCCAGCCAGGGTTCCCTCCGAGGCGGCGGCGGCGGCGCAGGCGGCATAGACGAGGCCGCAGGGCAGGAGTCCGTTGAGGGCGCCGAGGACGGTCATGGCCGGAAGGGTGCGGCGGTTGAGATAGCCCGCCATCAGGCGCTTGAGGCGGCCCACTCCGGTGACCAGCAGCGGAAACTGAAGGAGCCGCGGCGAAACCAGGAGACCGGCGAGAATCACGAAACCGAGCGCCAGGGAAACCCAACGCTGAACTCCCGCGAGCATGAGCGTGTGGCCAAGCGTTCCAAACAGGGCTCCAAGCCCCGCGTAGACTCCAATGCGGCCGGATTGGTAGGCGAGCCTTCCCGCGACGAACCGCGCGCGGGTCCTTCCCACCACGGGCAGCGCCAGCATCAGCGGTCCGCACATTCCGGCGCAATGCAGTCCACCGACGATCCCGAGAATGAAGGCCGTGGCGAGATGCATGGGAACCTCAAAGAATTGCGATTCGCGCGTTGGATCCATGAACCCGAGAGGCATCACACGGAGGCGCGGAGGCACGGAGGGGGACGGAATCCATCCTCAAATCTCCGTGTCTCAGTGCCTCCGTGAGAGGATCCCGGTTCATGGGGAAGCGCGGATTAGGATTCCAGGCGGCGGGTCAGCGGTTCGGCGGGGCGGGGACCACCACGGAACGCTCGGCGAAGTATTCCCTTCCCCCGGAGTTCCACTGGAGGCGGACTTTCCAGAGGCCGGGTGCCAGATCGCCCGCGGGGATCGCCGCCGGTTGGCCCTCCGCGGAGGACTTCAGGGGGAAACGCCGGTCCGCGGCCGACTGATTCGGTCGGTACAGCTGAACCTCCCCCGCCGCGTCGGCCGCGAGCGCCGCGGGAAGCGAGATGTTGAGGCGTCCGCGGTCGGCGTCGTGGGTCGCGGTGATCTCGTCACGGAACGGCGCCGCGCGCTCGAGTTGATTCATCCGCTCCTGGTAGCGGATCTCCTGTTCGTAGTAGTCGTCGGCGACGAGGACATTGCGGTTCTGCGTGGCGAGGACGACGAGTCCCACGGTGCCGCCGATGAAGACGACGAACGTCGCGAGGATGGAGGCGGGCCAGGGATTGAACCGTGGACGTGGATGGGTCGCCCGGGGTTCCGTTTTCGCGGGGCGGGACGACGTGGGGGGAGTGGACGCGGCGGCGTTGGAGGGACTTTTCATGGACGCGATTCCTGGGCCTTCCGGGGGCCGACGAAGACGGTCTTCACGGTTTCGATGCGGGCGTCGCCCGAATAGACGCCGACGGTGAGTTGATTGTTGTGGGACGCGAGTTGGGCCGGATCCAATTCGATCAGGAGCGAGGTTTCGAACAGGCGCTCGGCGGGGACGACGATCTCCTTCTGGCTCATGACGCGGATTTCGCCTGGGGAATCCTCAAGGCGAAGAGTCACGGGGATGTCGCGGTGGGTCTTGTTGACGAGTTTCACCGTGTAGAGGTTCGAGATCCGCCCGTTGGGCATGGTTTGGAACAGGGCGCCCGGGGCCCGGAGGAGGGTCGTCTGGATGTCCGCCCGGGTGAACAGCAGGTAGAGGAAGAGCGCGATGAGCGCGCCGAGGACGGCGGCGTATCCCGTGAGGCGGGGTGTCCAGCGCAGGGGTTCGCGGCGTTCAATGCCGTTGAGCGACGCGTACCGGATCAGTCCCCGGGGTCGGTCGATCTTGTCCATGACCGCGTCGCACGCGTCGATGCAGGCGGTGCAATTGACGCATTCCATCTGGGTGCCGTCGCGGATGTCGATGCCCGTGGGACAGACCTGGACGCAGAGCTTGCAGTCGATGCAGTCGCCCTTGCCGGAAGCTTTCCGCGCGTCCGTCGGTTCCGCCTGATGCAGTCCTCCTCGCTTCTCCCCGCGTTGATGGTCGTAGGCGACGACGATGGTGTTTTCGTCGAGGAGGCTCGATTGGAAGCGGCCGTAGGGGCAGATGAAGGTGCAGGCCTGTTCCCGGAAGCGCGCGAAGATGCCGTAGAAAACCAGGGTGAACAGGACCATGAACGTCAGTCCCTTGATGTGGTTCGCGGGGTTGTCCGTGATGATCCGGAAGAGCGAGTCACTGCCGATGATGTAGGCGAGCAGGGTGTTGCCGATCAGGAAGGAGAGGGCGAGAAAGAGGAGGTGCTTTCCGCCGCGCTTCACGATCTTCGCCCGGTTCCACGGCGACTGGGTGAGCGCCCGTTGCTGGAAGGAATCGCCCTCGATCCAGTATTCCAGTTTCCGGAAGACGCCTTCCATGAGGACGGTCTGGGGACAGGTCCAGCCGCACCAGAGGCGGCCGAAGGCGGCGGTGAAGATCACGATCCCCGTCAGGAAGATGAGCATCGCGATGGCGAAGATCGGGAGATCCTGGGGCCAGAAGGTTTGTCCCAGGATCACGAAGCGCCGCTCGACGAGGTTCATCATCAGCAGCGGGTTGCCGTCGATGCGCACGAACGGTCCCGCGAACATCACCGCGAGCAGGACGAAATTGACCCACGTGCGTCGATCGTAGAAGCGGCCTTTCGGTTGCTTCGGATAAAGCCACTTCCGGCGGCCTTCCTTGTCCGCGGTGGCCAGGTGATCGCGAAAATCCGCCCAGTCCACACCTTTGAGGACCGTGTTCCCGGGGGGTGGCTCCTGGCGTTCGGGTGGAGTGGGGGAGTTCATGACTTGATCCTTCCTGGCCGACCTTACGGTCGGCGCCGCCGCCGACCCGACCGCGTTGACAGTCTCACTCATTCGCGCGTCCACTCACTCGAACTCGCTGGGTCCGGTGTCGGCGGGCAGCTGGTTTTCTGGAAGCTTCGGGTTCGGGGGCGACGTGCCGCGGAGTGTGTGGATGTAGCTGGCGACCTTGTGAATCTCCTCCGGCTGGAGGACGCCTTTCCAGGTCACCATGCCCTTCTCGGGGATTCCGTTCCAGATGACTTTCAGGTTGTCGACGAAGTTCGATCCGTGGATCCAGTAGTTGTCGGTCAGGTTGGGGCCGACGAGTCCGCCGCCGTCGTCGCGGTGGCACGGGGCGCAGAGGGTCTTGTACGTCTGCTGTCCCTGGGCGACGACGACCGGGTCGGTGAGCGGTTGCAGGGAGGCGAGGCTGCCCTCGAAGCGCTGGACGGCGACGGCCTTGATCTTTTCGCCGACCTCCATCTCACGGGCGTATTCCGCCGCCTGGATGTTTCCCGATCCGAGGACGTGGTAGTAGACCATGTAGACGATCGAGAACGCGATGCAGAGGTTGAACAGCCACACCCACCAGCGGGGGAGGTTGTTGTCGAGTTCGCGGATGCCGTCCGCCTCGTGGTCGAGAAGCAGGGGGTCCTTGGGGTCATTCATGGCTGTGATGGGAAAGGGAGCTGGAACGGGTGTGGGTGGAAGGGGTGGGGGCTTCCGGATCGAATCCGTCCTGGAGAGGCAGGCGTCCGATGGATTCGAGGTCGGTCCGCTTCAGCCGGTAGGCCCAGAGAAGGATTCCGATGAAGAAGACGAAGAACAGGAGGACCGAGACAATCCCGTACACCTCAACGCCTCCGATATGGGTCAGAACGTTTTTGATCATGACGATTTGGTTCGTGTCGGTTCGGATCGGTTCGCTTCGCTTCGCTTCAGGGTTGTGCCTGGACGCTGGCCTGGGTGCCGGGCATCGCCTTGATGTCGGTTCCGAGACGCTGGAGGTACGCGATCAGGGCGATGATCTCGCGGTCGGGAGGCGCGTCGATCATCCCGGTCTTGAGGCCCGTCACGATCCGGGCGGCCTGGGCTTCCAGGTCCGCGACGGCGGTCGATTCGAGGCCCTCCGGATACGGAACCCCGACGCTTCGGAGCGCCTTGATTCGCGCGGCGACCGAGGTGGTGTCGAGCTTCGTCGTGATCAGCCAGGGGTAGGCGG
This sequence comes from Limisphaerales bacterium, assembly GCA_050250555.1. GTDB lineage: Bacteria > Verrucomicrobiota > Verrucomicrobiia > Limisphaerales > CAIMTB01 > CAIMTB01. The sequence goes on from JBFWOK010000194.1 coordinate 10,918, forward strand.
GCATGATGGAGCCCGGCGACGTGGACTCCGGCTTCTCCATGTGATTGTAGTGCCATGCGTCCGGGTACTTGCCGCCGACGCGATGGAGGTCGGGGCCGGTGCGCTTCGAGCCCCAGAGGAATGGGTGATCGTAGACAAACTCGCCGGCTTTCGAGTACTCGCCGTAGCGTTCGGTCTCCGATCGGAACGGCCGGATCATCTGGGAGTGGCATCCGACGCAACCCTCGCGGATGTAGATGTCGCGCCCGAGAACCTCGAGGGGCGTGTAGGGGCGGACGCTGGCGATGGTCGGGACGTTCTCGCGGATGAGATAGAGGGGGACGATCTCGACGAGGCCGCCGACGAGGATCGCGACGATGGCGAGCAGGGTGAAGGTGACGGGCTTGGCTTCGAGCCAGCGGTGGCCCCACTTCTTGTCGCCCGAACCCGAATGCTGGGGCGCGGGCGCCGGGACGTGCACTTCCTCGTCGGCGAGGAATTTCCCGCTCTTGGCCGTCTTGTAGAGGTTCCAGGCCATGAGGAAGACGCCGATGATGAAGAGTGTTCCGCCGACGGCGCGGAGCCGGTGCATGGGAAGGAGGCGGACGACGGTCTCGAGGAAATTGGGGTACTGGAGGAAGCCGTCGGCGGTGAACTGTTTCCACATGAGCCCCTGGGTCACGCCGCTGAAGTACATCGGAACGACGTAGAACATCATGCCGAGCAGGCCGATCCAGAAGTGGTAGTTCGCGAGCTTCACCGAGTGGAGCTTGGTCCGGTACATCTTCGGAAAGAGCCAATACAGCATGCTGAACGTCAGGAACCCGTTCCAGCCGAGGGCGCCCGTGTGGACGTGGGCGACGGTCCAGTCGGTGTAATGGGACAGCGAATTGACGCTCTTGATGGAGAGCGTGGGGCCCTCGAGCGTCGCCATGCCGTAGGCGGTGACGGCGACGACCATGAACTTGAGCATCGGGTCCTGGCGGACCTTGTCCCAGGCGCCGAGATCGGA
>JBFWOK010000195.1:0-11876 GCA_050250555.1 Limisphaerales bacterium
ACTTCGTCACCGAGGTCGGCTCCCGCTCGGGTCTCATCGTCCTCGACGACCAGGACCGTGTCCTCCTCGTCCGCCAATACCGCTTCCTCATCAACGACATCGCCTGGGAGATCCCGGGCGGCCGAATCGAAGACGGCGAACCCCCCGCCGAAGCCGCCGTCCGCGAGGTTCTCGAAGAAACCGGCCTGCGCTGCCACGACCTCCAACCCCTGCTCTTCTTCCATCCCGGCCTCGACACTTTCCACAACCCCAGCCACCTCTTCCTTTCACGCCGCCACGAACGCGTCGCCCCCTTCCAACCCGACCCCCGCGAAGTGACCGAATGCGTCTGGATCCCCCTCGAAAACTGCCTCCGCATGATCTTCCAGGGCCGGATCGTCGACAGCCTCAGCATCGCGGGCCTCTTCGCCTGCCAACTCCTCGCGGATCATCCCCACCTCCAATCCCAGGGGTCAGCCCCTCGTGTTGTGTGATTGCGAAACGCCGCGTCCCACGCCTTCGCGCACGTTCTTCGCTGGCGTGGGCCATTCCCTTCGCGCCCAGGTTTCGAACGCAAACCGCCCATGAACCGGCATTTCACCACGAAGCGCACGAAGGACACGAAGCCCGAAGGATGCTGGGGCATCCACTCCAGCCGTCTTCTTCGTGATCTTCGTGCCTTCGTGGTGGAAGCCGCTGTTGTTCGCGAAACCACGGCGTGAGTCACAACTCCTTGATGCCTTCCATGAACCGCGCCGTGTTCCTCGACCGTGACGGCGTCCTGATCGAGGACGTCCACCTCCTCACGCGCCCCGACCAGATCCGCGTTCTCCCCGGCGTGCCCGACGCCCTCCGAGGAATCGCCGCGGCCGGTTTCCGCCTCGTGGTCATCACCAACCAGACTGTCGTCGCGCGCGGCCTTTCGACCGAAGCGGAAGTCGATCAGGTCCACGCCGAACTCAATCAGAGCCTCCAAGACGCCGGTGCCCCTCCCATCGAACGCTTCTACGTCTGCCCCCACCACCCCGCCGCCAATCTCCCCGCCTACCGCGTCGCCTGCGATTGCCGGAAACCCGCCCCCGGCCTGATCCTCCGCGCCGCCCGCGACTTCGATCTCTCCTTGCCCGCGTGTTTCACCGTCGGCGACCGCATCACCGACATCCACGCCGGCGCCCGCGCCGGCACCCGCACGGTCCTTGTTCAAACCGGCCGTCACCGCGATCCCGCCATCGAATCGGTCGACCCGCTCGATCCGAAGGTACAATCCGACCGGGTCTGCCCCGACCTCAACGCCGCCGCCGCCTGGATCCTCTCCGCCCCGGCCGTGGGAACCCGCGCATGAAAGCCATGGTTCTCTGCGCCGGCTACGGCACGCGTCTTGGGGACCTCACCCGCGAGATCCCCAAACCCATGCTCCCGGTCGCCGGTCGGCCCCTCCTCGCCTATCTGCTCGGCCACCTCCGCGCCCACGGTTTCAACGAAATCGCCATCAACCTCCATTTCCAGCCCCAACTCATCCGCGACACCTTTGGCGATGGTTCCCGATGGAACCTCCGCCTGCACTACTCCGACGAACCGTCCCTGCTCGGAACCGCCGGCGGCGTCAAACGCGTCGAGGAATTCTTCCGCGACCAGCCCAGCTTCCTGATCCAGTACGGCGATATCCTGACCGACCACGACCTCGGCGCGCTCGTCCGCTTCCACCAACAGCGCCAGGCGCTCGCCACCCTCCTCGTCCACCCACGCCCCAACTCGAACAGCGCCGTCAGTCTGGATCCGGATGGCCGCGTCATCGGTTTCCTCGAACGCCCGTCCGAGGAACACCGCGCCCGCGCCGGCATCACCACCCCCTGGGTCAACTCCGGCATCTGCGTCGCCTCACCCGAGTTGCTCGACCATATCCCCGCCGGAATACCCGCCGACCTGCCCAGGGATGTCTTCATCCCGCTCGTCACCACCGGCCGCCTCTTCGCCATGCCGTTGTCCGGATTCCGCTGCGCGATCGACTCCCCCGATCGCCTCGCGGAAGCCCGCGCCGGCCTCGCCGAGAACCGCTGCCACATCACGGCTCTGGACACCTCCACCCCGACCCTCGCGCCATGAACCTCCCACGCGCCTCGGTCGTCGTTCCCAACTACAATCACGCGAAATACCTCCCGCGCTGCCTCGACGCGCTCCTCCACCAGTCCGTCCCTCCCCACGAAGTCATCGTCATCGACGACGCCTCCCAGGACGACAGCCTCGAAGTCCTCGCATCCTACGCCCGCCGACACCCCCTGCTTCGAGTCGTTCGAAACGAACAGAATCGCGGCGTCTGTTTCACGCTGAACCGCGGTCTCGAACTCGCGAAGGGCGACTACGTCTGCTTCCCCGCCGCCGACGACGAAGTGCTTCCCGGCGTCTTTGAACACCTCCTCCCGCTGCTCGCGGAACATCCGAACGCCGGCGCCGCCTGCGGCATGACCGAATGGCGCTGCCAGTCCACCGGCCTCACCTGGGTCCACGGCGTCACCATGCCGGATCGCCCCTGCTTCCTCGACCCCGACGCCCTCGTCCGCCTCGCGCAGTCCGGCCGGCTCGCCCTCTCCGGTCAGCACATGCTCTACAAGAAGACCGCCCTCCTCGACGCGGGCGGGTGGATTCCCGAACTCCGTTGGTTCACGGACGCCTTCGGCGGCTGGATCGTCACGTTCCGCCACGGCGTGTGCCACACACCCAACGTCCTCTCGGTCTTCAATCTCTTCCCCACTTCGTTCTACAACGCCGCGCAGGCCTCCGTCCGCCGCGAGGTCATAGATTTGCTCCTGCGCCAACTCGAGGGCGAACGCTACGCCGATGTCGCGCCCCGCATCCGCGCCAGCGGCGTGCTCGGCGGGTTCGGGCCCGAAATGCTTCGCGCCGTCCTTCGCCATCGCGTCCACTGGCCCTTCCTCTCCGCCGCATTTCTTCGACACACCACCCGCCGGTCCGCCGAACTCGTCGGCCGCCGCATTCTCCCCAACCGACTCGCCCGACTCGCCCTCCGGGTGTTCCGCGGCCAGCGCGGCCGATAAAATGAACCCCGATGTCGTCATCGTCGGCGCCGGCATCGTCGGACTCGCCACCGCGTTCCGACTCCTCCAGGAACGCCCCCGGACACGCCTCGTCGTCGTCGAAAAGGAGTCCGCCCCGGCCCGCCACCAGACCGGCAACAACAGCGGGGTCATCCATTCCGGACTCTACTACGCGCCTGGTTCGCTCAAGGCCGCCAACTGCCGCGCCGGCTACCACCAACTCCTCGACTTCTGCCGCACCGAAGGCATCCCCCACGAGATCTGCGGCAAGATCGTCGTCGCCACCTCCGAGGCCGAACTCCCGCGCCTCGCCGAACTCCATCGACGCGGCGAAGCCAACGGGCTCGACGGCATCCGATTCCTCTCCCCGACCGAACTGCGTGAACGCGAACCCCACGTCGCCGGCATCCGCGGCCTCTGGGTGCCCCAGACGGGGATCGTGGACTACACCGCCGTCGCCTTGCGGATCGCCGACCGCGTCCGGAGTCTCGGCGGCGAAATCGAGCTGGGCCAACGCGTTGAATCGATCCGGCGCGGGCCGACCTCCGTGGAAATCGCCACCGCGAACCGGACCTGGGCCAGCCGGATTCTCGTGACCTGCGCGGGCCTGCACTCCGACCGAATGGCCCGATGGACCCACCCGGACCTCCCCTTGCGCATCACACCGTTCCGCGGGGAATACCACGTGCTCAATCCGTCCGCCCAACGCCTCGTGCGGAATCTCATCTACCCGGTTCCCGATCCGGCCTTCCCGTTCCTCGGGGTCCACTTCACGCGGATGATCGGAGGCGGTGTGGAATGTGGTCCGAACGCGGTCTTCGCCTTCGGCCGCGAAGCCTATCGCAAGAGCGACTTCCACCTGCGGGACACGCTCGAAACGCTTGCCTGGCCGGGGTTCAGAAAAGTCGCCCGGCGATATTGGCGCACCGGACTCGGGGAGTTCCACCGGTCCTTCAGCAAGGCCGCGTTCGTCCGGGCCCTTCAACGCCTGATCCCGGAGGTTCGCGAGGGCGATCTCGCCCCGGGTGGCGCCGGGATCCGAGCCCAGGCCTGCGACCGCGACGGCCGGCTTCTGGACGACTTCGACATCCGCACCGACGGCAACGTGATCCACGTCTGCAACGCGCCGTCGCCCGCCGCCACGGCGTCCCTCGCCATCGGCGCCACGATCGCCCAACGGATCCTCACCCAGATCGCCCGGGAGTGATTTGGAGGGTGCTGCTGACAATGCCTCGTGATACATCGACGGACGTCCAATGGATCCAGCCCTTCTGACGATCGCGATTCCAACCCGCAACCGCTCTGAGTTCCTCCGGGAGAGTCTCTTCGCCTTCGTCGACCAGATTCTGGCGCTCGACTCCCGAGAACAATCCTGTGTCCGGCTCCACGTCTCGGACAACACGTCGACCGATTCGACCCCCGAGGTGATCCGGGCAGCGCAATCCTGTTTGCCCGGACTGTCGGCGCACCGTCACCCGGAGAATGTGGGCGCAAGCCGCAATGTGAACTCCTGCGTTCGCGCCGCCGCCACCCGGCATTGTTGGGTGGTCGGCGACGACGAGCACATCTGTCCCGGTGCCGTTCGCCATGTCCTCGAATTACTCACACGCCAGGAACCTCCCGACCTGCTGGTCTGCTTCGACTCGAAATACGATCCGCGATTGAGCCGGCCCCAGCGGTTCCCGAGCTATAGGCACTACGCCGAGGCCTGCGCTGCGGCCAACCCCCATGCGCTCATCGAGCATACGCTAGTGAGCTCCAATGTTTTCCGGACTTCCCTCTTCGATCAGGCCATCGCCGAAGCCACCCTGGCGACCGATTACTCGCACATGTACGCGGTTCTCTCTTCGCTGGCCACCCAAGGAGGGACCGTCCACGTTTCCGAGCAACCCGTGATCACGGTCCGAAGGAACCGCGCTCCGGCGGTCGACGGTGTCTGGCCTACGAACCTGGAGGCCAGTTGGTTGGAGTATCTGAGGTGGCAGCGGGAAACCTTCGGGGTCCCTACTCTTATTCCGGAGGCGGCTCTCGACCAAGTCCGTCGTCAACTGGTCGAAAAGCTGACCCGGCACCCTTTGCAATACCTTCGGGACAACGCCAAGTCCCTGCGAGATCCCAAGGCGCTGGTCTGGTTCGTGAAGCGACTCTTCTTCCACTCGAAGCGCCCTTGATTCTCCCCGAATTCTTTGTCTCGGGCGCGGTCTGAGAATGTGTCGAGAGGTGGCGCTGCGGAATGGCCGATCAATTCTCCCTTCAAATCCCTTGACTCGACACCCCAGATTCAATATCCCAACTACGTAAATCACGTAGTTGACTCCACCTATGAAAACCCCTCTTTTGGCCGCGTTGGGCTTGACCCTGGCTGGCATCGTCACCGCGCCCGCCTCGCATGCGGCGACGCTCTTCTCGGAAGACGCGGAAGGCGGCAACCTCAACCAATGGGTTGGTCAATTCGGCGGAAGCCATCATGGCGTGATTGTCGATGACCCTCTTCGTCCAGGGAACAAAGTGATCACCTTCACGGGCCTCAACCTGGGGGGCGATATCTTCACTAGCGCCGCCATCAATCTGCCGAATGGCGACGCCTTTCAGGTTTCGTTCGAATACCTGGGGTTGCCGACCCCCAATTCGGTTCCGCACGACACCGGGGGATTCTTCGGGCTTTCTGAAAACTTCCCGGGAAACCACATGTGGTACTACGGCACGTCCACCCTCTACGCGGCGCCTGGATACAGCGACATGTTGATCGATGACGGGACCTGGCACACGTACACCTTCGATTTCGTTCCGCCGCTGAGCGGCCTCAACAACGACCTTCATCTGATGTTCGAAGACTGGGTCGATTCCGGTGGCGTCGCCGGCGACGCCTACTTCGACAACATCGTCCTTCGGTCGGTTACCCCGGGGATTGTGCCTGAGGCCAGCACGTGGGTCGCCGGCCTCACGATCGGAATCGGTGCGATCGGAGCCGGACTGCGTCGCCGCCTGATCGGTGGCCGTTCGCCGCGTTCCTGAGGCAAGCGATTCTCGCAAGACCCATCCCATACCGGATTCCCCTTCCGTCCGGTTGCCAGTGGATTCGTGCCCTGGCACAAGGCCAACTCGCCCCCCGCAGATCCCGGGACCTTGGCGGACCACCCGCGATGGACCCGGGATTGTGGCTTGATTGCGACCTTCGATCGCGATCAGGTTCCCCCCACAAAATGCGCCTTCACAGAGGGTTGCGCCTCCTCCGGAGGCACGCCCATCCGCTGGCGCCACGCGTCCCCTTTCATCCGTTCATGAAAGTTGTGATCCTTTGCGGTGGGAAAGGCACTCGGCTCCGAGAGGAAACCGAGTTCCGCCCGAAGCCCATGGTCCCCATCGGCAGTCAGCCGATCCTATGGCACATCATGAAGTACTACTCCCACTTCGGGCATCGGGACTTCGTGCTCTGCCTCGGATACAAGGGAGAGATGATCAAGGACTACTTCCGGAATTATCTATGGAACCGGTGCGACGTGACCGTATCGCTCGGTCGTCGGAATGAATGCCGATTCCACGCTCACCATGACGAGGAGGATTGGACGGTGACCCTTGCGGACACGGGGCCCGAATCCCAGACGGCCTATCGGTTGAAACTCGTCCAAAAGTATCTCGATCCCGGCAAGACTTTCCTCCTCACGTATGGGGATGGCTTGTCCACGATCGACCTGAACGCGGCGATCAACGAGCACGCGCGATTCGGTCGAAAGGTCACCATCAGCGCCGTGCATCCGTCCGGGAGATTCGGTGCCTTGACTCTGGGTAAGGACGGGCAGATCCACACGTTCCAGGAAAAGCCTCGTGCCGAGGTCGGCTACGTCAACGGTGGCTACATGGTCTGCGAACCCGGAGTCTTCGATTACCTTCCGGACGATCCGACATGTGCCTTCGAGCGCGAGCCCATTCGCCGCCTCGTCGACGACGGCCAACTCCACTCGTTCCGACACGAGGGTTGGTGGCAACCGATGGACACCTACCAGGAATCGCAACACCTCAATCAGCTGTGGGAGTCAGGCACGGCGCCCTGGAAGGTCTGGTAAAAACGCGATAGCCTCCCGGAATGCGACTTCCCTCCCGCGCCTCGTCTGAGCCGTCATTGACCTCTCCCGCCGCGTGAACCCGTCGTCCTCCAGGGAACCCACTCGCTCCGAGGGCCGGCCGTTCGGCGGCGCATTCGCCGGGAAGCGGGTCCTTGTCACCGGCCATACAGGATTCAAGGGGTCGTGGCTTTGCGAATGGCTCCTTCATCTCGACGCCGAGGTGGTTGGCCTCGCTCTCCCGCCCGAAACGAAACCCGCCCTCTTTGACCAGCTTCGACTCGGGGAGCGCACCCAAACTGTCCTTGGCGACATCCGGAATGCCGACGGCGTCCAAAGGCTGGTCGCTGAGACGCGCCCGGATTTCGTGTTTCATCTGGCCGCCCAGCCTCTCGTCAGGCGTTCCTATAGGGAGCCCATTCTCACGTGGCAATCGAATGTCATGGGCACACTCCATGTCATGGAAGCCTTGAGAAAACTGAAGAATCCATGCGCCGCGGTGATGGTCACCAGCGACAAGTGCTATGAAAACCGCGAGTGGCACTATGGCTATCGGGAAGGCGACTCCCTGGGTGGCTTCGACCCCTATAGTTCCAGCAAGGCCGCGGCTGAACTGGCCGTCGCCGCTTGGAAACGCTCGTTCCTGAACAACCACCCGGTCCGGGTCGCGAGCGCGCGAGCTGGCAATGTCATCGGCGGCGGAGACTGGTCCGAGGACCGCATCATCCCCGACTGCGCGCGCGCGTGGCTTTCGAATCGACCTGTAAAGGTCCGCAATCCGAATGCCACCCGCCCCTGGCAGCATGTCCTGGAACCGCTCTCCGGGTACCTGGCCCTTGCCGCGGCCCTCGCGGCACCTCATGCGTCCGCCGAGCTTATGGGCCCCTTCAATTTCGGTCCGTCCCATGATGGCAACCGAAGCGTCCGCCAACTGATCGAGGAGGCGCTTCGGCATGTTCCAGCAGAATGGGAGGACGCCAGCGATCCCAACGCCCCCCACGAAGCGCATCTCCTCCAACTCAGCACCGACAAGGCCGCCACACTTCTCCATTGGCGTCCCGCCTGGACATTCCAGGAAGCGGTTCAAGAAACGGTCAAATGGTACTTCGATGTCGGTCACAGCAACGACCCCGATGCCGCCGGAAGGCGAATGCGCGATCAGATTCAAACCTACACGGCGTCGGCGCTATCCCTAGGCGTCCGATGGGCGCTCCCGACAGAGCCTGACTCCACCCGAAAGACTGACCGCAGTCCCGAATGAACTGGCACGTCCATCCACGATCCGCCTGCAGACTTTGCGGCGGCAAACGACTTCGTGAGTTCCTCCGTTTTCCCGCGATGCCGTTCACTGACGAGTTCGTCAGCGCAGAAAGATCCGGCTCCGAATTCAGAGCCGACATCGCGGTATTCTGGTGTGAAGACTGTCATTCCGCCCAAACCCAGCATGACGTGGAAGTCACGGAGTACTACCGGGACTATCGGTACACGGTCTCGTCCTCGGCTTTTGCCCGCCGGTTCATGAAGCGCCTGGCCACCGAGCTTTTCCAGCGCTTCCACCTGACTCCGGGCGACCGCGTCCTGGAAATCGGATCCGGCGATGGTCATCAGCTTGCATGCTTTCAGGAGCTGGGTGCCGAGGTCCTCGGATTCGAGCCGTCAGCGGACCTCACCGAGGCCGCGCGCGCGGCCGGAGTGCCGACGATCCAGACCCTCTTCGATTGCCATGGCGTCGAACAGATCCCCCAGGCCCAACGGCCCGCACACGTCGTTCTGCTGACCTACACTTTCGACCACCTGCCCGAGCCGGGGCCCTTCCTGGAACTTGTACGGACGGTTCTCGATTCGAAACGCGGACTCCTCGTCATCGAGATCCACGATTTCGCAAAAATTAACGAACGCCGAGAAATCTGCCTCTTCGAACACGAGCACTCCATCTACCTGACCGGCGCCACTATGGAGCGCCTTCTCGCCCGATCCGGCTTCCGTTTGGTCACATCCAACCTCCTTCCCGAGAACGAGCGGCGCGGAAACTCTCTTCTGGTGGTCGCCACACCAGAAAGCAGCGAAGTGATCGAATCCGACTTCATTCCAAATGCCGGGGACCTGGCTCTGGAATCCTGGGAACCTCTCGCCGCGTTCGGATCACAGGTTCGAGCCGGGATAGATCGATTCAGGAAACATGTCGAATCCGGCCGGGCGGCAGGCCGACGCTTCGCGGGTTACGGCGCGGGTGGTCGAGGAGTCATGACGCTTGCGATGGCCGGGATGACAACGCGCGAGATCGAATACTTGTGCGACCAGAACTCCAGCTTCCATGGCCTCCTCACCCCCGCGACCCACATCCCGGTGGTCTCCCCGGATCGCGTGACCTCGGACCCCGTCGATGAACTCATCGTGTTCTCGTACGCGTACATGAATGAGATCCGAGAACGCCTGGATCCCTTCGCGAAGCGCGGAGGCAAATTCACGTCGATTCTGGACCTCATCTGACCCGATGCGCGCCTTTGTCACGGGAGCAACGGGTTTTCTTGGCGCGGCTCTCGTGCATCGCCTGGTCGGAGCGGGAGTTCCCGTGGCGATTCTCCGACGTTCGACCTCGAGCGATTGGAGACTTCACCAACTGCCTGGTTCGGTCATTCAGATTCAGGGCGACCTCGCCAACCCCGTCGGGTTCAAGGACACCCTGGCCACCTTTCGTCCCGATACGTGCTTTCACATGGCCTGGCACGGAGTCGCAAGTCGGCACCGCAATGACCTCTCCCAGGCGTATGCCAATGTGGAATCCACCTTGCGACTCGTCGAACTCGCTGCCGATGTCGGCTGCCAAACCTGGATCGGCGCAGGATCCCAGGCCGAATACGGTCCCCAGGAAGGGGCGATCAACGAAGACGCCCCGACACGGCCAACCACCCTGTACGGAGCGGCGAAGCTCGCGACCTATCACCTTGCCGGCAGGGCCGTCGAACTGCTCGGAATGCGGTTTGCCTGGCTTCGCGTCTTTTCAACCTACGGCCCGGGTGACAATCCCGAGTGGATGATTCCGTCCCTGATCCGCGCCTTGCTTGCACGGGAGCGCCCGGAGCTCACGGAAGGCCGCCAGCGTTGGGACTATCTGTTCGTTCGTGATGCCGCCGAGGCGTTTGCTGCCGTTGCGTCCACTCCCGAAGCCCGCGGCCTCTATAATCTCGGTTCCGGGGAGGCAATTCCCCTTCGGGAGATCGTCGCCCTGGTTCGCGACCAGATCGACCCTGCTTTGCCCCTCGGATTCGGTGCGATTCCCTATCGTCCCGACCAGGTCATGTGGCTCCAGGCCGATTGCCGAAGGCTAAAGCAGGCCACCAACTGGGCTCCTCTTTTCTCCCTTTCCGAAGGACTCCGCGAAACCATCGCCTGGCACAAATCGGTCGCAAAATGAACTCCGCCCCATCCCCGACTCCATCAGAGGCCGCAGCCCGCCCTTGTCGGCTCTGCGGAGAACGGGCCCGTCTGCCGTTTCTCGATCTTCCTCATTCTCCGGCCAACATCTCCCGCCTGCTCGAGCCCGCGGATTTCGCGACGGATATGCCGATCGACCTGCGCGTTTGGCGCTGTGATGTCTGTTCGTTTGTTCAGATTGATCCCGCCTTCGATGAATCCTATTACGACGACTACCTGATGACGGTGAGTCATTCATCGCAAATGCAGGCGTACCAACGGGAACAGGCACGCGAATTTGTCGCGCGGTTTGGGCTGCAGGATAAGCGGATCGTCGAGGTCGGATGCGGCGACGGAAACTACCTCGATCACCTCCACGCGGCGGGCGCCCGGGTTGTGGGCAACGAACCATCCGCGAAATTCCGCGCGCTCGCGGAAGCCCGCGGATACGTCGTCCATTCGGACTACGTCCATCGGTCGGCACCCGTGCCGGATGGACCTTATGATGCCTTCGCGTGCAGGCAGGTCCTCGAACATGTTGCCGATCCCAGGGAGTTTCTCCTCGGCATTCGGAAGTCAATCTCTCCGGACGGTGTGGGACTCGTCGAAGTGCCCAGCCTCGAACAAGCCCTTGGGTCCCATCGGTTCTACGATTTTTTTGCGGATCACCTGAATTACTTCTCCCTTTCGACCCTTCGACTCGCGCTCGAATCAACCGGGTATGATGTGCTCGAAACCAGTCACGGAATGAACGGCGAATTCAATGTCGCCATTGTCCGGGTGGCTCGATCGCTCACGTTCCAAGGCTTCAACGAGAAGGTCCATGACCTGCTCGGATCGCTTCGCGTCTGGGTCCAGGAACAGCGAGCTCTCGGGCGCAGGATTGCGGTTTGGGGCGCGGGCGGGAAGGGGCTCTCGGCCATGGCGGTGTCCGGCCTAGAAGCTATCGAGTACGTCATCGACTCGGACCCACACAAGCAAGGCCTCCACACACCGGTTCAGCACCTCCGCGTCGTTCCTCCGGAACAGCTTCTCCACGACCCGGTCGACGCCATCGTCCTCACGGCCCTCGCCTACAAAGCCGAAATCCTCGCTGATCTTCGCGGACGTCTGGGCTTCAGCGGAGTCGTCGTTGCGCTTGGAACCGAGCTCGAAACTCTTTGAGGCGAAGAACCCGCATGACGAGCAAGACTGCATCCGAGGCAATTGCCAGATTGAACTCTGAAAGCATAGCTCTCGCACGCCGCATCCGGGTTCTCTCAGCCCAAATGGTCCATCGGGCCAACGCCTCCCACGTTGGTGGCTGCTTCTCAATGGCCGACCTACTCGCAGTTCTCCACTGCGGGATACTTCGGGTCCGGTCAACCGA
>JBFWOK010000196.1:0-11875 GCA_050250555.1 Limisphaerales bacterium
GCACCAGCTCGGTCTGAATCCCGCCCATATGGAAGTCGTGATCAACGGTCGCCCGGTCCGCCTGGTCGAAGACGGCGCCAAACCGGTGACGCCCATCCTTTCCTGAGCCCGGAAACAGCGGTACCAACCTCGGATAGATCGGAATGAGATTGGGTTGCCGAAGGAATGCCGGTCGCCCGCCGGAGCCTACCCACCGCCTCTCCTGCTCTCTCCCCTTCCGTGTGTTCCGAACCTTCCGTGGTTGAAACCGGCGTTTCCAGGTTCATTTGGCGTGCCGCCACACCATGCCGTGCCGCGCCGCTCCCACGGCGCCCGCTTTGTCACCGAGCCGCGCCGGAACAATCCGGACCGCGTGACCGCACGCGCGCCACTCGGTTTCCCCGATCCGCTCGCGAAGCGGCCCGAACAGGGCGTCGCCCGCCGCGGCGATTCCTCCGCCCACCACCACCACTTCGGGATCGAGCACATTCGCCAACGAAACAATTCCAGCGGCCAGGGCCCGAACGGACTTCAGCCAGATTCGTGTCGCTTTCGGATCGCCCGCCCGATGCGCATCGATCAGGGCGTGCGTCGTCGCATACCGGCCGCCGCTTCGTTCGGACACGGTCACGTTGCCGATCGCCAGTTCGAGGCTGCCCGGCGTCCCGCAGATGTCCCGTTCACCTTCCGGATCCAGGGAGATGTGCCCCACGTGACCCGCCTTTCCGACATGGCCGCGCAGAAGGTGTCCATCAACCATCGCGGCTCCGCCGACTCCCGTACCGAGCGTCAGCAGGACCACGTTCGAACGTCCGCGGGCGGCACCCAGCCAGGACTCCCCCACCAGCGCGGCCTGCGCGTCGTTGAGGACCGGAATGGCCACCCCGAGGCCGAGGAACTCCGACCAGTCGAGCCCCTCGATGCCCGCCAGACGATTCGGAAGATACGCGATGGACCTTCCGTCGCGTGCCGGCAACCCGGGTGCCGAGAGTCCGATGCTGGCGGGCGCGGCGCCGCCGCGGGCGCGGATCATGTCACCCGCCAGATCCCGCACCGTCTCCGCGAAGTGCCCCGGACGTTCCGCCTCGAAGGGTCGGTTCGCCTCGGCCAACGAATCGCCATCCGGGGAGAGCGCGACCGCCTTCACGCTGGACCCACCGAGGTCGAGGCCGAGGACGTAGGAACCGGCCGTGCTCATGATTCGTGGCGCGCCATGAAGTTCATGCGGAGGGAAACTGCCCTTCGCTCACCGTCCATCCCCCGTCCACGGCGAGCACCTGGCCGGTGACGAACCGGGCCGCATCGGACAGCAGGAACACAGCCGCTCCATCGCAATCGTCGGGCCGTCCGATCCGCCCTCCGTCGAGCGGCTGCTTGGTTCGGATGAACGCCTGGATTCCCGGATCCCCGGCCGCGCGACGCGCCATCGGCGTCTCCACCAGCGCGGGGGCGATGACGTTCGCGCGGATGGCGTCGGCGGCGTAGTACGACGCGATGGAGCGGGTGAATCCGATGATGGCCGATTTCGCCGCGGCATAGACGTGGGTGGCGAAGTGCCTGGGAGACGGGGACCACCCGAGGACGGAACCCATGTTGAGCAGGACCCCGGGAGTCTTGTCGGCGAGAAACTGCCGGACCGCCGCCCGGTTCGACAGGATGAGCGACTCGAGATTCAGCCGGAGGGTCGCGTGGATCCCTTCCTCGGTGACCTCGTGAAGCGGGCCATCGCCCATTCTCCGACCACTCCCGCCGGCGACATGGTAGAGGCCGTCGAATCGGCCAAACGCCTCAAGTGCTCCGGCGATGGCCTCGGGGGCGTGCCCCGATTCACAGGCGTCGCCGGTGACGGCGCGCGCCTTGGGGCCGAGGGTCGCGAGCGCGGCGGCGGCGCTCTCGGGATTGCGACCAGTGACCACGACCCCGGCCGCTCCCGCCGCGAGAAAGGCGCGCGCGGCGGAAACGCCCAGTCCGGTCGTGCCACCGATGACCACAAGGCATTTGCCGGCGAGTGCCGCCGGGGGCGGTGCGGGTTCCACGGTGGCAAGCTCCGGGTTCATCAAGGTTGGGGTCAACCCGGAAAGAGCCTTCCAAGTACGGACCCGTTCTCAGTCTTGCTCCCTCGCCGCGTCGGCTCGCTCCTCGGCCACCGCCTGGGCGAGGTCTTTCTCGCGGCGCATCAGGAGGTACAACACCCCGCCGATCGCGCTCCAGACGAGGCTGCACGCATACGCCACGAGCGAGATGGCGACCGCGGTCCCCGCGCTGATTCCGATCTGCGGAAGACTGAGGAGGTACATGTAGAGATTGTCCCGAACCCCCAATCCGTTCGGGGTGAGCGGAAGGGCCGAGATGCAGATCACCGAGGGCACTACAAAGGACAAGGGCGCGAGTGGCGCCTCGATCCCGTAGCCCCAGATCAGGGTCAGCAGCTGAAGGACGCAAAGGACGGTCAGAAGCACCGAGGCCAGCACCGTCCGCAACACCATTCCGGGCTTGCGCCCCAGATTTCGGCCCGCCTCGATGCCGCGTGACAGGAGTTCGCCCTTGGGAAGCTTCGCAAGCAGTTGCCGCGCCCGTGGGAACACGCCGGACACACCACCCCGCAGGGACAACCAGAGGACGATGCTGCTCGCGGCGAACATTCCGAGGACGACGACCGCGAGGATCTGCGTTTCTCGGTGGGCCAGAATGAGTTCGACGTTGGGAGCCATCAGGACCACCGCGAACCCGAGCATCGTGAAGAGTCCAAGAACCCGGTCGAGGAGGACGGTCGTCACGGCCTCGGTCTTCATGTGCCGGGTGACACGGGCCGCGTAGTAGGCCTTCAGAACATCACCGCCCGCCGAGCCGAGCAGGAACGAGTTGAAGAAATGGGCGACGAGCGAGATTTCCAGCGTCTTCCGAAATCCGGGATCGAGCCCCTGGGAACGAAGGATCAGGAGCCAGCGCCATGATCCCATGACGATGGTGAGGCCCCACAAACCGATCGAGGCGGCGAGCCATCCGGTCCGAACCCCAATGAGCGTCCGACCCAGTTCGGCCGGACCGAGCCGCCAGACGGTCATCCAGCGTTCCAGCCGGGGCATCGCATCGAGGTCGATGTCCTGGGCGGCGAGCAGAATCCGGCATTGGTCGTGGAAAATGGCGTGGAAGGCCCACGCCATCAACAGGACGGTGACTCCCGTCCGCCACGCCACGGACCACGCGCGCCGAAGCTTCCGCTTCACTTCACTTCACTCCGGGCCCCACAAACCCCGGATGTGGGCGAGCCCTTCCGGAATCAGTTCCGCCGGCGCTCCGGGACTGAGTTCGAGGACCTTGACGTGTTCCGGCTTCACGTACGGCTTGAGCGCCGCGTAGTCGATCGTCCCCGTCCCGGGAACAAGATGGTCCCGGCCCGGATAGGCGACGTCATGGATGTGAAAACCGAGAAGCCTGTCCGCCAGGCCGCCCACGTGCATCGCGTGATGGATGACTCCGAGGTTCTCCTTGATCTGGCCGTGTCCGGTGTCGTGCCAGTAGCCGACGCTCGATTCCTGGAACTCCCGGAAGAACAGGTGAAAATCGCTCTCGAACGGAATCTCCTCCAGGGCTTCCCGGTTCTCGATTCCGAGCTTGAGGCCCCGCTGCGACGCCTCGTTGGCGAGGGCGTGCAGGAAGGCGTGGGCGGCGTCCTGGTGCGGTTCCTTGCGGGATTCGCGCTTCTGCAGGGCTTCCTCGAGAAGCTTCTCGTACTTGGGGGTCTCCTTCCGGCCCTCCCCGATCATGTCGAGCAGGCGGTCGGTGTAGTCCTTCATGTCGACCGCTCCCATGTGGAGAACGACCACAATCGCGTTGAGCCGGGCCGCCGTGTCGAGCGTCTTCAGCGTGTGCTTCCACGCGTTGTCGCGCTCCTTGCGGTCCAGCGCCGTGAACTTGAACAGGTTCGGGGCCGCATGCATCACCCCCATGGGCAGCGGACAGAAATTGTGAAGGGAAGTGATCTTGATCTCCCCGGCTTCCACCGCCTCGATGATCCCCGGGAGAAGCCCCAGACGGATCCCATGACTGAGCTCGGCGTACTCGAAACCCAGGGATCGGATTTCATTCAGCATCTGCCGCCCACAGGTGTGGCGACCCGAGTTCCAGCACGAGGAAAGCGAATACATGGATCGGAATGTGAAATGAAATCAGCGGTTCGAGCACAAAACGGGGGTCGGATCCGAGGTTCTCAACACCCATCAGCTGTCGGCCATCACCCGTCGCCCTCCCCCGAAACGACGGACGCTCAGGGCCGTCGGGGCCTTCGGCCGCGACGCAAACCTGAAAAACGGCGTGGCCGGAGATTCTTCAGGCAACCTCCGGCCACAAACCCTGGCCATCCAACTTAACTCAACTCAATTCGACTCGACTTAGAGGTCGGCGTAGCGGGCGCTGAGCATTGCGTTGAAACGCGCAACTTTCAGCTTCCGGCGACGTCGCTCGCTGGGCTTTTCGTAATGCCGATGGTTGCGAACTTCCCGAAGGATACCTTCGCGATCCACCTTCTTTTTCAGGCGTCGGAGCGCCTTCTCAACAGGCTCTCCCTTTTTCAATTTGATCTCGGTCACGCTGCGTCACTTCCTTTCCGGACCTTGGTTGGCGTTCCCAGCAGAGGCAGTTGGGAACGGCAGCCGCTCAGGTCAAAATGGGGCCGCAGCCTAGGTGGGCGCCATGGGAGTGTCAATGCGTCTGGTTTTCCAAACGGCAATCCCCTCCCCCGATACCGCGAACTCCTGCCTTGCTAAGGCTCCGCGCCTTCTGTTCTGCTCCCGACAGTTTTGTTGATTTCGCCGACCGCCATTCAGACCCCGCCACCGGGGGACAAAGCCGTTCCAGAAACACCCTCGGGAACATCGGCCTCGGTTCGCGCTACCCACCACCAGGACAACAATCATCCGGTTCCCAAGGAACAACTTGGGAAAACCTGGACGCGACCTGGAACCCGTGAAATCTGGCGTCGCCCCCTGCCGCTCCTTCCCCGCCGATTGAGTCGGGCCACGTTGCGATTCCTCTACGCCAGCCTGGGTCGCGATATCGTTACCGTCCACGGGGCGGACCGCCTCGCCTCCGGCCAGGATCCCTTCATCGCGGTGATGAACCACAGCACCCGGCTCGAAGCTTTGCTTCTTCCCGCCCTGTTCGCCTTCGAACGAAACGGAAAGCTGGTCCGGTTCATTGCCGACTGGAACTTCGCGCTGATCCCGGGATTGGCGACCGTCCTCCGCGCCGGAGATAGCATCCTGCTGGTCCGCAAACCGGCGCGCCCCGCGTTCCTCAACGTCTTTCGACCCGCGTTCGAACGGAAAGGTCCCGCGTTCGAACAGGCGGCTCGCGTGCTCCACGAAGGCGGCTCGATCGGAATCTTCCCCGAGGGCACCACCAATCGCCATCCCACGAGGCTTTTGCGGGGCTTCGACGGCGCGGCCCGGCTTTCGCTCGAAGCCCGGGCCCCCGTTCTGCCCGTCGGGATCCGCTTTCCGGGGCAACCCGAAAACCGGCCGATCCGCGATCGGTCGCCGATGGAAATCTTTATTGGCCAGCCGCTTCATCCGCCGCAACATGCCGGGGATGCGTCACGCGACGACGTTCGAGCGTGGCACGCCCACATCATGCGGGAGATCGGCCGGCTCAGCGGGAAATCGTGGGATTCAGATTCCACTAGGAGAAAACACCATGGCTTTGAGTGATCGATTGCGCGTGATCCGAGTGGCGGGGGATGCCGACCGCACGCTGGCCATTGAGGTCATGCGGGCCACCTACAAGCAGGAGAAGAACTGGATCACCCTCGACGAGAAGCTTTTCCCGGACGATGAGCTGGGAAAAGCCAGCGTCTCGTGGTTCGTCGTTCTCGACGGAGACCGTCCCGTGGGCACGCTGCGCGTCCTCTACGACCTCCCCCTGGAGCTTTACCAGGAGTACGGCTTCAAAACGATCGGCGGCATCAACCTCGACGAGTTCATCCGAAAGAATCGGATCGCGGAGATCGGGCGCTTCGCCGTGCTGCCGGAATACCGGCGCCACATGGTCGTCGTCGGAGCCCTGATGCGCGAGGCGAGCCGGGAGACGATCGAGCGGGGCTACACCCACTACGTCACCGACATCTTCGAAGGCGAGGCCCACAGTCCGTTCAATTTCCATACCCGGGTGCTCGGTTTCCAGCCGGTCGCCACCCATGACACCGGGGAACTGAACTGCCCCAACCGGCGCATCACGATGATTCTCGATCTCAAGGCCGGATACCACCGCCTTCGCGAACACGGCGGCTGGCTGTTTCGATTTTTCACGGAAGGCTGGCCCAGCCACATCCACGAGCGATTCACCACGAACCCGCCTAACGGAAGCCCCGCGTCGCCGACCGATCCCAGCGCCAAGACCTCCCCGGTCTCCGCCCGGGCCTAGCCGCCACTCCGCCAGTCCGCGAGCTCGCCGCCTCGCGCTACGCGGTCTTCGCGGCCTCAATGAAGGCCCGAACCTTGGCCGGATCCTTCTTCCCCGGCGCCGCCTCGACGCCGCTCGACACATCCACCGCATACGGGGTCACCGCCGCGATCGCGCGCGCCACATTGTCCGACGTCAGCCCCCCCGCCAGCACCACCCGGCCCCCGCGACGAACCGCCTCGCACGCCAGATCCCAGTTGAACGTCTGCCCGGTGCCCCCGAAAACACCCGCCACGTAACTGTCCAGCAGCCAGGCGCAGCCCGCGTACGGCTCCAGCGCCCGCAAAGAATTCGGACCTTCCATTCGGAACGCCTTCAACACCGGAATCGGAGCCAGACTCCGGCAGAGTTCCGGCGGTTCCTTGCCGTGAAGCTGCACCGAGTCGATCCCCGACTCCAACCGGACGGCCCGGATCTGGGCTTCATCCGCGTTCACGAAAACCCCCACCTTCGCGACGAACGGAGGGAGTTGCTCCACGATGCTCCTGACAATGTCCGGTCGGACGTTTCTCGGACTCGGGGGATAGAACATGAAGCCCAATGCGTCGGCACCCGCCTCCACCGCCGTCAGGGCGTCGTCGAGGCTGGTGATGCCGCAGATCTTGACTCGGGTGGCCATGCGCGCGCGTTGGGAAAATGGTTCGGTGGTTGAAGCTCCGGCTCGACGGCCGCCCGCCGCCACACCCGCGAACGGCCCCGGGGAGAGCCCACGCCCCCGGCCCGCTCGCCCCCATCATCTCAGCCCGAGAACGTCCTGCATGTCGTAGATCCCCGCGGGTTTCCCGACGATCCATTGGGCCGCCCGGAGCGCTCCGTTGGCGAAGGTGTCTCGGCTGCTGGCTTTGTGGGTCAATTCAACCCGTTCCCCTTGGGTCGCGAAGATCACCGTGTGGTCACCCACGACGTCCCCTCCTCGGAGCGCATGGATCCCGATCTCGGCGGAGGTGCGTTCACCTGTGATTCCTTGGCGTCCGTGCCGAAGGGCCTTCTCGAGCTGGAGCCTTCTCGCCTGACCCAGAATCTCCAGCAGCGTGGTCGCCGTGCCGCTCGGCGCATCCTTCTTCATCCGGTGATGCATCTCCACCACCTCGAGGTCGAACGAGGGCCCAAGGATCTCCGCCGCCTTCCGCGTCAGCCAGAACAGCGTGTTCACCCCGGTCGAAAAATTGCTGGCCCAAACCATCGGGATGACCGCCGCCGCCTCGCGCAACACCACCTTGTCCGCCTCCGAATGCCCCGTCGTCCCCACCACCAGCGCCTTCCGCTTCTCCATGCAAAGCCGGGCCACCCTCGGCGTCACCGAGTGAAAACTGAAATCGATCACCACCTCGCAGTCGGCGATCGCGCCACTGAGTTCATCCCCGACGTCAACACCCGCGATCACCTGGACGTCCGACATGCTCGCCGCGCAGGTCAGCAGGGACTGACCCATCCGACCCTTGGAACCATTGATGAGAACTCGTGTCATGACTTTCGGCGTGGAAATGGGAAACGGGGGTCCGGGATGCGGGATTTGGCTCTGACCCTGACTCGAAATCGTGATCGGTCGCGGCTTCGTGCCTCACTCAACGAAGAAGCCCGGAGGTCCTGAGCGTCGCAGCCAGCGTCTCCAGGTTCGCCTTCGACATCGGGCACAGCGGCAGCCGGAACTCCTCCGCCACCAGCCCCATCAGAGCCAGCGCCGTCTTCACCGGAATCGGATTCGTCTCAATGAAGAGATCCCTGAACAACGGGTGAAGGCGCTCGTGCGCGCGGATTGCTCCCTTCAGATCCCCGCGCGCGAAGGCGTCCACCATCCGCGCGACGGCTTTCGGAGCGACATTCGACGCCACGCTGACCACGCCGTGCGCCCCGACACTCATGAAGGGCAGGGTCAACGCGTCGTCACCGCTCAGGATCGAGAAACGCGGACCGCAGGCCGCCCGCAATTGACTCACCCGATCCGCGTTGCCGCCGGCCTCCTTGATCCCCACGACGGTCGGACAATCCGCCGCCAGCCGTCGCACGGTGTCGACCGAAATGTCGATGCCGCAGCGGCCGGGGATGCTGTAAAGGATCAGCGGAAGTCGGGTCGACCGCGCAACCTCCCTGAAATGCTGGTACATCCCCTCGGGCGTCGGCTTGTTGTAGTACGGCCCGACCTGCAGGGACGCGTCGGCGCCCACACGCTCCGCCTCCCGAGTCAGCTCAATCGCTTCCTTCGTGGAGTTCCCACCCGTCCCGGCGATCACCAGGATCTTCCCCGCGGCCGCCTCCACCGCCACCTCCACCACCCGGATGTGCTCCTCATAGTCGAGCGTGGGTGATTCGCCGGTGGTTCCGACCGGAACGATGCCGTCAACGCCGCCTTTCACCTGGAGTCGCACCAGGCGCCGCAGCGCTTCCTCATCGATTTTCCCGTCGCGGAACGGCGTCACAATCGCCGTGTAAGTCCCAGTCAACATGGGACGGCGAGCATGCGATATCGGTCCAATTCAGGAAATGGATTTCTCCGGAATGCCAGACCGTCAGCCATCGCCCAACTTCCGTGCCCCATTTCGAATCTCCAACTCCCTCCCCCCTTTCCGTGTGTTCCGAACCTTCCGTGGTTGAAACGCCTGCTGGATGAGGACAAGACCGAACCACCGGGCCCCTTCCGTGTGTTCCGAGCCTTCCGTGGTTGAAACCGCGGTTTCCAGGCTCAAAGGCTCAAAGTTCGATCCGCCCCTCGAACACGAACGTGGCCGGCCCGTTGAGTCTCACATTCTTCAACCCATCGTCGCCGGCATCGAAATCCACCCGCAACTCGTCGCCGCCTTGCACCAGGACCCGGATCGGCGCTGGAACACCATCCAGCAGGGCCGTGATCAGCGCGCCGGCACTCACCCCGGTCCCGCACGCCAGCGTCTCCCCTTCGACCCCCCTCTCGTAGGTGCGAACCCGAATCCGGCCAGGGCCCTTTCTTTCCACGAAATTCACGTTGGTCCCCCGGGGGCCAAAGTGCGGGTGGAATCGCAGCTCCCTCCCCCGTTCCACCACCATCGCCTTGTCCGCATCCTCAACGAACACAACGGCATGTGGAACCCCTGTGTTCACCGAATGCACCTCGATGGGCCCCGCCCCGGTCGTCACCCGCTCACGCAGCCGCAGCTCCCGCGGCTCCGTCAGACCCACCGTCACCCGATCGCCCTCGAACTCCGCCCGAATGACCCCCGCGGCCGTCTCCACCGTCAGCGGCGCCACGCTCCCTCCCAGCCCGCGTTGAATGAACCGCGCGAAGCACCGAGCGCCATTCCCGCACATCTCGGCGTCGGACCCGTCCGAATTCCAGAACTGCCAAGCCCAATCCGCCTTCCCGCTCCCGCAGGGCACCCAAAGCATCAGACCATCGGCCCCGACCCCAAACTGCCGGTGACACAACCGGGCCACCTGCTCGCGTGTCGGACGGAGGAATCCGGACCGGTTGTCGGCAACGATGAAATCGTTCCCCGCACCCGTCATCTTGGTGAACTCCAGCAACATCAGGTCGACAGGTTAAGGGTCCCAAGGAGCCAGCAAAGCCAATTTCAAACGCGGCAAGAGACAAAAGCCCCGTCCCGCGAACCCTCCCCATTTGGAGAGTGCGGCGCTCGGCGCCGCTTTGGAGCGCCATGGAGCGCCGAACCACTGCGATCCCCACCCAAGCGAAAGCGGTGCGGAGCCCCGCACTCCAAAGGAACCGTTCAGGTTTCCCATGTGCGATTCGCGGATAGGCAAGCATCCTAACTCACTGAGGGACAGGATTCCGATTCTGATTCCGACCCTGACGGCGCGCATCGCTCGCAGGCGTTTATCGCGGGAGCGCCGACAACTGGGAGATGCACCGCGCCCGATCGCCCGATCTACCATCCGGGAAAGCCTTTGACGGGTCCCCCCCTGACGCGTAGCGTGGCCGACCCTTTTCGGAAGGGATAGGAACACCATGCTGGGCTACTTCGTCCGGAAGATAATTGGCACCAAGAACGATCGCGAGGTCAGGAAGCTGCGCCCCGTGGTGGATCGGATCAATGAAATCGAGCTGCAGCTCCAATCCGTTTCCGACGAGGTTCTGCGCGAAAAGACCGCCGCCTGGAAACAAGAGCTCGCCGCGATCGACGAGCAGGACGCCCTCGCCGCCCGGTTGAACGAAATCTTCCCCGAGGCATTCGCCGTCGTCAAAAACGCCTGCCGCCGCATGGCGGCCTCGAAACACGAGGTCCACGTCCGTGGACACGCCATCGTGTGGGATATGGTCCCGTTCGATGTGCAGTTGATCGGCGGCTACGCGCTTCACAGTGGACGCATCGCGGAAATGGCGACCGGCGAGGGCAAGACCCTCGTCGCCACCCTGCCCGTCTACCTCAACGCCCTCACCGGCCGCGGCGTCCACGTCGTCACCGTCAACGATTACCTCGCCGCCCGCGACAGCGAATGGATGGGCGGCCTCTACAAGTACCTCGGCCTCACCGTCGGCTGCATTCAGCACGACCAATCGCCCGAAGTCCGCCGCGCCCAATACGCCTGCGACATCACCTACGGCACCAATTCCGAATTCGGTTTCGATTACCTCCGCGACAACGGCATGGCCGTCACCGTCGCGGAACAGGTCCAGCGCGGCCACTACTTCGCCATCGTCGACGAGGTCGACTCCATCCTCATCGACGAAGCCCGCACCCCGCTCATCATCTCCGGACCCGCCGTCGTCCACACCGACAACAAGATCTACGAGGATTACCGGCCCGCCATCGAGCGCCTCGAAAAGGCCCAGAAACGCCTTTGCCTCGACTTCCTCGCCGAAGCCAACGCGCTCATCAAGAAGCTCCATCCCGAGGACGGTTCCAACCCAACCGACAAGGACGAACTCGAACGCCAAATCGGGATCCTCCTCTTCCGGGTGAAACAGGGTCAGCCCCGCCTTCCCGAATTCCTGCGCGCCGTCGAAACCGCCGAAAACATCCGCCTCATGAACAAGGCGGAGTTGTCCCTCCACGCCGATCAGTCCAAGAAACTCCTCTACGCCGAGAAGGAGGAGTTGTACTTCGCCATCGACGAAAAGGGACACGACTCCGATCTCACGGAGAAGGGCCGCCAGTTCCTCCGCCCCGACGATCCCGACGCCTTCATGCTTCCGGACATCGGCACCCAGTTCCACGAGATCGACACCGCCCCCGATCTCGATGGCCGCCAACGCCTCGAAGCCAAGCAGAAAGCGCAGGCCGATTTCGAGGCCAGGGCCCAGAAAATCCACGTCATCTCCCAGCTGCTCAAGGCCTTCTGCCTCTTCGAACGCGACGTCAACTACGTCGTCCAGGACAACAAGGTCATCATCGTCGACGAACACACCGGCCGGGCCCTCCCGGGTCGCCGGTGGAGCGACGGTCTCAACCAGGCCGTCGAAGCCAAGGAAGGCGTCGAGATCGAACGCGAAACCCAGACCTAC